>JBGGMZ010000403.1:0-13404 GCA_041287745.1 Chthoniobacter sp. | reverse complement strand
GACTTTTGAGAATCCCAGATCGGCGCTGAGCCCACGACGAATCTCATCTCCATCGAGTACACCGGCAATGAACGATCCACGGGTCAGTTCCTCTTCCAAGGCACGCGCCAGCGTGGTCTTGCCGGCCCCGCTTAGCCCCGTGAGCCAAAGCACAACTCCTCCTTTGCGACCACCAGAGATCTGTCTCATAAATCCGCGAGCAGAATATCAATTCCGCCGGCATTGCGGCAAATTAAATCGGCGGATTCCCGCGTCCGCAGCAGGCTAGCAATTTCTACGGTCGTTTTCTACGGTCAGCCGAAAAAACGACGGAAATCCTTGCAAAGCCGTGCCAAGCGAATCGCTCGAAAGCCATGGATTTATCAGCATTCGCTGTCGTTTTTCAAAATGGTGCAAAACTAGGCAAACCCCCATTTTCAAATTATCTCTCAGGTGTTGCGGTCCGGAGTGCTGGGCTTGCTACCTTTGCGGGTGCGGGTGTCATCACGAGGGGGCCATCGCGGCCCGCCGGCTTGTGATTATACGCTATCGAGACTTGATTGCATCGCTGTGCCGGTCAAATTCCATGCGGCTTTCATGGAAAATCCCCTACAAGACGGTGACAATTCATCGCTTCCAGAGTCGGATGGCATTCACAGCGTCTTTCATCATCTCGCGGCTCCCAAGGCGCACGCTTACCGGACGATTCTGCGGCTGTTCGTGTCGGCAAAGGAGCGTTTTGAGATCGCGGTCAGACCCGGTGATATTCAGACTTTGGCATCCGAAGTGGAGGGCCGCCCAGAGGAACTCGCAACGGAAGAAGGGGTGGCGGTCTGTCTGGAGGCTCTGCGTGGATGGGGGAATTTGGTGGCCACGCGCGACGTGGTTTCGGCGAGGACGATTGAAGAATATCTGCATCCGAAATACCTCTATCAACTCACGCAGGCGGGGGAGCAGGCGGAGCGCGCTCTGGCGAGTTTTGAGGAAAACCTGGCGCGTCCCGGCGAGTTGTCGGCGCTAGCGTTGCGCGAGATCGCGGAGACGCTGGATGAGCTGCTGCGGCTGCTGGAAAAATCCGAGCCGGATGACTCAAAGACGGCTCGAGCGATGGAGGACCTCGCCTCCCGTTTCGACACACTGGTGGCGCGGGCGCAGATGTTCATGGGCAATCTTCAGCGCGAGTTGGACCGGCCCGGTGGCGACGAGTCGGCTTTTTTGGCGCTGAAAGAAGAGCTGCTAAAGTATCTGGAGAGATTCGTGCGCGAGCTGATCAGCTCGACGTATCGCATCCAACACAGCTTAGAGCGGTTCTCAGCCGAGCAGGTTATTCTATTGCTCAATGCGTGTGTGAAGCGCGAGCTTGCAGAGGTTCTCGCGCTCACGGAGGCGCTTCGTGGGCGCACTCTGCAACGCTGGCAGGAGCGTTGGGATGGGTTGCGTGGTTGGTTTATCGGTCGGTCGGACTATCCCTCGCAATCGGAACGTTTGCGGCAGCGCGCGGTCGAGTCCATCCCGGCTCTGCTGGAGCGTGTGCGGCGGATGCACGACCAGCGAGCGAATCGGGCGGATCGCTCCACGGACTTTCTGGCGCTGGCGCGCTGGTTCGCCGCCGCGCCGGATGAAGTGACGATGCACCAACTCTGGCGTGCGGCGTTCGCGCTGAATCCAGCGCGTCACCTGCGCGTGAATGCGACGACGTTGCAGGCTTGGGCGGCATTGGATGATGGAGTGCGACCTACGTGGGAAGATGCGCCGCCATATACCATCGCCATTTCGCAATGGACTCGCGGTAGCAGCAATCGGCTGGGCAAACCACCCGCCATTTTTGATCGCACTGCCGCGCGGGAGGCGCTGCGGGCGCGGGCGAGTGAGGAAGCCCGCGCACTGCGCGAGGCTCGGATGAATCTCGCGGCGCGTACGCCTTGCGTGCTGTCAGACTTGCCGGAGCTGGACACGCCTGGCTTCGAGGTGCTGCTGGATGCGATCGGCGAAGCGTTCGCACATATGGAGCCTCACGATGTGTGCGGCGAAGCGACCACGGCGGACGGAGGCGTCACAGTCGTGATCGAGTTACCCGCCCAACGACAGGATATGGCCCGCATCATCACCAGGGAAGGGTTTCTGTCTGGCCCGAATCTCCGGCTCACGCTGCGGCTTACGGATGAAATTCATACCCTCTGAAGTTGAACAAGTCGCCAACCGCGACGCTGAGGACAGGCAGCAGGCTTTGCGCGCGCTGTTGCGGCATCCGCTCATTGTGGCGGACGATCCCGAGTTGGGGGAGGACTTCGCCCGAATCCGGCGGCATGGCGACAGTCTGCGAGCGTGGTTTTCGCTCCACACAGGCTGGTCGCTGGACATCACCGCCGAGTGTGCGCGGCTCTACAAGGTGCCGGGACGCCTCACGGATTCCACGCGCGGCGCTGTCTCTGGGAAGGAGGGCAGCGTGTTCAATCAGCGGCGCTATATTCTGTTCTGTCTCGCGCTGGCAGTGCTCGTCCGCGGCGAGTCGCAGATCACACTCGGAGAACTGGCGCAGGCCATCGTGCGACTTTGGATGGATGAGGAATCGTTGAACCATATCGCTTTTGACCTGGAGGCAGTGGACTCCCGCCGCGACTTGGTCGCCGCCGTGCGCTTGCTGCTGACGTGCAACGCCTTGGGAAAGGTGGATGGCGACGACCAGCGATTCATCCAGAGCCAAAAGAACAACGCCCTCTACGATGTGCGGCATCATGTGATCTACCGCCTGCTGTCTGCCCGCAGGCCACCGAGCATGATCAAAGAAAGCGGATGGCGGGAGCGTCTAGCAGCGCTCGCCGATGAGTCGAAATTCCAGACCGGCGAGCAGCGAAACCTGCAAATCCGGCACGAGATCAACCGCCGCCTGCTCGACGATCCCTTGCTCTATTTGCCCGGCGATCTGAGCCAGGACGCACAGGAGTATTTCGCGAAACAGCGCCCTTTCATCATCAAGGCGCTGGAGGAAGCCACTGGCATGGAAATCGAGGATCGGCGCGACGGCATCGCCTTGTCGGATCGCTACGGCGACTGCACAGACATCGGTTTGCCGGAGGAAGGCACGGACGGGCACGCGACGTTGCTCACCGCCGAGTATCTCGGCAGGCTTCGCCACGAACGTCCCGGTGAAATCATCCCATTTGCCGTGGTGGAGCAATTTCTCGCGGAACAGGCCCAGCAATTTCGCAAGTTCTGGCGCCGGGACGCAACGGCTCCCGGTGGCGAGCAAGCGCTCGCCCGCGAGGTGCTGCACCGGCTGGAGTCGCTCGATCTCGTGCGGCGATTCGAGCATGGCGTCCTGCCCATGGCTGCTATCCATCGCTATCGCCACGAGCTGCGAAGCCGTACTGTTGCCGCCCCCGAAACCGAATGACACCGCTCCCGATTGCCAAGACTTCGCGATTTCAGCCGCTTCGCAGCGGGTTGCTGAATCTCTTCAAGTATCAGGATCAGGAATTTTGGTTTGAGAAAGGCCGACTACTCGTTCGTGGCAACAATGGCGCGGGAAAATCCCGCGTGCTGGCGCTGCAATTGCCCTTTTTGTTCGACGGCGAAATCAGCTCCCGCCGCGTGGAGCCGGATGGTGACTCCGCGCGGCAGATGGCCTGGCACTTGTTGATGGACGACCAGTTCGAGAATCGCACCGGCTATACGTGGATCGAGTTTGGCCGTCTCGATGAGCATGGCGTGGAGCACTACGTTACTCTCGGCTGCGGCTTGAAAGCGGTGAAGGGCGGCGACAATCAACCGAGTCGCTGGTATTTCATCACGAGCAAGCGCATCGGAACCGACTTCGCGCTTCAAGATGGCTCCACGCCCCGCAGCGCCGACCGGCTGCATGAGGCATTGAGCGGGGAGGATTTTTTCACCAAGACGGCCAGAGAATATCGCGCGGAGGTGAATCGCCGTCTCTTCGGTCTGAGCGGCACCGCGTATGCGGCGTTAATTGAATTGCTCATCCGGCTGCGTGCACCACAGCTCTCGAAAAAGCTGGATGAAAAAACGCTGTTCTCCGCGCTGTCGGATGCGCTGCCGCCGCTCGCGGCGGATGTGGTGGAGCAGGTGGCGAACGCCTTCAAGCAGCTCGAAGACCTGCGGCTGCAATACCAGACGTTACGCGACTTGCAGGAGTCGCTGCAGCAGTTCCGCAGCGGCTATCAGGCGTATATGCGGACACTGCTTCTTCGCCGCGCGGACGAGCTGACTTCCCGGCACTCGCGCTACGAAAAAGCGCACAGCAACGTGACGAATCTTCAGCAGACCATTGAGGCTGGTGAAGGTCGCAAAGCCGAAGCGGCGGCGCGGGTCACCACCGCGCAAAATTACCTCAGTGGATGCGAGGCCGCTCACTCCGCGTTGCAGGCTCGCCCCGAAGCCAATCTCGCGAAAGATCTGGACGATGCTGAAAGCCGGGCACGCGAGAAAGCCGAGCTCTTTGCCGCTGCGCAAGACCGACTCTCCACCGCGGCGGCGTATCTCGCTATGCGAAACGCCGAGGTCGAAAGCCAGTCATCTGCCACACAGCAATCCAAGTCCGAACGCCGCCAACATGAAGTGGCTGCGCTCAGCAAAGTCGCCGTCACGGGCTTCGCTGCTGAACACGCGCAGACAGTCCCGGTGGACGAGGACTGGCCTGCTGATGCGGAATCGCTTCGCACACTACAACAAGCGCACGCCCAGCAATCAAAGGACCACCTCCATCGTCTCGATCAAATCGAAGCCGCGCAGACTAAGCTCATTCAAGCGGAAGAAAAACTCACCACCGCTCAAAATCGGCAAAACCAGGCCTTCGAGAAAATGGAGGCCACGCGAGAGCAGATATTGCAGCATCAGCAGGCGGCGCAAACCGCAGTGGATTCGTTTGCCACCGCGTATCGGGATTGGAGAGCGAGCCTGCGCTGGATCGTGATGCCGCCCTGGTCGGAGCATGCGGCGACATTCGCGGATTGGCTCGAAACCGACGTCACCGAGCATCGCGTTTTTGCCGGACTCTTGTCAGCCGCCGTGCACAGAGAAGCCGAGGCGCAGGCAAACACTCACGCTGCGCTCCAAACGCGGAAGACTACTGCGGAGCACGCGCTTACCGTCCTCGACGACGAAGCCGCCAATCTCGCCGAAACAGCTCCGATACCGCTGTTGCCGAAGGTCCGCTCCGCCGCGCTAGAAAGCCGCGTCACGCGACCCGGCGCTCCACTTTGGCGGCTGTGCGATTTTCAGCCGCATGTGAACGACCAGCAGCGTACCGGACTCGAAGTCGCATTGGAGGCCGCGGGTTTGCTGGATGCGTGGATTACGCCAGATGGCCGCGTCAGTACAGTGGGAATGCCGATGGATACTTTTCTTCGGCTCGATACTGCGGCCGTCCAAGGCCTGACTTTGGCAGATGCACTGTGTCGGGATGCTCAAAGTGACGCCGTTGCTTCCAGCGTGTTGGCCGACGTGCTGCGACAGATCGGCGTTGGCGAGGGCAATGGCAGTTACTGGGTTAGTTTCGACGGCGGATGGCAGTTGGGGCCGCTGTGTGGCCATGGCGAAAAAACCACCAGCGAATTTCTAGGCTCACGCAGCCGTGAAGCTGCCCGGCAAAGGCGCTTGCAGGAGATCGCGGCGGATAGAGATCGGCTCACCCATGAGCTTGAATTGATCGAAACCGAGCTGGCCCAACTGAGCGGGCGCAAAGCCGAATCCGCCGCTGAAATCGCCGCCGTTCCGAAAGATGAGGAAATCGTCCGACACCTCACGCTTCGCACACATGCACGCAAACTCTTGAGCGAAGCGACAGCCCACTTCGATGAGACCGTTCAAGTTGCGGAAGCCGCACGCAAAACGGCGACGGACCAGCGCACAACATTTGAATCGCTCATCCGGCACCTCGGCTATGGCGATCACTCGCAGCGCATCGATGAACTGCGCGGAGCGTGGAACGACTACGACCGCGCTATGATTGAGCTTTGGGCAAAGGCTCAAGCGTGCGCCACTGCCATCGACCATCTCGAACGGGTCGAAAGCGCGCTTCGTCAAGCCGCAGAAACGCATGCGCGCGAATCCGAAACTTTCGAAAAAGCCGAGACGACGGTGATTGAGGCACGGCACAGTTTCGAGGCTCTGCAATCCAGCGTGGGGCTTTCGGTCAGTGAGTTTCAGGCGATGCTCTCGCAAGCCGCCCAAGCGAAAGAAGACGCCAAAACCAAGTTCACAGCCGCTAATGACGAACTCCGCTCCATCGAGCAACAACTCATCGGCCTCGAGCACGAGCTTCCCGCTGCTGAGGAAAGACTTAAAGAAGTCGAAAGAAGCCGCGAAGACGGCATCCGCGCCTTGCGGATCATTTTTGACGCTGGGCTGTTTGCCGAAGCCGACGAACGTCTCGTGGACACCGAGGCGCAAACTTGGGCGCCGACGCGCGCCACATCCATTGCACGAATCATCATCAAAACTTTGCCAGACATGGAGCGTGATGATGCGGCGTGGATGCGCTGCCTCAATACGCTCGATGCCCGCATCAGCGAGCTTCGGACGAGCAACGGCTCCGCCTGCCCGGTTGAAACTCAGCAATTGGGCGAGGGCCTGACTCTCATCACTTGCGTCTATCAAAATATCCGCCGTCGTCCGGCGGAGTGCCTGCTCGCTGTCGAGCGCGAGCGCGAAACACACGACCGCTTGTTGGCCGAGGAAGAACGCAAAATCATAGACCGGCACTTGGTCACCGAGGTGTCACTCCAGCTCCAGCAGTTGATTGAGCATGCGCAGGAACGCACCACGAAGATCAACAAAGAAATGTCTCGCTGCGCCACCACGCTCGGCGTGGCGATGAAGCTTGTCTGGGAGCCGCGCACGGAAGACCAGCCATCGGCGCTTTCCGCGGTGCGGAAACTTTTGCTCATGGACCACGCGATCTGGACCGACGAGCAGCGGCTGACAGTCGGGAACTTTCTCCACCAACTCATCAAGGACGAGCGGATCAAAAACCCCACCGCATCTTCCGCCGAGCAACTGCTCAACGCACTGGACTACCGGCGCTGGCACGCCTTTTCCGCCGAGAGGCAGCAAAACGGACGCTGGGAACGCCTCACCCGCAAACGCTACGGCACCGGCTCCGGCGGCGAGAAAGCGCTCATGCTCACCATCCCGCAGATGGCCGCCGCCGCCTCGCACTACAGCTCTGCCGCATCTCACGCACCGCGTTTCATCCTGCTCGATGAAGCCTTCGCCGGCTTGGACAAGCCGACTCGTGGCCGCTGCATGGGATTGCTGGAAGCGTTCGACCTCGATCTCATGATGACGAGCGAACGGGAGCACGGCGCACATGCCAGCGTCTCCGGCATCGCCATTTATCAACTTGTCGCCGACCCGGATGCCGTCGCCGCCACGCGCTGGGTCTGGAACGGCTCGCAGAACCTCTTGGCTCCCGTGCCCGACACGCCAGAATTGCGGCTTGTATGAGCACTGTTGCGAACAAGCTCGTCATCGTCTTTTCCGCCCCGGGTTGGAAACGGTTCGTGGATGCGCTGGCGAATTTTCGCAACCGGGGCAAAA
Source organism: Chthoniobacter sp. (assembly GCA_041287745.1). Lineage (GTDB taxonomy): Bacteria > Verrucomicrobiota > Verrucomicrobiia > Chthoniobacterales > Chthoniobacteraceae > Chthoniobacter. The sequence goes on along the minus strand of JBGGMZ010000403.1, from coordinate 5,868 downwards.
CACTCCCAGTTTCCATTTCCATCGCCGATGCCACCGATGATGAACGCCGCTGCTACGCGCGGCTTTTGCGGCTGAAGCAACCGCCAGCTGGCCCGGCATTGCGCTGCGATCTCCAGCGCATCACCACCGCGCTCGCCCAGCAAGGCATCGAGACAGATTGGCCCGCTTTGCTCGAAGCCCTTTGCGGCTCGGTGCCGGAAGAGCTTCTCGCAAATAAGGCGAATCAACGCGCATGGGATGACTTCTGGCCGTGGGCGGCGGAACACGTCGCACAGCAGCAGTTTCCTTGTGCCGCAGACTGGCTGAAGAGCCTCCGTGCCGACGGCTCGCTAATTCGCTTGAGCAAAGGCGACGCGGCCATCGCTACAGAGCGTGTGCGCCGCGCTTGTACGGTACTTGCGCAATTGCCCCTGACGGATGAACCGCTTCCCGGTGCGGCAGCGCGGCTGTGCGGGAACAGCCACGCTCTCGATCCCGATTCGCCGCTCGCCACGCTCATCCTCCGAAGCCTCGCCATGCAGCGAGCCATTTCCGTGCCGGATCGTTCTGATGATCGCCGCCAGCTCTGGGAGCACTTCGGCGTCATTTGCGACGACCTCAGCGCCCCCGTTCTCACGCTCAATTTGGGCATCGGCGGCCCAAGCTGGCTCTCCCGCCTCGTTGCCGAAGCCGCCGGCGAAGCCCAGCCTTTGCACCTCACCAACCGGATGATCGCCACCGCAGACTGGCCCGGGATCACCTGCCCGCCGCGCGTCTTTGTCTGCGAGAATCCCACCATCATTTCCCTCGCCGCTGCGCGGCTGGGCCGAAAGTGCGCGCCCATGATCTGCGTCAACGGCGAGCCGCGCTCCACTAGCCGTGCGCTGCTCCGGCGACTGCGTGAAAGCGGCGCCGCTCTCTGGTATCACGGTGACTTCGACTGGCCCGGCATGTCCATCGCTTCGAGAGTCATTGGTGAACTCGGCGCGCGCCCGTGGCTGCTTTCCGCCTCGGATTATGAACAAGCAGTCGCCGGGGGGAAAACGCGCCCGCTTGACGGCACGCCTGTCGAAACTACGTGGAGTCCCGAGTTATCCCAAGCTATGAGAAAACATGGCTTGGCCGTGGACGAAGAAGCCCTCTCGGACAGTCTGTTCACGCTCATGTCGAATCCTTGCCACCTCGACACGAATCGGTGAAGCTGCGCGCGGTGACTTGGCGCGAATAATTGAGCGCCCTCAGACCGTCGACACGCTTGCCTAGGGAGTATAGCATCGTCGGATGAGAGAGATTCATGGGAACTGCGAGTATGTTTTCTGTCCTGTAGGACAAGGGCTTTTTGTTCCAGGCCGCCTCGCTTTCAGTTTTGAACCATTTCCTGAATCTGGCCCGTCAAAGGAGTTCTATTGGGCCTACGATTGTGGAGCGTCGACACAATCCGCTCTTTTGAGAGAGGTGAGTCGCGTCCGTTCTGTTCTCTCGATGCCGTATCGCAGGCAATTGAACACTTTAGGGCTCTTCGTGCTTTCGCACTTTGATAAAGACCACATCAGCGGGATCGGAAGGCTCTTGAATGGTGTAACGGTGGAATGGCTGGTCCTGCCTTATCTCTACCTACGGAGCGGCTGGCGATCGGTGTCCATTCGGATGAAGACGATCCTGACTTCCTGCGGTTCCTGATCGATCCTGCGGCCTACATTGCCGGGCTGCCCGGCGTAACAGTCAGGAATGTCGCCTATATCATGCCGGGTGGGGAATCGCCGCCTGACGCTCTGCAGGAACCTCCGCAATTCTTGCCAGACAGTCCAGACGGGTTTGTCGATACGCGGAAGGCGGATGACCATGCTGGGGAACCAGATCCGTCTTTGCGGCAACGCGCTGAAGGTCCGCGGATTCATCAGGTCGAAAGCAAAAGCCCGTTTACCGTGGCGGGCCTTTGGGAGTTTTGCTTCTACAATCCACTCCGGCAAGACCAAGCCGCGACGCTGCGCGCAAGAGTTGGATCAATCTATTGTGACTTCATAGGCCGCCCCGAATCGGATCGGGATTATAAGGCGTTCATCGATCGACTGAAACCCCTGTTCGCACAGGTTTTTGGAGAATCTGGTCGGGCTTGTAACGACATCAGTTTGATTGCATATTCCGGCCCGATTCGCGCCGGTTTAGAACACGCTTGCCTGTCCATTCGCGGCAATCCAATCTTCCCAGTAAACACATCATCTCGAGCCTGGTCTCGGGAAGATCTTGTGCTCCTGGATGGCTGGTATTGTGGTTGGAACGGATTACCAAGCGAATCAGTTGGTATCTTACTAACTGGCGATATCACGATGTCTGGCGCCTTGGGGGCCCAACTACGAGAACATTTCCGGGCACCTCGGTGGAGAGAGATCGCGATTCTTCAAGCCCCCCACCATGGCTCCAAACATTCTTGGGAATTGGGGGCCGAAGGCTTGTGGGATCAAGCTTGGACTGTGTTTTCGGCCGGGCGCTTTAATGACTTCGGGCATCCTGATCGTTTAGTCGTGAGTGATTTGGCGAATCGCGGTCCGCTTTTCGTCGACGAGTACGTGGGAGCCCATTGGATTGGCTGCGCACAGTGGAAGGCGTGAATGAATGGGCTTCACGAACCGCTCACTTAGTGCGCTCTACTCACCTGCGCTTGTAGGGTTCGGACGGCCCGCATATATCCTCCAGCCACTTCCACGACAGCCATTACTTCGCCCGCCCGTCATGAACTCAGAAATGAGCTGGCGTGCATATGCCTCGCCGTTCTGCCCCATTAGTGGCTTTCGAACGCCCAAAATTGCTAGGTAGATCATGAGCAGCAGGGACGAGATTATGACCAAGGTGCTGCTTTGGAACATGAGCCAGCCGAGGAGAAGGTTGGCGACGCAGATAATCGCCGCGTCAATCGACCCCCCGATGATGTTTCTGGAAAATCCGTGCGCCTCATTACGGGAACCGCAAAAATTTTCGGTGAGACCATTCGTAACCGACCTTTCGGCGGGATCCGGTCTGACCAATCCCAGGACGCACGTCCGGCGCTCGGGTTCCGAGTGGCCGAGAATGAAAGTCGGAGAGTTGCCGAACTCGCCGTCCGGGCATCATAGCCGCGGCCCCATTCCCCTTCGCACCACCTGCTGCCGCATGGCCTGACAATGCAGCATTGAAAATCTCGACCCGCTCATCCAAGGATGCGGGATGCGAGCGTTTGCAATTTTAGATGGCGGTGGAGTGAAGGGCGCGGCACTCGCGGGCGCACTCAAAGCCTCTCAAGACCGCGGAATTGAGTTTGCCGGGTATGGCGGAACCTCCGCCGGAAGCATCGTGGCACTGCTCGCCTGCGCGGGATACACGGGCGCTGAATTGCAGGCGAAGTTTGTCGATGAACTCGATTTCGCCAGCTTGCTCGACGACGGCGACGGCAAGCGACTGATCGCTGCGAAGGATCGCCTCTCGAAAGTCACCGCCGCGATTCAGGCGAACTTGGCGATGAAGCTTTTTAAGACGCTTCCCGCCTATTTGCGCACACGGCGCCTGGTCAAGGATGTGTGGCGCCCCTTGGGGCTCTATTCCGGTGACAAGTTGGAAGAGTGGCTCGACATGGCATTGCGGGCAAAACTCCCAGAGTTGTCAGATAAGGAAGAGATCACGTTTGAGGATCTCGCGGCCGCGAGCAAACCGCTGCTGCGCGTCGTGGCGTCGAACATCACGCTTCGCAAAGCGGTGGTGTATTCTCGCGAGATGAACGGTGGGAGCGTGATCGAAGCGGTGCGAGCGAGCGCGGGCTATCCCTTCGTCTTTCAGCCGGTCGTGAACGAGTGGGGAGAGCGGTTGGTTGACGGCGGCCTCGCGAGCAATCTCCCAGCATTTCTTTTCGCCGAAGAGCATCGCCGCTGGCGCCTTCCGGTACTCGCCTTCGATCTTGTCGCCACTCCCCATGCGCCGAATCCTTATGACGGCACCGACTTCTGCCGCGAGTTGCTCGACACGGCGATCGAGGCTGGGGACGAACTTCTCCGCGTCGTTCTCAAAGGGATTGAGCACATCCAGATCGAGACGCCGGCGGCAATCGACACGCTGGATTTCAATCTGAACAAAGGACAGCGGGAACAGCTTTTTCAGGCCGGCTATTCCCAAGCCGCGGAGTGGTTGGCCCAGTGGAAGCCGTTGCAATTGGCCGCGCGATCTGCCGGGAGCGTGCGCAATGAACTCACCCTGAGCTACGGCGAGCCCGACATCTACCAGCCCTTACTTTGGGCAGCCGCTAAAGACATCGAGGATCGTTCCAAGGCGAAAGACGTCTGGACGGCAATCCTCCTTCCGACGGGCCGAAACACTTTCGTCATCGTGTACCAGCACGGAATTGTGGACGCAGATACCGAGGCTTACCGGTCCCTCGAATTCGACGGGGAGATTCCGTGGCTCAAGCAAGCGTGGGAAACGGGCAAGCCTGCGTTTGCCGATTACGAACCGATTAGGGCGAATCCGAGCAGCGCAAGCCGGCACGTCATTGCTACGATTCCCGCCAGGCGCCTTTGCTGTCTCTGCTGCCCAATTCCGGCCACAGAGAAGCTTCCTGTCGGCCTGCTACTGATTGACACCTCCACCTCGGCCGCGGAAACTGGTTGGCTGGAAGGGGCAACGCCACCCGTGAACGCCCTGATCACAGAACGGCTTGCAGTTTGGTCGATTTTGATCGATAGAGTAATACCGTAACGGAGACGAATATGCCCGACATTGAATTCAATCTGCCTGAAAAGAAGCCGATGGAGATGGTCGAGATCGAGCCCGGTGTTTACGTGGCTACGGAGCCGATGAGGAAGCGCGAAAACCACGACTTCTTTACGCCCTCTCTTGTGTATCCTTCCGGGGTGGCCCCGGCGGCGGCGGCAGCAGCGGCTATGGAACCGGCCCGAGTGCGCTGAGGCTTCAGTTTCTACGTCAAGCGGTGTCTGCCGCGCGTTCCGAAAGGCCGTTTTGAGCACCCGAGCGCGTTCAGCAAGAGGCTCAGGAACGTCGATGAAAGTGGGGATTGGCCTGCCCCGGATACGTTCCACCGATTGGTCTACCGGCGGGGATGTGAAATCGGCACGCGGTCATTTCCCAGCCGCGCAATTTGCGCATCCGTTGCCGCCTGCGCGACGACTTTGAGAAGCCGATAGTCCTTCCCCGGCGACCGCGGCAGCAGCAGCCCCGACATCGATGAAGCTGCAGGCACATTCTCCCAGTTTTGCACACCCGTCGCCTTATCCTTTTCTCCAAAGTGAGAAATGTCCGGCACAAGCACCGGCTCCGCTCCCTCCTTCTTGATCCAGTAGGCCCGGCTCTCGTTCCGAGTCGGTCCGCCGAACACCGCCTCGAACGGCAGCTCGAAATACCCGCCAAGGCTCCTTCATCAGCAGGCACGGATGAACGCGCGCGGTGACACATTTTAGCTTCAACGCGGCCACGGTCTTTCGACCATGGAGAGCAGGTTTGTGTCTCCGGCATAGTCGGCAAGCGCAAGGTGCTTCAACGAGGCCACGGTCTTTCGACCATGGAGAGCGACTGGGCAATGGGATCTGCGCATCCCGGACACCGGGCTTCAACGAGGCCACGGTCTTTCGACCATGGAGAGACGATCATCCGTAACACATGCCGCTTCTACAATAAGCTTCAACGAGGCCACGGTCTTTCGACCATGGAGAGACAGGAGGAAATTCCCACTGACCTGCTGGAGCTCGCGGCTTCAACGAGGCCACGGTCTTTCGACCATGGAGAGCATGTCGGCGTCCTTCAAGGGTGGGATGACAACGGTGGCTTCAACGAGGCCACGGTCTTTCGACCATGGAGAGGGCTCACCGCAGCCCTTGTCGCCGCCCGTGGCCTGATCGCTTCAACGAGGCC
>JBGGMZ010000402.1:0-4714 GCA_041287745.1 Chthoniobacter sp. | reverse complement strand
CGGGCCCGGATGGCGCCCCCCCGGCCAAGCCGGGCGACGCGCCGGATGGCCCCGGCAAAGGCGGCCCGCAAGGTGATCGCCAGGGCGGCAAGCGGCCGGTCCCGCCACTCATCTCCGTGCTCGATGCGGATGGCGATGGCGTGATCTCTGCCGACGAGATCGCCGGTGCAGCCGTTTCCCTACGCAAGCTGGACAAGAACGGCGACGGTCAATTGACGCCCGACGAATATCGCCCCGAACCACCCAAGCGTGACGGCGAGGAAGGCAATCGTCCGAAGGGCCCGCGGGATGGCAATGGACCGAAGCCACCGCCGAAAGACGGCGACAACAAGGCCGGCGGCGACGCGCAGAAGCGTCCGATCCCGGAGTAACCGCCTCCAGGCGGAATTCCAAGAGCCAGTTGGCGCAGCGATGCGTCACCTGGCTCTTCCTTTTTGAGGTAAGGCGAAGGGGAAACGCGCTATTCGCCGGCAAAGCGAATGGCTCGTACTCGCACTGTGCCACCTGCGTGGTCTGCTGGGTCGAAGCGCAGTTGCGTGATCGTTCCGCGATACGCAGATGAATCGGCCAACCGCACTCGATACTCGTGATACCTGCCATCGACGGTGCCCGCGAAACGCAGCGATCGCTCCTGTTCGAAACCGGAGCCTTCGAGGGTCGACCAAAAGATCTGCGCCTGCGGTGGCGCCATATTGTCAAACGCCGCCTCGACGATGAGCACGGGTGCAGATTCTGCCGCGACTACAAACCGCGGGCTGATCAGCGCGGGATCCTCTTGCGTGAGTTGGATGTCGAGCACCTCGTGCATCGGCCAGCCGGTGTCGCCCGTGCGCTCGTAGCGCCAGCCCTGGCGATCCTGGGTGAATCGCCAGGCGGGAAGAGGCGTGCGCGGCTGGCGGTAAACGTGAGCACGAATCTCCTCCACCGTGCCGAGCACGAGGTCGTAGCGATACTCGTGCGTGATGTTATGATCGAGAATCTCGTGCCGCTCCGGCGTCAGGTAGCCACACGCATTATCCTTTGGCCCGCCCACGCCCGGCTGGCCATTGAAGCCGCCTTTGAAATGCACGCACCCGGGATTCCACACGCCGAGGCCCCAGCCGGATTTATCGACCAGCGCGCTCCAGTTTTCCGTGGCATCCCACCCATTCCACTGCGGCGGTGGCTTGGCCTCGAGCTCGGTTACCGCGTCCTTGGTAAATGGCTTTGCGCCCGTGTAGCTGATGATGCGATGCCACGGCCCATTCGTATAGACCGCGGGCAGCTCCTGTGTTCGCGCTGGATAAAGCGTGTGATCGGTGCGCGCATTGACCAGGCGGCAGCGCGCGTGGACCGCCGAACCTTCCAGCTCCAGCCAGCTTTCGAAGGTGCACTCGCCGGGCACGTCATCGAGCGGCCACTGCATGGGGACGCACTTCACGTAAAGGGCGCGCCCATCGTTGCGCTGCTCGAGCAGGCTGGAGCGGTGGCGGTAGGTATCGCCGACTTGAATAGGATTCCACCCGAGCCCTTCCCAGTATTTCGCGGGCCGTTTTTCACCGACAATGAAAGGCACCGGCCCGGCGTAATAAGACATCTGCACCTGCCGGCCCCAGTCGAAGCTGTTGATGACATTCGTCGTGTCGCCGGAACGCGAGAGCCACGTGATAGCGCCGCCGAGTTGCAAGTCCACACCGAGGCGGATCGAGCCATTGTCCAGCCAGCTCATCTGCGACCCCGGTTCCTCCGCCAGCGCCGGAAAACCGCAAAGAGCGGTGAAGACAAGAGCGAGAAAGCTGGGCGGCAATAACTTCACAGGGGCTGCGCCTGCATCGCGAAAATGGCGGGGCAAGTCAAACGCGCAATATGCACACGCCCGAGAGTCTGCTTTCCCGCTACCGCGAGGAAGACTATGCTCCTGACCTACGGCCCCTCCTCATGAAGACGCCTCTCCTGCTCGTCATTTCACTCACCGCCATGCTTGCCCCAACCCGCGCCGCCGATTCCAAGATCGCCTCCAGTGCCGTGAACGCGCTCGGCGTAGACCTCTACCGCGCGCACGCGAGCGGTGACGGCAATCTCCTGCTCTCTCCTTACTCAATCCAAAATGCCCTCGCCATGACCTTCGCCGGCGCGGATGGCGACACCCGGGCGGAGATGCAGCGCGTGTTGCACTATCCCGCCGACGAAAGCGCGCTCGACGCCAGCTTTGGCAGTCTCGCGCAAGAGCTCACGCAGGCAGCGAAGAAATCCGTCGAGGCCTTGAAGCACGCGAAGGAGTACGGTGGACCGAGCACGCCCATCGAATTCAGCCTGGCCAACCGCCTCTTCGCGGAGAAGGACTACACCTTCCGCCAGCCATTCCTCGACCTCGTGAAGGATCGCTACGGCGCGCCGGTGGAGAAGATGGACTACAAAAGGGAGCCCGAGAAGGCGCGCGCGGCGATCAATCGCTGGGTGGAGGAGCAGACGAAGAACAAGATTCGAGATCTGATCCCGGCAGGGGTGATCAAACGCGATACGCGCCTCACGCTGGTCAATGCGCTCTACCTGCGCGCGCCGTGGAGCACGGAGTTCAACGAGAAGCTCACGAAGAACGAGCGCTTTCTCGCCCAAGGCAGCAAGGGCGTGGAGGTGCCCACGATGATGAGCAAGTCGAGCTGCGGCTACGCGAAGCGGGACGGCTTCCAAATCGTGACGCGCACCTATTACGGCGGCGAATTGCAATTCGTCATCATCCTGCCGGAGAATCCGAAAGGCCTGGCGGGCGTGGAGAAAACGCTCACTCCCAAGCTGCTCGAGGAATGCGCACATCTTCCCGTGCAGGACGTGATCCTGCACCTGCCCAAGTTCCGTCTCGAGCCGCCGACGCTTCCGCTGGGCGAAGACTTGAAAGCGCTCGGCATGAAGACCGCCTTCGACGAGCCCGCCCACAGCGCGAACTTCGACCGCATGGCCCCTCGCAAGCCGGACGATTACCTGTTCATCAGCGCCGTGCTGCACAAGACCTTCCTCGCCCTCGACGAAAAGGGCACCGAGGCTGCCGCCGCCACCGCAGTAGTCATGGCCGCCGGAGCGGCGATGATGCCAAAGCCGCAACCCATCGAGGTGCACGTCGACCGCCCCTTCCTCTTCGCCATCCAGCACGTCCCGAGCGGCGCATGCCTGTTCCTCGGGCGGGTGATGGATCCTCGGTGAGCTCCAGAAAGGATTTGCGGGCTCTCCGTCGCATACCTGTAATGCAGTCCGTGGAATCCATGAATACGGCTGGAGCTGCGAAGCGGTTGACGTTCGTGATCGTCGCCGTACTCGCGGGGATCGCCGCCGCTCATGCCGGCGATGATGCTCTCGCCGGGGAAGCCGTCAACGCCCTCGGCGTCGATCTCTACCACGCGCATCAGGGCGGTGATGCCAACCTGCTACTCTCGCCCTATTCCATCCAGAGCGCCCTCGCAATGACTTACGCCGGCGCCGATGGCGACACGCGCGCGGAGATGCAGCGCGCGCTGCACTATCCAGAGGATGAAGAGTCGTTGCACACCAGTTTCGCCGCTCTCGCGCGACAGTTGGCCACTCTGGCCAGCAGGTCCGTCAGTCGCGCCCGGAGCGATCAGAAAGATGGCCACCCGCCGCGGCCTCTGGAGTTCTACCTCGCCAATACTCTCTTCACGCAGCGCGGCAGCCGGCTGCAGGAACCATTTCTCAAGCTCTTGAAAGAGCGCTACGCTGCCACGCCTTTTGAGGTCGATTTTCAAGGTGACGCCGGGAAGGCTCAGCTCGCCATCAACCGCTGGGTACAGACGCAAACGCGAGATCGCATCCGGGATATCATGGGACCTATCCGCACGGATACCCGGCTGGTGCTGGTCGACGCCTTTTATCTGCGGGCGCCGTGGCCGGAGCGGCAGGCGCTCGTCGAGCGCTTTCGCGCTCATGGCTACCAGAACGTGGAAATCCCGACCCTGCTCAGCCGGGGCGATTGTGGATACGTGCGGGCCAACGGGATGCAGATCATTGCCTGCCCTTACGACGAACCCGATCTGCAGTTCGTCGTCGCCATGCCCGACGATATCAACGGCCTCCTCCGGCTGGAACGCGCGCTCACGCCGAAGTTGCTGAGTCAGTGGGCGAGCGACTTGAAAAGGCGCGACATCGTCCTTCATCTTCCGAAATTCCATATCGCGCCGCCGACCCTGCCTCTCGCGAACGACCTGAAGAATCTCGGGATGATAACCGCCTTCGATGAGCCGCGCGGCAGCGCAAATCTCGGCCGGATGTCTCCACGCCAACCGGACAGTTATCTCGCGCTTACCGAAGTACTGCATCGCACCTATCTCGAGGTGGACGAAAAGGGCACCCAGGCGGCAGCAGCCACTGCACCCATGGCCTCCGCGCTGGCCGCTCCCGAACCCCCGCCTGCTGCTCTCCCTCTCGACGTACGCGTCGACCGCCCTTTCCTCTTCGCCATCCAGCACGTCCCGAGCGGCGCGTGCCTCTTCCTCGGGCGGGTGACGGATCCGCGGTGAGGACGCTGTAGCCACGGGCGCTGCCGCCTTGCCCGATCACTTTCGCGTCGTCACGCGGCGTGACATGCGGCATGGAAGGGCGCTGTGAAACCCACTTTCGGACAGGTCTTCGCTTTCAGCTTCGTGGGGCTGGTCGTGATTTTGGCCCTGCTCTTTCATCTTGTCTCGGTGAACTCGCGCAACACGATCGCAGACAGCTCCGAGCGGTT
>JBGGMZ010000401.1:0-10575 GCA_041287745.1 Chthoniobacter sp. | reverse complement strand
CTCGCGCGGCGTGCAGGATGCCCAGCACGACGACGGTCTCGCCGGCGATGAAGTAGAAAATGCCGAAGGGGAAGACGGGCGGATTGACGCGACGGATGTCTTCGAAGCGCGGTCGATAGAGCAGCGCGTCGTCGCTCAAGGCGGCAAACTCTGCCTCCAATTCCGAAAGCAGCCGGTCGATCAAAACCGGGTCGAGGCTGGCATACCAATGTTCCGCCTCCGCGAGGTCGTATTTAACGAGCGGATGAAATGCGAGAGCGAACCTCATCCCGAATTTCGTCGAAATACCGCGTCAATTCCTCCCGTGTCTCCACGCGCCGGAACCGCTCTGGATGATCGATATACTCCTGTCTGCGCCGCTGCAGCTCGGTCTTGATCTCCTCGGATGTCTCCTCCACCCCGGGGGGGAGAATCCTCTCCCGGTTTTCGAGGAACCAAGCGGCAAATTGGCGCCGCTCTTCATCGGAGAGCGCCAGCACTTGTTCTTCGATTTCGGCAAGGCTCATCGGTGGCAACCTACTCCTACACCCGGGATTTTGCGAACGAAAAGCGCCTGTTTCCCTGCCTTCGTCTCGTTCCAAAAGTGGGGCTTTGGGGGTTGCCAGCTATGCGGGGAAATTGCGCCTGAGGATAAGCGTTGAAGGTGTGAGGCGCTTTCTCGCTATCGCTCGAATCCGTTTCGGGGTCAGGGGTGGGAATGGGACCGTAATGTCGGCAGGAACCTACCGCCCCACCACGGCAAGGGACTTGCCCCGGATAGGTGCGTTTCCAGAGCCCCACTTTGGGAACGAGGGGAACGAGAGGGAACGTGCGCTACAGGCCGCTGGCGAAACCATCCTGGGTGATCGCATTGCCGATTTGCGGATTGTGGGTCACATCGAGTTTCAGTGCCTGGCCTTTGGCCAAGGTTACTTGCTCACAACTCCATTGGATATTCGCGTATTCATCGTCGCCGGTGGCGTTGGGCCAGTGGGTGCTGCCGATGACATAGTAGCGGCCCGGCGGGAGACCCGTGACGGTGAAGTAACCGTCGCGATCCGTCTTGCCATAGTGGGCGTAGCGGGCGAGCCGCCCGTCGGATCGCGTCAGGCGCTCGCCGTGGCCTAACTCGCGTTTGACAGTCTCGGTCGTGTAGGGAGTCACCGGAATCACGCCCACCTCTTCGCCGCTGGAAATGTATTGGTAATGATCGTCCCGAGTGCTGACTCGTCCGCTGATGGAGCCGGTGCCGGGCTGGTCGTAGCCGGCGAAATCGGCGGGATGGAACGGCACCTGCCGGGGAACCGCGATCACGGTGCCGATCAGGCAGGAAGAGAAGGTCAGCGCGAGCAACGGGAACAAGGCGGAGACTCGCAGGAAGGAGGTTTTCATGGATCGAAGGGTGATAAATTCCGCGTGCGGGTGAGCGGTTGCTCATTTCTACGCCCCACCCAAGACAGCCATCGCTGGTTTGCTGTTCAGCTAAAATCGGGAAGGCGGCAGGGTCAAGCCGGGCTCGACGAGCGCGGCGACGGCATTCAAACCGCAATTTTTCGTGCGGGAGTGGCGCGGGTGGTTAGGTCAGGGAGCGCGCGGGAAGCAGTCATCCCGAGCAGCAAACAAACCGAATGAGAGCGCGCTTTCACGGCCTTCCAATCAACCAACCCTGCCAGAAGGAACAAGCAATTTCCTCACTCCCAACGAACCCGGCTGCAAGCAGTAAGCTTGCTGGAGGGAGCTGCTCGGTCAGCGCTCCAATATCAGGGCGGCGACGGAGCGCACGCGCACCCTGTGTCGGCTTGGTTCAGTCTCCTGCGCACGATGGCAATATGGGCGAAGGTACCGCTCAGCCGGCGAGTTCGGGGCGATTCATTAGTATGCGCTCCGCCTGGCGAAATTGCATGACCTTCGGTCGCCGCTCTATCCCGGCAGCAGACTCCGTGGCGACGACTCAGCAGAAGGCCTGCTTCCAGGCAGTGGCGCAAAAGATTTGCTGCGAGAAACGCTCACCAGGGAGGAACTAAATATGCAACTGACTCCACACATTGATCAGGAAGTTCATGGGAGGATTTTGGAAATTGATATTCACGGCACCCTCGTCGAGGAGGATCACAAGGCCTTCGTCCCCGAGACGGAAAGGTTGATCGAGCAATACGGGAAAATTCGGGTGCTGGTGACGATGCACGATTTCCACGGCTGGGCGGCGGGCGCGCTGTGGAACGAGATCAAGTGGAATGCGAAACACTTCAATCAGGTCGAGCGACTGGCCGTGGTCGGAGAGAAGACCTGGCAACGATGGATGACCAGTTTCTGCCGGGCCTTTACCACGGCGCGGGTGCGCTACTTTACCTTCGATCAACTGGAGGATGCGCAGACTTGGATCAATGAGTTCTGAGGGCGGGGGTGAGCTGAACTGTGGTCCTTTTAGTTCGCTGGAGTCGCCCCGCTCTGTCGGCGCGCCCGAGGGAGAACCTCTGTCGGGGCGTCGGCGCAAGGGAGTGCACGTGCGATTGGATTTGTTAGCTGCTTACTGTCTGCCGTCCTCCACACGGCGGCAGAGCGCCGTGACTACAGCGCCCTCGCTGCGACTGCCGGTTTGTCTGAACTTCCGCTAGTTTGCAGGAAGGCAGAAGTCCACTGACCGATCGGGCGGTTTGCACCAAATCCCCTACTTCATCCAGTCGCCTCTCAACGGCGAGGATGGCGGCGGTGCCCGCCGAAAGCGAAGGTCACGCCGGAGTCGGCGGTGTCTGGCTGGCCGTAGCGCCGGTTGTTTTTGTGATGGGGAGCTTTGTTCACCGCGGCTGTGCCTTGGTCCTCGCGATAGTCGGGGTCGACGTAGGAATGACTATAGTATTCGTGATGATAGTGCTCCATGTCACCGCGATCCTCTTCATTTTGAGTCGGTTTCGCTTGCGCGGGAAGAACGCAGAGCAGGCCAAGCAGAGCTGCCAGTGTGGGGGAAAGAAATGGATGGTTTGCTTTCATGGGTGACGCTTCAAGGGATGGCTTAAACATGGCGATCAGCGCTCCTCGCCTAGTTGGCCGGCAACAGTTCCAACAGGTCGAGCGCGTTGAGAGGTTTTTGCAGGATGGGGATATTCCTCGGCGGCAGCTTGCGCTTGAATTCGCTGGAATCCAGACCGCTGCACATGATGACTTGCGTGCCTTTCAGCAAGGGATCGCTGGCCAGTTGCCACGCCACATCTCCACCGTCGGTTTTCGGCATGGAGAAATCGACGATCACCACATCCGGACGAAAAGCTTTGGCGGTCTCCAGAGCGCGGGTGGAGTCGTTTTCCTCTTCCACGATGTAACCGCGTCGCTCGAGGATGCGCTTCAGGGTGTGAGTCGCAGTCGGTTCATCATCGATGGCTAAAATTCGGGAGCCCATACCCATATATCGCAGGCCGAGCGGTGCCGGATTGGAAAACCGGACCGTATTCGGGCGATTTACTCTGTAGAACGCGACCGGGGACAGGGTGAAATGGGGATCGGGCGTTGTTGTTGACGCGTCGCTTGTTGAAACGGAGTTTCGCCTTCCTCCGCAGGCTGAAATGAAGCCGCGGAGTGGCCCCGGTTTAGGGAAGAAAACCAACCCCGCCCATGGCCGGGCTCAGCGTTCGTTGCGCCGGCCGACTTCGAGGCCGGTGGCCTGGTCGCTCGTCTCGAAATTGCGGGACTGGATATTGAACTGTCGATCGTCGACCGAGCTCGTGGCCGAGCGATGGGAGGGATGCCGATGTGGGTCACTGTTATCGGCACAACCGGCTAATGAGAAAGCGACGGTGGCGGCCAGGATGAGTTGGGAGACGTGCATGTCGTAAGTTCGTTTGTGGGCAGGTCGGAGCGCCGGTGGATTTGGCGCGGTCATAGTGTTTCTTCCTTCGTCTTCGCAAGCTTTGCATCCGACGGATTTCTCACGGGGAAGATATTGCGCGACGTGTATTCTGCGATAGCCTTGAGCGCGAAGATGAAGACTTTCCTCCCGGTGGTTTTGAGTGCGGCGCTTTTGGTACTGGCGCAGGTCTCGGCTAGCAAGGCAGCCGATACAAATTCCATGCCTTGTGATCTGGGGCCGCTGGCGGACATTCCGGCGGTCTGGGCGCTGACGCCGGAAAAGCTGGAGCAGCTCTATCCGTCGCCGCAGGGAGCGACGCGCAATCCTTATTTCACATGGCTGACGGCGGATCACAGCCGCGCGCTATTTATGCGGCATCGCTTTACGAATGTCGTGATCGATCTCACCATCCTGGACAAGACCATCCCGGTCGAAGAGGCGACCGTGGATTTTGTCGGGGGCAAGCTGAATGGCATTAGCTTCTCGATTTACAATCGAGGGGATAGCGGGACGGTGGATCTGTCGGAGCTGCATCGGCGCTCGGCGAAATGCAACGAAGCGCTGCGCAGAATGCTGGGGGTGGTGCCGGCGCCACGCCATGCCGATCCCGCGCAGGGGTTGCTCGCGGAGGGCTGGACCTGGATCTCCGCGCAGGGC
Source organism: Chthoniobacter sp. (assembly GCA_041287745.1). Lineage (GTDB taxonomy): Bacteria > Verrucomicrobiota > Verrucomicrobiia > Chthoniobacterales > Chthoniobacteraceae > Chthoniobacter. The sequence continues at coordinate 6,098 of JBGGMZ010000401.1, read as the reverse complement.
ATGGCTTGCCTGGAAACCAATCCCGAGCTGGAGAAGGGCAAACCGGAGTACATGCGGATGCGGCTGGCTCCGCGCGACGCCAAGGGTGCGATCGCGGCCTCTATGCGGGAACGGCGGGGCGGCACGACGCTGACCGAGCTGGCGTCGTCGGTGAAACGCAATCCGGCATGTGATGTGTGGATCGAAGGCGTGCCGATGGTGGACCAAGGGCCGAAGGGCTACTGTGTGGTGGCGTCGGCGCAACGGCTCTTTGAGTATTTCGGCATCTCCTGCGATGAACATCAGCTCGCTCAACTCGCGGGATCGCAGGCGCAAGGCGGGACGAACTCAGGGGAAATGATGAAGGCGCTGCAATTGATCGATGGCAGCTTCAAGACGCAGTTCAAGCCGCTGATGCTGCTCTACATGGATCACTCCCTGCGGGATCCGCGCAGCCAAAAGCGGGCGGATGAAAAGGAATTTCAGAAGCTGGTGATGGAATATACCGGCAAGGGAATCCCGCTGCTCTGGGGACTGGAGCTGGGGAAATATCCGGAAGAGCCGCCGCTGAAGATGCAGGGGAGTGGTGGCCACATGCGCTTGATCATCGGCTGCAATCCGAAGACGGGGCAGTTGATCTTCACGGATTCGTGGGGCGCCGGGCACGAGCTGAAGCGCATGAAGCTCTCCGACGCCTTTGCGGAGACACATGGCCTCTTCGCCATGCAGCCGACGACGCACTGAGGCCTGCGGGAAAAGTCATTACGAAATAGGTCAAATAAAATGATCGCGCCCGATAACCTTCGCTACACGAAGCTGACTCTGAACAACGGGTCTGGCGCGATTCCGGCGCTCGGTTTTGGCACGCTGATTCCCGATCCCATCGCCACCCGGAATGCGACGAAGGCTGCGCTGGAGGCGGGATTTCGCGCGATCGACACGGCGGAACGTTACCGGACGGAGAAAGAGGTCGGTGAAGCGATGAAGGAGGTGTTCGAGGCGGGTAAGATCAAGCGGGAGGAGGTGTTTGTGGCGACGAAACTCTGGAACACGAATCATCGGCCGGAGCGCGTCGGCCCGGCCTTTGAGGCCAGCCTCAAGAAACTCCAGCTCGACTATCTCGATCTCTATCTCATCCACACCCCTTTCGCCTTCCAACCGGGCGACGAGCAAGACCCGCGGGATGCGAACGGCCAGGTGATCTATGACCGCGGGGTGACGCTGCTGGAGACGTGGGGAGCGCTGGAGAAGCTGGTGGAGGAGGGCAAGTGCAGAGCGATCGGATTGTCCGACGTCGGCGTGGAAAAGGTGAAGGAAATCTTTGCCGCTGCGAGGATCAAGCCGGCGGTCGTTCACGTGGAATGCCATCCCTATCTGCCGGAATGGGACCTCTTGGACTATTGCCGGAAGAATGGAATCGTCCTGCAAGCGTTCGCCGCGCTCGGTCATAGCAGTGAGCCCAACTTGTTGGCGGACCCGATCATCACCGCGATCGCCCAGCGCGTCGGCAAGACCCCGGCGCAGGTCGTTCTCGCGTGGGCCATCCAACGCGGGACGGCGCTCCTCACCACCACCAAGACCCCGAGCCGGCTTGCGGAAAACTTCGACGTCTCCACTCTTCCCGAAGACGCCATGCGGGAGATCAACGAAGGAATCCAGACGAGGATCCGGTTCAACGCCGTAGTGAAAACCGGTGTGCCGGGGTTTATTCCCAGGGCGTCGTCTTAGCCCTATCCTTCGCTCCTACCAGGAGTAGGTGCCCGTGCCTTCCTTCCCCGCCTCGAAGTGCGTGCCGATGGCGGTGAACTTGGCGCTGCCGCTCAACTTCTCTTTGCCCACGAGCAGGTAGATCTTTTGGCTCTTCTTCGCCGAGCCGTCTTCCAGACCCAGCTTTTTCAGACCTTCGTCCGAACAGGAGACAAAGCCGAAAGTCGGCATCGAGGGATTTGTGTCGAAGAGAGTGACCGAGTAGAGCCCGTTGTGCAGGTCGGTCCTCCTGGTCACCGGCTTGGGGGCGATCTCCACCTGCACGACTTTGCCCACGAGTTCCTTGCCGTGCAGCGTCAGCTCCATGAAGCCGTAGACCTTTCCCTTCTCGGGCGCGGGCAAGGCTACGGGAGCGGCCGGCGTAGTCGAATCGGGTGGGGTTTGCGGCGGGACGGACGGCGCAGTCTTGGTAGTATCCGTCCCTTTCCCGGCACCAGGCTCGGGAGTGGATTCGACGATTTTGATCGGGAACAGGACGCTGAAATTGAGATTGGCCCGCAGGTCCCGGTCGCCCATTCGCTGAAAGCCGGCGTAACCAATGAGCAGCCCTTGCTCGTCCTTACTCCCGTGCACCGCGAAGACGAATTGCGGATGCGAGAAGGTGACCGTCTTCTCCTTGCGGGTCTCGAAGATCACCCATTCGTAGCCCTCTTTCGGGCGGCGCTCGGAGATTTCGGCGATGGAGCGCTCTGTTGCACCGGGAGGCATGAGATTCTTGTGCAACGCGGCCCCGACGATGGAAACGAGACCGTCCAGCTCGGCGCTTTTGTCGGCGCCGATTTTCTTACCCGTCTTGGCCCAATCTTCCGACTTTAGCCACGCCCCGTCGGTCTTGCGGGCGTAACTGACATTCCCCTGCTGGATCCGCTCGACTTCCGGATATCGGTCGTAGCGAAAGCTCTCCTTCGGGCCCTTGGTCCACTCGACATCGGCCAGTACGGTCATGTGATTTTTGGAATAGACCTCATTGGTATAGGCCAACGCGCGGGTGAACGTGTCCGAATCGTCGGCCACACCGCTGCTGATGCCCAGGAACAAGGCCGCCACAGCCCACAGACAAAGCACGCCGCTACGCAACGAATGTTTCATTTCCGTATGCATATTCCATCCCGCCGCGAGCGGAAGGCGAAAAAGATGCAGCGCTAAAAGAGTGCGCATCCCGTGCTGCGATGCTCTGGTATGCGCCGATCGAAATGACCCCTGCTCACACGCCATTCACCTCGCCCGTCAAATGTGGACTGCTCCGGCGGCCCGCACCGATGCGCGCAGCCGAGCCGCAGGGTTGTCTCCTTTTCTCCATGGAAGTCCCTGCGTTGTGACTCCTCTGCTCGATCTCATCCAAGCCGACCACACGCGCGATAGCGGAGTTTTGCTCGGGCGGTTTCTCGAATTTGTGGCGGGCCGGAAATTGGAGCTCTATCCGGCGCAGGAGGCGGCGATCCTGGAGTTGTTCGACGACAAGAATGTCATTCTCAATACGCCCACCGGCTCGGGCAAATCGCTGGTCGCCACGGCGCTGCATTTCCACAGCCTGGCGCTGGGTCGGCGCTCCGTTTACACCTGCCCGATCAAGGCGCTGGTGAATGAAAAATGGCTGGCGCTGTGCCGGGACTTCGGGCCGGAAAACGTGGGGCTGAGCACGGGTGATGCGACGGTGAATCGCGACGCACCGATCCTCTGCTGCACGGCGGAGATTCTTGCGAACATCGCGTTGCGCGAAGGCGCGGAGGCCCGGGTGCACGACGTGGTGATGGACGAGTTTCACTACTATGCCGATCGCGAGCGTGGCGTCGCCTGGCAGGTGCCGCTGCTCACGCTGCCGAAGACGCGCTTCCTGCTCATGTCTGCGACGCTGGGTGAGACGACATTTTTCGAGGAGGAGCTGACGCGGCTGAACGGGCGCGAAACGGTGACAGTGTCGTCGAAGGATCGCCCGGTGCCGCTGGAATTTTCCTATGCCGAGACGCCGCTCGCGCAGACGCTGGAGACGCTCGTGAACGGCGGCAAGGCGCCGGTCTATGTCGTCCACTTTACGCAGGCAGATGCCGCGCAAAGCGCGCAGGATTTCATGAGCACGAACGTCTGCACGCGCGACGAAAAGACGGCGATCGCGCACGCGCTGGAAGGGTTCAAGTTCACCAGCCCTTACGGACCGGAGATCCGGAAATGGCTACGGCACGGCATCGGGCTGCATCACGCCGGGCTGCTGCCGAAGTATCGCGTGCTGGTGGAGCAACTCGCGCAACGCGGCCTGCTGAAAGTGATCTGCGGCACGGATACGCTCGGCGTGGGTATCAACGTGCCGATCCGCACCGTGCTCTTCACGCAGCTCTGCAAATTCAGCGGACAGAAAACCGGCATCCTCAGCGCGCGAGATTTCCACCAGATCAGCGGGCGCGCTGGTCGCAAAGGGTTTGACGATGTCGGCTGGGTGCTGGCGCAGGCGCCGGCACACGCCATCGAAAACCTGCAGCTCGAGCAGAAGCAGGCTGCGGGCGGAAAGAAATTCGTGAAGCGCAAGCCGCCGGAACGGAATTTCGTGAACTGGGACAAGCAGACCTTCGCGCGCCTCATCGCCGCGCCGCCCGAACGGCTCACCAGCCACTTTCAGGTCAGTCACGGCATGCTGCTGAACGTGCTCAGCCGGCCGACTGATGGCTGTCGCGCCATGCGTGAACTCATTGCCCGCTGTCACGAATTTCCCAAGGCGAAGAAAGCGCTCACCCGCCGGGGCTGGCAGCTTTTTCGTTCGCTCATCGAGCGCGGGATCATCGAGTTTATCCCGCAGACGGCGGACGGCGCGAAGGTGCGGGTGAATGTGGCGTTGCAGGATGATTTCTCGATGAACCAGACGCTCTCGCTCTTCGTTCATGACACGCTGCCGCTCATGGATCCGCAGGCGCCGGACTATGCGCTCGTCGTGCTCACCCTCGTCGAGTCCATCCTCGAGGACCCGGACCTCATTTTGCGCCGGCAACTCGACAAGGTGAAAGGCCAGGCCGTCGCCGAGATGAAGATGCAAGGCATCGAATACAACCAGCGGATGGAGGAACTGGAGAAGCTCGAGTACCCGAAGCCGAACCGCGATTTCATTTACTCCACGTTCAACGAGTTTGCCGCGCGGCATCCATGGGTGGGCCAGGAAAACATCCGCCCGAAATCCATCGCCCGGGAGATGTTCGAGGAGTTCCGCTCGTTTGCGGATTACATCAAGCTCTACGAACTCCAGCGGGCGGAAGGGCTGCTGCTGCGCCATCTCTCCAGCGTCTACAAGGTGCTCGCGCAATCGGTGCCCGACTCCGCGAAGAACGACACCCTGCGCGAGATGGAACTCTATCTTGCCACGATGTTGCGGCAGATCGATTCCAGCCTGCTGGAGGAATGGGAAAAGATGCGCGACCCGAACTACCGTCCGCGAGGCGAGCAGGCCGAGCTGCGTCCGCCTGGTGCGGAGGAAGCCGCCGCCGACGTTACGCGCGACTCGAAAGCTTTCACCGCCGCGATCCGCAACCGCATTTTCACTTTCCTGCGTTCTGTGATCAGCGACGATTTCGAAACGGCTCTCGCCTCCGTGGCGGCCCCATCTTCCGCCGACACCGAAAACGAACCGTGGACCACTGAGCGCCTCCGTCAGGCATTGGAAGCCTATCACGTCGATCACGAGTATCTCCGCCTTGACCCGGAGGCTCGCAACATCCGGCACACCTACGTGACGCCGAGCGAAGACCGTCGCCATTGGCGCGTGCAGCAGATGCTCGTCGATCCGGCGGAGGCCAATGATTGGGTTGCGGAATTCGACATCGATCTCGCCGCTTCACGAGCTGCAGCGGAACCCACCTTGAAGCTTCTCCGCCTCGGCCCATTGGTCTGAAAGAGCGTCCCGAAACTTGATCTTGGGAGATGAAGGGATCGGAGATTCGTTCGGATTCTTGATGCAAATGGGCTTTCGTCCAAGCGCCCAAGAGTTTCCTTTGGGCGTTCCGTGCAAGAATTTCCCGATTTTTCGTAACCAATCCCACCGCGGCGTGTCACAGCATATAATGAATGAATGTGCTCGCTCCTGAACTATGGATTCCGCTGAGGTGGCGGACTGCCTTCAACGCGTCGCCTGTGGAGACGAAAGTGCTGCCAGCAATCTGTTCCACTTTCTCTACCCGCTCGTCGCGCGCCTGGTGCGCTCACATCTGCCCCGGCGGACCAGTGAAGAGGACCTTTGCCAGACAGCCATGGTGAAAATCTTTTCAAACGCCGGTCAATTCAGCGGTAAAGTTCCGATCGAGCACTGGGTGAGCCGTATTGTGATCAATACTTGTCTGAATCAAATTCGCGCTGAGAAAGTGCGTGCCGAGCTG
>JBGGMZ010000400.1:0-19160 GCA_041287745.1 Chthoniobacter sp. | reverse complement strand
ATCGATGCGACGGGCGATGGCGATCTCGGCGCGCAGGCGGGCTGCGGATGGGACATCGGGCAGCAGCAGGATTGCCCCTGCCAGCCGATGACTCTCAACGCGCTCGCCGTGGTGAAAGACTCGGCGGCGCTGGGCAGTTTCATGTCCTTCTACCAGGACTCGACGCGGCACATCCCGGCGGTCGAGGAGTTCAAGGCCGAGCTGGCTCGCGCGGGGATCAAGACTTCCTACGGCAACCCCACGCTCTTCCACGTGCGCGACAATCTCGTGATGCTCATGATCAATCACGAATACGGCATCAAGGCCTACGACACCGCGCAGATCACCGAGGCGACGATGCGCTCGCGGGCGGAAGTCTTCAAAGTCATGCGTGGCTTGCGCACGCTCGGCGGTGTGTGGGATGGCATCCAGATCGCGGCCACGGCGGAGCAGATCGGGGTGCGCGATGGACGGCGCATCCACGGTCGCTACACGATGACGAAAGAGGATCTGGTGAATGGCTCGCGTTATGACGACGCGGTAGCTCGCGTGACCTTCGGCGCGGACATTCACGCTGCCGATTCCCACACCAACGACAAGGAGACGATCTCGCACGGCGGCTTCAAGACCAAGCCCTACGACATCCCCCTGCGCGCGCTCATCGCCAAGGACGTCGACGGCCTGATGATGGCCGGCCGCTGCATCAGCGGAGACTTCGTGGCCCACGCCAGCTATCGGGTAACCGGCAATGCCGTAGCCATGGGCGAGGCCGCCGGCGCGGTGGCCAGCATCGCTGCACAGACCAAGCGCCTGCCCCATGAGGTGGACTGGGTCGAGGGTGAGGTGCTGCTGACGAAGCTCCGGCCGGCTTAGAGCATTTGCCAAAAGTACCTGCCGGATAACGATGCGAATTAGGAAAGCAGGAAAGCAGGAAGAATTCGTCTTCTTTTCCTGCATTCTTGCTTTCCTCATTCAACACTCCATCCCGCCGGATTTGGAATCCTCTTTTGGCGGACGAGTAATCGTAGTGACTTGCCGGCAGCGTATCGCACCGGGATAATGGCTTCATGGAGGCCCCTTCATGCTGACCAAGTTCACCCCACGCGTGCAACGTGTGCTGGAACTCGCGCAAGAGGAGGCGCGGCGATTGCGGCACAACTTCGTCGGAACGGAGCATCTGCTGGCCGCATTCACCTTGCTGGGCGAAGGCATTGCGGTGACGGCCCTGCAGAAGTCGGGGATCGATCTCGCTGAGATGCGAATTGAGGTCGAGAAATTGGTCGGCTACGGCCCCGAGGGGCTCGTCGTCACCAAGCCGCCCTACACTCCACGGGTGAAGAAGGTCCTCGCGCTGGCCAACCGGCAGGCAAAATTGCTCGGCCACAATTATGTCGGCACGGAGCACCTGCTCCTCGGTTTGCTCAAGGAACACACCGGCGTGGGGGCGGAGATTCTGAAAAAGCACGGCCTCGATTATACGCGGGCGCGCCGCGAGATTTTTCTAGTGCTCGGCCAGGAAGACAAAGCGCCGCAGGATGATGGCGGGTTATCGGGTAGGCGAGGATGTCTGTTTTTGTGGTGCTGGTGGCTGTGAAGGTGATGCGATAGCTCCTCGGCGGAAGCGTGGGAAAATACGCTGCATGGATTCAACCCCTTCAGGGTTGGCCGCGTTTGCGAACAAGACCCAGGGTAGCTCGTTCCTCGCAAGCCGGGGCTGGATGATTCAACGCCTTCGGCGTAGTCCACTCCGTCGCTTCCGATAACGGACGTAACAAGTTCTAGAACGCAAACCCGAAGCTGAAATTCACCGCGCCGATGGATTCGTCGCTGCGGCGGTCGGGGTTCAGGCCGAGGTCGAGGCGGATGGGGCCGATGGGAAGCTTGTAGCGCACGCCCAGACCGACGGCGTAGCGATAGTCTCCGGAGCTGGGCAGGTCGTCGTTGAGCACGTTGCCGGCATCGACGAAAGCCGCGAGGCTGAGCGCGCTCGTGAGGGGGACGGTGTACTCGAGATTGAAGACGCTATAGACATTGCCGCCCACGGGATGGCCGTGGCTCTTGGGACCGAGGTCGCGCTCGGCGAAGCTGCGCACCGTATTGCCGCCGCCGTTGAAGAAACGGGAGTCGATCGGGACGTCCATCGCATCGGCGGTGATGTAGCCGCCGCGGGCGCCGAACGCGAGCATGGTCTTGCCGATCGGCAGGTAGTAGGAGAAACGCGCGATGCTGCGCAGGAAGCTGTCGCTCCCTTGCACGGTGGAATAGTCGAAGGAGGTATTGAAGACGAAGCCCCGGCCAGGATTGATGGGGTCGTTGCGGAAGTCGGAGTTCTGCGTCAGGCCGATCGTGCCGATGGTGTAATCGAGCGGGCCGAGCAATTCTTCGCTGATGCCATTGGGCGTGACCTTGCGCTTGGCTGCTTCCACGAAGACGCCGAGCTCGAGATGAGGCATGAGCTTGCGGGTGACATCGAACCGCACGCCGAGGGCGTTTTTCGAATAGCCCTCTTCATCGCGCGCCTCCGAATAGATACGGCTGCGCAAGGCGAAACGGGAGTCGAACAGCCACGGGTCGACGTAGAGGATTTCGCCTTTGGTGCCGCGCACCGAGTATTCCGCCGAAAAAGTGATGGGACGGCCGGTGCCGAAAAGATCGCGGTCCCCGAGGCGGGCGCCGATGGTGATGCCATCGTAGCTTCCGAAGCCAATGGAGAAGCCGAGTTCCCTCGCCTTGGCCTCAGTGGCGGTGAGGTCCATGTCGAGCGTGTGATCGGCATTGGGCTTGAGCGAGATGCGCAGGTTGTCGAACAAGCCCGTGCGCAACATCTCGCGATACGTTTCGTCGAGCTTGTCCGGGTCGTATTGCTGGCCCTCGAGGTGCGCGAAGCGCTTCGGCAGAAAGTCAGGGCGCAGGCGCGGGTGATCGGTGGTCTCGTTGCGCACGTTCACGCTGCCGAAGCGGAACAGACCCTTTGGGTTCACATGGAAGGCGATCGGAACGCGGCCGCCTTTGACCTGCGTGGGATCGGCCGTGGCAACGACCTCCGCCTGATAGTAGCCACGCGCCTTGTAGAAGGATTGCAGGTTGCGCTGCATGACGGCGGCGATCCCAGGCGCGAAAGGACCGGTCGTGGACTCGCCAAGCGCAGTGAGGAGCTGGTCCCGGGGATAAAGCGTCTCTCCGCTAAAGCTGATCTCGCCCACCAGAAATTGCGCGCCTTCGGTGATGGCCACGGTGACATCCGCCTGGGTGCCATCGCGGGAGAGCTGCACCTTCGAAGTGTCGAGGGCCACGTTGAGATACCCTTTCGAAAGATACAACCCGCGCACCCGGTCCGCTCCAGCGGAGATTTCCGCGGTGGTGTAGGGGAATTTCGCCGGCTGGCGGGCGAGATTTTCCGGCGTGGCGCCGATCATGTAGTCGTAGAGGGTTTTTTCGTCGACGACGTGATTGCCGGTGAAGTTGAGCTGGTGCAGCGAAGAGCGCGGGCCCTCGTTGATCTTGATGACGACTTTGTCGCCGCGGATCTCGTAGTCCACCGTCGCCTTGGAGTACCCGGCCTTGCGATAAAAAGAGCTGATGTAAAAGGCAAGGTCGTCCGCGCGCGCCGGCGTCGCGCCTTTCTCGATGATGTCGCGGATTTCCTCGGCCTGCGAAGTGCGGATTTCCTGTTCGGTGACAGCTTTCTCGCCCGTGATATCGATCTTGTTCCTTGCCTGGGCCTGGACGGTCTCCGCCGCCAATCCCGCGCCAGACAATACATTGCCCGCGCCGCCGTCCTGCGCGCTGGCGACGGCCGCGCTACAGACGAGGAGCAGGGCAGCTGGGAGGCGGGTACGGAATTTCACGGTGGCTAGCGGAAACGAATGAGGTATTTCAGCCGTCCTGTGAAGCCTTCATCGGTGGCCAGGTCGCCGATAAGGTAAAGGGCGTCGGTGAGTCGCACGCGGCTGGTGATCTGCTGGCCCCCGGTGCGGTTGTCGAGTGCGCCCATCTCGAGCTGAAAGCGGTCGAGGAAATTGCCGTCGTCCTTCGGCTTGTCGATGGCGGGAGCTTTGTTGCGCAGGAAAACTTTCCGGTAAAGCTGCTGCACGGCCAGCATGGCGGCCTTGCTGGCCAGCACGTCAGCGTTGTTGCCCAGTTCGGCAGTGGTGACTCCGGTGGCGAGCAGGGAGACGATATCCGAGTACTGCAGGGGTGGCTCGCTGCTGAGTTGCATCTGCGGATCGGAAGCCTTGCCGTAAATGTAGGCGTGCACGAGGTAGTCGCGGGCCTGGGAGTCGGCCTGCAGATCGATCGAGGGCTGGAATGGTGCGTCCTTGGTGAAATAGATGAAGCCGCGAGAGACGCTCAACGTGCTGAAAGGAAGTGAGGCTTTGAATTCCTCGATATGCACCGAGCCCTCGAGATACGGCGCGAGGCCGGTGCCGGCCAGCTTCAGGTCGACGGCTGCCGCACCGTTGGCGAGATTGCCGCGAACCAGAAAGGAGTCCCCCGGCTTGGTTTTGATCGCGAGGTCGAATTTCCAGTCGCGTAATGGCGGCTTCGGGAAGGAGACGCCGGTGCTCAGGGTGCGCGCTGTCTTCGGAGCGGGCTTGGCCCTGCCCGGCAGGGCGATGGGCAGGATGTCGATTTCCTTGAAGAACCGCGAGTGCGTGGCGTAGACGGCGCCGCTGACCGAGGCAGCATTGAGCGGGCCGGCAAGCTTCACATCGGCATCGGCGCGGACGGTGATGGAGTCGTTGCGCATCACGAGGATTTCGTCTGCCAGCAAATGCAGATCGAAGGTCGGCTCGGTGAGCTTCACGAGTTTCACTGTACCGCCGAGTTTCATTTTTCCTCCGCCGACTTCGCCCTCGAAGGTATTGAAAGTAAGCGTGTCTTCCTTAAAGCCGAGCTGTGCTTTAAACGCGCCGAGCGCCGGGACGCTTTCGTTTTCGAAGCGCGCGGTCTTGATGTCGAGCGCCGCGGAGCCGCTCAACACCGGTTTCTCCGCGGTGCCGGTCACGCGCACATCAAGGCCGATGGTGCCATCGATGCGGCGCACCTGGTTGGTCAGCTTGGGCACGACGGCGAGAGAGGAGGGCGGCAATTGCACCTCCAGGTCGAGCGGCAGCGTGGGATCGATCTTCGCCTTCTTGACCGTGGACTCGAGGTCGAGCGGGACGTGGCCCTTGATGGTGAGCGGCTGGATCTGCGGCTGCTTCACCGTGGCTGCGAGATTGAGCTCCTGATTCGAGTAATGGAGATCGAGATCGAGGTCGGCGGGCTCGAGCGCGCCCACGGCCTTGGCCTTGAGCTTGCGGCCCTGGAGTTTCAGGTGGCCCAGTGGCTGGAGCAGCGTGCCGCCGGCGACGAGATTCGTGCTGATGACGCCTGTGGCCGGTGAGGCCTGGCCGAAACTGCCGAGGAGCTTTTCCAAGTCGAGGTCCTTGGCGTTGATATTAGCCGCGATGCGCTCCTCCATCAAGAGGGGCTGTTTCAGGTTATCGAGATCCACCGGCACGATGATGTAGCCGGTGAGCACGGTGAGCGTGCCTTGCGCGAGGGCGATGTCCTTCAGCCGCAGCTTGCCTTCCTTCAGCTCCAGGTTGCCGGTGAAACTGGTCGCGCCGGTGACGAGGTGCAGGTCGGTGGATTGGGCGAAGCCGGGGCCATAGAGGCCACCGACCTTGATCTCGCTCAAGTCGATCTTGTCGAAGCGTCCCTTGGTAAGGGCGAAATTCAGTTGGCCGGTCTGGTCGAGCTTAGGCGCGTAGGGCGGCTTCACCGGGGCCGGTTCGCCTTTGCCTGACCAGTCGAGGTGGAGATTGCCGGTGAGAGGCTGCTTGACTTTGAAAGCCTCGAGCAGTGTGCGCAGGGCGGCGAGGTCCTTGATGTCCGTGATCACCGAGGCCTCGTAGGGAAAGGGCGCGCGCACATCTGCCTGCGCGGTGATGGCGATCTGATCATGCGGGGTGATCTGCAGGGTGAAGGGATCGACCTTCACGATGCTGTCCTGGATCTCGATCACGGCGTTGAGCGGGCCGCTCTTGTAATCGCCGATCTGGAAGTCACCACCGTCGAGCTTCACGTGGCCCTTGAGCAGGCTGTTTTCCATCTTCACCTGGCCTTCGCTCTCCAAGCGGCCGGCCAGCATGTTGTCGCCCACCTTGATGCCGAAGTCCGCGAGCTTCGGCACGTGGATGGCAAACTGCGCGTCGACCGGCGCGGTGGCCGCCTCGGAGAGATCCTTCGGGATGCGATAGGTGCCCTTGGCGGTGACGGCGTTTTCCGCGCGATGCACTTCCAGTTCGTGCAAGGCGACGAGTTCGTTGCGCGTCTCGACATCGAGCTTCAGGGAATCGATGCCGAAGTCTTGCACCCGCACGCCATTGACTTCTACGGTGAGGTGCGACGTGAGATCTTCAAAAGGCGTGGCCGGGGCGGGGGAGAGACGTTTGTTCGCCGTGAGGCGCAGCACGGTGTGGTCGAAATTCATCTTCTGGTTCGAGACCAGGTTGGCATTGAGCGTGAGATCGGTGCTCACCCAGCCCTTGCTCATCTTGATCGGGCCACCGCCGCTAATCGTGCCGCCGAGCGGCTCGGGGAGCATGGCCGTGAGCGTGGCGGGATCGGGCACGTCGAGCTTCAGCATGGCGTCCACATCGCTCATGGGGAAATCATTGACCGAGGCGGGGAGACCGATCGAGGCGGTCAGGGCGACGGCGTTCTTGCCGAGGGCGATGTTCACCCCGGTGACCTCGGCTTTGCCATTGGCGAACTGCGAGGACAGCTCCACGCCATCGACCTTGGTCTTGCCGAAGGCGAGCGTCTCGACGCGCAAATTGCTGTGGCCTTTCCACGTGCGGGGCGCTTCCGGTTCGCCGGTGAAGAGGACATCGAGACTGGCCAGCTTGGCGACCGGCGGCTTGGGAACGTGGAAGTAGGCGGTGGCGGCCTCGATCGAGACATCGGCGGCCTCGATCCGCAGCGTGGTGTCGTAGCTCTTGTCGAGGTTCTGGCCTTTTTTGTCGAGCTGGCTGCCCGATAGCGCGAGGTGCAGCGTGCCGCCGAAGAGGTTCGCTTTCACGTCCACGCTGCCCTTGTGCTGCGCGCGCTGCGAGGCGTCGAAATTGATCTGCTCCAGCACCAGCTCGGGAGAGAGGACGAGGTGCTTGATGAAGAAGTTGCGCTGCGCGTAACTGGTTTCCGCAGAGAGATTTTCCCACAGCGGCACGCCGGGAATATTCAGCTTCGCTACGCGCAGGTAGCCCACGGCATCCGGATTGAGGACTAGATGGAAGCCTTTGACCTCGGTGATGTTCTTTTCCGCGCGCACCGTGATGTTGAAATTCTCGATGTGCACCCGGTCGGCATAGGCGGCGGGCTGGCCGAGGATGTTGTTCAGGTCCTGCGCGAGCTGCATCTTCTGCTCGTGCTCCGGCTTGTTCTTGCTCGGCAGGGCGGCGAAATCGAGGTCGGCGTTGTGGATTTCGTAGCTGCGCACGAATTCGCCGACGCCGTGCTTGATGAGGTTCGGGATGCTGTAGTCGAGCCGAACGCGCTCGATATCGATTTTGTTCACCGGGCTCGGACCCGCGCCGGTGGGAACGGCGTGGACACCCTCGACGATGAGACTGGTGAAGATAGTGCCCGAGAAATGGACATCGAGCTTCAGGTTCTGCTTCGCGGCAATCTTGATCAAGAACAGCCGCATCCCAGTGTGAAACAGCGGCCGATGGAAGATCGCGACGATCAGCAGGAAAATGCCGAACCAGCGGAGGGTGCGCCGGAACCAACCGCGCTTGCGTGGCTTGGCTTTGGGCGGCTTCTCTGGTTCCGGCATTCGTGCGAGGTTACCAGTCCATTCGTATGCTGCAAGACGCCCGGAGGTTGGCAGATGGAAATATTTACGACTAAAGTGCCGCGCCCATGACTGCCTTTGAACGATTTACCTACCGCGCCCGCCCGGCAATACGCCGTTGGCTGGCCCAAAGGTGGGCGATTTTCTGGCGGGCGTTGGTGAAGTACGACGAGACCGATGGCGAGCAGCGGGCGGCATCTTTCGCCTATTATGCGTTCTTCGCGATGTTTCCCTTGATCGTGCTGCTCATCACGCTCGCTACGAATTTCTTCGGTAGCCGGACGGAGGCCACAGCCAAGATTACGAGTTTCGTCTCGGTTTATCACCTGCTCCCACTGGAGCAAAAGGACTCCGAAGCGATCATCAGCACGATCGATGGCGTGGTTCAGTCGAGAAAGAGCGCGGGGTTGATCGCCCTCGGTATCCTCGTCTGGAGCGCGCTGAAGTTCTTCCAGGCCTTGGTCTACGGTGTAAATCGGGCCTGGGGCACGAAGCAGTATTCGTGGTGGCGCATGCCGATCAAAAACCTTTCCATGACGGCCATCCTGGCCAGTGCACTGCTGCTCGGCTCCATCCTCCCGTCCATCCTCAACTACATCGACTATCTCTACTGGAAGCACTCCTGGGAATTTCATCTAGACTTCATTTTTGTGAAGACTCTTTTCCAAATTATCCGGCTGCTCGTGCCGCCGCTGGTGCTGTTTTACGGCTTTGCGATGTTTTACAAATTTGCGCCGCGGCGCCGGACGTTGTTGCGCGAGGTGTGGCCCGCAGCGCTTTTCGTCACATTCTCCTTTGAAATCCTCCAGTTCCTCTTCCTCCTCTACACCAAGAACATCGGGGACTTTAACAAGCTCTATGGGACCTTTGGGACCGTCGTCGCGCTGCTCCTGTGGATCTACCTCAGTGGGTCGATCATCATTCTCGGCGGCTGCCTCTCCGCGGCGAAATATGAGATCGAAATGAGCCTCACCGACCAGGCGACTTCCAACCGGGAGCGCGACTAACATTTAGTGGCCAACAACGATCCCTCTCCCGCCGAACCACGGCGCAAGCTGAACTTCGGCGAGATCACCGCCCTGCTGAGCTATGTCCGGCCCTGGCGCGGGCGCTTCATCCTGGCTATCACGGCGGCGGTGGTCTCGATGAGCTTCGGCCTGCTCTTTCCATTTCTCATCGGGCGGTTGATTGACTCGGCGATCCCCAGCGCGGCCGGCCTGCAGGCCAGTCGCTGGCAGCCGAGTATCAATACCGTGGCCTTGATCCTCTTGGGCACGCTGGTCATCCAGGCGGGGCTGACGTTTTTCTCCTCCTACACTTTCAATTTCGTCGGTGAGAGTGCCGTCGTCCGGTTACGGCAGCGCCTTTACGGAACGCTGCTTTCCCTGCCCATGCGCTTCTTTGGTGAGCATCGGGTGGGGGAACTGACCAGCCGTCTCTCCAGCGATCTCTCGCTGCTCACGGATACGCTCGCGGGCACGGTCCCCCAGGCATTGCGCCAGGTGATGATGCTCTGCGGCGGGGGCATCTGGATCATCATCATCTCGCCACGGCTTTCGCTGGTGATGGTATCAACCTTTCCGGTGCTCATGCTGGTCGCAGTCTTCATGGGGCGGAAAGTGCGCCGGGTGTCGCGCGACGCGCAGGATCGGCTGGCCGAGAGCGCGACCATTGTGGAGGAGACCTTTCAAGGCATCGCCAACGTGAAAGCGTTTGCCAATGAGAGTTACGAGGAAAACCGCTACGGTGCGGGGTTGAACGCCTATCTGGAGACGACGCTGCGCGGCATTCGGCGGCGGGCAGGATTGGTCGCGTTCATCATTGTCGGGATTTTCGGCTCGATCACGCTGGTGATGTGGTACGGGGCCACGCTCATGCACGAGGGGCGGCTCTCGCACGGACAGCTCACGACCTTCACGCTGTATACGCTGTTCGTCGGTGGGGCGGTGTCGTCCTTTGCGGAAGTCTTCAGCCAGCTGCAGCGCGTGCTCGGGGCGCAGGAGCGAGTGCAGGAGCTTTTGAAAGAGACTCGCGAGCCGGTGGGGGCGGAGGGCGCGTTGGTGCGCTTTCGCGGGGATGTGGAGTTTGCTGGCGTCAGTTTTTCGTATCCATCGCGGCCGGATCTGCCGGTGCTGCGCGATCTGTCGCTCGTCGCGCGGGCGGGAGAAAAGATTGCCTTCGTGGGGCCGAGCGGGGCGGGGAAGTCGACCATCGTGTCGCTGCTCCTGCGCTTCTATGATCCCGACGCCGGCCGCATCACGATCGACGGCACGGACGCCCGAACGATCGCGCTCAGCGCCGTGCGAGGCAACATGGCCATCGTCCCGCAGGAAGTGCTGCTCTTTGGCGGCAGCATTCGTGACAACATCGCTTATGGCCGCCCCAACGCGACCGAGGAACAGATCCTCGAGGCGTCGCGCCGCGCCCACTGCCACGAATTTATCACCCGCTTTCCCGAGGGCTACGGCACGCTCGTCGGCGAGCGAGGAGTCAAGCTCAGCGGCGGCCAGCGCCAGCGCATCGCCATCGCCCGCGCGCTGCTCAAGGACCCTGCCATCCTCATCCTCGATGAAGCCACCAGCTCGCTCGATAGCGAGAGCGAAGCACTCATCCAGGAAGCGCTTGCCGAGCTCCTTATCGGCCGCACTTCCTTCATCATCGCGCACCGCCTGAGCACCGTGCGGCAATGCGACCGCATTTGTGTCATCGAGCAAGGCACCTTGATCGAGAGCGGCACCCACGCGGAGCTCATGGAGCACGCCGATGGCATCTATCGCCGCCTGGCGGAGCGGCAATTCGCCACCGCGCCCTGAGCACGCGTAAAGCGGTGGAGGGCCGGCGCTCCTTCGCCGCCCAAATATTACGGCGCTGACGGAGCAGCGCCCTCCTGTATAGGGTAGGCGAATGCGTCTCCCCTCCGCGATTCTCCTCGTGCTCACCGCGGTCCTCCACGCCGACCCTGCGCCCATCAAACCCGAGGACCTCGGCTACAAGATCTCGTGGTCCGACGAATTCAACGGCGCGAAGCTGGACACCACAAAATGGCAGGCCAACTACGCGCCGAAAGTCCACCCGCTAGGCTGCAACGGCGAACTTCAATCCTACGCCCCGGAAAACGCCACCCTGCGCGATGGCAAACTCGTGCTGCGCGCCGAGCGCCAGCCTCGCGAAGGCATGGCTTACACCTCGGGCATGGTGGCCTCTCACGATCAATTCTCGCAACGCTACGGCTGGTTCGAGACTCGCGTGAAATTGCCGCGCGGCAAGAGCTTTTGGCCGGCCTTCTGGCTTCTGCCGCAGAGCCGCCAATGGCCACCGGAGATTGACATCATGGAGCACAAGGGGAGCCTGCTGAACCACGTCTGGCTCACCGTGCACCGCCCGCAACCCGGCACCTGGCGGCCAAACTCCAACGGCACGGAATGGAAGACCGGTCCCGATTTCACCGCGGATTTCCACACCTTCGCCGTCGACTGGCGCCCGGATCGCATCGTGTGGTACGTCGATGGCATCGAGCGCCACCAGTTTCGAGGCGAAGCCGATTTCGGTCCGATGTACGTCATCCTGAATCTCGCCGTCGGTGGCGAATGGGACGGCGCTCCCAATGCCGAGACCGTTTTCCCGTCCGCGATGGAGGTGGATTACGTCCGCGTCTATCGCCTCCCGTAAGCTGAAGATTGCGATGAACAAATTTTTGAGTGTTTGCGGCTGTCTCGCCCTCTTTGCGATACTCGGCCTACTGGCGTGGTTTCTGACCTATCACGCAACTCACGCCCACGGCCTGGCAGCTGAAGCGTTGTTGCCCGCGCTGGCCTCTGCCCGATCCGTTACTATCTCTGAGCATGTTCCCTACGAAGACTTTGGCGCTGAATCCGTGGTGGACAAAGAACTCGTCCCGCTTTCCGTATCGTTGACTCCCAGCCAGATCACGGAACTCACGCGCGCGATTGCCGGTCACCTCGATTACGGACGGTCGACAGTGCCGCTCTGTTATCAGCCACCTTTTCATCGCATCGAAATTGTATCCGCCGATGGCACTACACGGCATCTCGATGTGTCCTTCTTCTGTGGGATCTTTACCTACGAGAATCGACGGCATCCGCTTCCCGTCCTATTGTCTTCCCGCCTTGCGAACTGTTTCACCCACTTCGGCGTCCCGCCTCGGAGTGATGAGGCATATGTCACATTGCAGCAGGAGGCCATGCACCATTAGCACTTCGTCTCGAAATTTTCCGCTGGCAGCGCACGGCTGGCTGTTGGAAAGTGCCCGACTCTATGCCTCTGATTACCCCCCGGAAGTCCGCCACGAATTATGACGCGATCGTTGTTGGTTCCGGAGCCGGTGGTGGTATGGCGGCGTATAACCTGACCAAGCAGGGGATGAAGGTGCTGATGCTCGAGGCGGGCCGCAATTACGACCCGGTGACCGAGACGCCGATGTTCGAAAACGCTTCCGACGCGCCCTTGCGCGGGTCGCCGACGCCGGACAAGCACTTCGGCTTTTTCGATGCCACGGTGAACGGCGGATGGACCGTGCCGGGCGAACCTTACATGGTGAAGCGCGAGGGGCAGAATAACTTCGAGGAAGCGAGCGACTGGCAGGCCAAGGAGAAGAAAGGCAACCGGCAAAACTTCATGTGGTGGCGCCCGCGCATGCTCGGCGGCCGCACGAACCACTGGGGGCGCATCTCCCTGCGCATGGGGCCATACGATTTCAAACCGCGCAGCCGCGACGGGCTCGGGCTGGACTGGCCATTCACTTACGAGGAATTCGAGCCGTGGTATGACAAGGCCGAGACGCTCGTCGGCGTCTTCGGCTCCAACGAAGGTCTCGAAAATACGCCCGACTCGCGCAACGGCTCGCTCCTTCCGCCGCCCAAGCCGCGCGGCTACGAACTGCTGACGAAGAAGGCCTGCAAGGGCCTGGGTATCCCGGTGATCCCCTCGCACCTCGCGATCCTTACAAAGCCGATCAACAACCGCGGCGCATGCTTCTATGCCACGGATTGCGGACGCGGTTGCTCGATCAAGGCGAACTTCCAGTCGACCACCGTGCTCCTGCCGCCGGCAGTGGAGACGGGTAACCTCGACATCATCACCGACGCCATGGTGCGCGAGGTGACCGTAGGCAAAGACGGCAAAGCGACCGGCGTGCTCTACATCGACAAGGAAACCGGCAAGGAAGCACGGGCCACGGCGCGCGTAGTCATCCTTGCCGCGAGCGGTTGCGAGAGCGCGCGCATCCTGCTCAATTCGAAATCGAACCTTTTCCCGCAGGGCCTCGCGAACCATTCCGGCAAGGTCGGCCGCTATCTCATGGACACGGTCGGCAGCAGCCTCAGCGGCCACATTCCGGCCCTGGAAAATTGCCCGCCGCACAATGAAGACGGTGCCAGTGGCATGCACATGTACATGCCGTGGTGGCTTTACCAGGAGCAGAAGGCCAACAAGATGGACTTCGCGCGCGGCTACCACATCGAGTTCAGCGGCGGACGCCGGATGCCGGGCATGATCACCGTGCCGGACCCGAAGGTGTACGGCAAAAAACTGAAGGAAGACGCCCGCCGCTTCTACGGCGCGAGCATCGGCTTCAGCGGCCGTGGTGAGATGATTCCCAACGACGACTGCTACTGCGAGGTCGACCCGGACAAGAAAGACAAATACGGCATCCCCGTGCTGCGCTTTCACTGGAAGTTCAGCGACCACGAGAAGAAGCAGGCCGTGCACATGCAGAAGACTTTCGCCGGGATCATCGAAGCGCTCGGTGGCACGGTCAGTGGCAAGGTGGAGACCGACCCGGAGAAGGCAGTCATGCCCGGCGGCTCGATCATCCACGAAGTCGGAACGACTTGCCTCGGCGCCAACCCGAAGGATTCCGTGCTGAACCAATGGTGTCAGGCGTGGGACGTGCCGAATCTTTTCGTGACCGACGGCGGCCCCTTCGTGAGCAACGCTGACAAGAATCCCACCCTTACCATCCTCGCCCTCTGCATGCGCTCGACGACCTATCTCGCCGAGGAAATGCGGAAGGGGAATATTGGTTAAGAGGTTCTTTTCTTAATCTTACTCCTAATCTTAATCTTACTCCCTCCTATTCATCGTCACACCCCAGTCACTTTTCTGATCTAGTCCCGTTGAGAGTAAGATTAGGATTAAGATTAAGATTAAGAGACCTGCCACCGAACCTATGACCGCACAACCCCACTCCCTCTCCCGCCGCGAAGCGCTCAAGCGCGTGATCGGCGTCTCGATCGCGCTGTCGACCCTCGAACTTTCTTCCTTCGGCGCGGTGCCGGGTATTGGCACCGACCCGAACCTGCACAAGAAGGACATCCCCTGGCCGCGCGTCCTCTCGCCCGAGGAGAAGCGCATCGTCACCTCTATGGGCGATCTGATCGTGCCGGCGGATGAATTTGGGCCCGCGGCGAGCGCAGTGGGTGTGCCGGACTTCATCGATGAATGGGTGAGTGCGCCCTACGAGGCCCAGCAGAAGGATGGCAAAGTCATTCGCGATGGCCTCGCCTGGATCGACGCAGAAGCGAAGAAGCGCTTCCAAAAGGGTTTCGCCGATTGCGCCGCAGCCGACCAGACGGCCATCTTCGACGACATCGTGAAGGACAACACCGATGCGCATAAGAAGGCCTTCAGTTTTTTCAAGCTCCTCCGCGACCGCGTTACGGGCGGCTACTACTCCACGCCCGAAGGCTGGAAAGCGATCGGCTATGTGGGCAACACGCCCATGGTGGAATTTCCCGGGCCGCCGCCAGAGGTGCTGAAGCATCTCGGTCTCGCCTAGATCTTATGCATTTTCCAAGAGGCGACGCGGCGGGCAACGCCGAAGGTGTTGAATCATCCAGCCCAAGGTTGCGAGGAACGAGCTACCTTGGGTTCGATTTTCAAAAGCGGTCCAACCCTGAAAGGGTTGAATCGATTCGCTTTGGGATGCAACCCTTTCAGGGTTGGCCGCAATGTGATTTGTTACCCGGGGTAGCTCGTTCCTCGCAACCCCGGGCTAGATGATTAAACGCCGTTGGCGTTTCCTCCCGCAGAACCTCCTAGCATAACAGCCTCTCAGCCGCCCTCCGAGCAATGAACAAGCCGACCGATATCACCGTCCGCGAGACGGAGCTTTTCTTCCTGCCCACGCGGATGCGCGTGCCACTCAAGTTTGGTGCGCAAGTCGTGGAAGGCGCGATCTGTGCGCGGGTGCGCGTGCGAGTGGAAGACCAGCAGGGACGTAGTGCGGAAGGCTGGGGCGAGACGCCGCTTAGCGTGGCGTGGGTATGGCCGTCGCCGCTCTCCTGGAACGAGCGCGAGAGCCGCATGCAGGAGTTCACGGTGCGCTTGGCCGAGGAATTGGTGAAGGTGGGCGGGTTTGGTCATCCCATGGAACTCGGCCACAGTTTCCAAGAGCATCACCTGGAGAAAATTCGCAGCGAGCTGAACCAGGGGAAGAGCGAGGACCTGCCGCATCTCGCGGCGCTGGTTTGCCATTCGCTCTTCGACCTCGCGGTCTACGATGCTTACGGCAATTTGCACGGACGTCCCGTTTTCGAGACGCTTTCATCGGAATGGATGGAGGGCGACCTCGCACGTTTCCTCGAGCCCTCGGCGACTTTCGCCGGCAAGTGGCCGGTGGATTTCCTCACCGAGCGTCGCGAGCGGCTGGCGGTGTGGCATCTCGTGGGCGGACTGGATCCCGTGGAGTCCGCGGAGTTGACCGGCTCGGAGCCGAAGGATGGTTATCCCGTACTGTTGCGCGACTGGATTCGCGCGGATGGCCTGAAGTGCCTGAAGATCAAGCTGCGCGGTAATGACTCCGCGTGGGACTACGACCGCATCGTAAAGATCGGCCGGATGTCGATCGAGGAAAGCGTGACGTGGCTCACGGCGGACTTCAATTGCACCGTCACCGATCCCGCTTATGTGACGGAGATCCTCGATCGTCTGCTCATCGAGGAACCACGCATTTACGGCATGCTGCTCTATATCGAGCAACCGTTTCCCTACGACCTCGAGGCGAATCGCATCGATGTCCGCTCGGTGAGTGCGCGCAAGCCGCTCTTTCTCGACGAAAGCGCCCACGACTGGCGCTTCGTGCGGCTCGGCCGCGAGCTCGGCTGGACCGGCGTGGCGCTCAAGACCTGCAAGACTCTCACCGGCGCGCTGCTCAGCCTGTGCTGGGCGCGCGCGCATGGCATGACGCTCATGGTGCAGGATCTTACGAACGTGATGCTGGCGCAGATCCCGCATGTGACGCTCGCCTCCTATGCCGGCACGATCATGGGCGTGGAGAGCAACGGCATGCAATTTTGCCCCGCGGCCTCGGAGATCGAGGGGAAGGTGCACCCAGGGCTTTACCGTCGCCGCGAAGGCGTACTCGACCTGAGCACACTGAAGGGTTCGGGTTTCGGTTATCGCGTAGCGGAAATCGGGCGACAGCTGCCGCCGGCGGCCGCCCATTGCGGAGCGTGATCGAAAGGCTCGCGATCAAAGGGGCATTTTCGGGTTGCCGGAAAAGGGCCGACACGAGGGCCAAAGGCCCGGCGACAAGCCAGCCCAGGGCAGAGCGAGTCCGCGAGCGCCGCCCTGGGTTCAAAGTCAAAAAGGGTCCAGCCCTGAAAGGGCGACACAATGGCGGGCTGCAGGAGTTTGTTGTGACGCCCACTTCGGGGCTGACGCGAGAAGGGGCGCCAACCCAGGGCGGCGCTCGTTTCACTCGCTTGCCCCGGGCTGGCTTGTGTCAGGCCTTTGGCCTGGAGATCTGCGACCGATACTTATCAATTTACATCAGGCTTGAAAGCCGCGGATGCCGGCATGGCATCACTCCGCGATGCACACTTCCCGCATGAAAATCGCCGTCCGCGAATCTGGCTTCTTTATCCGCAATCTCTCCCTGCGGGTGCCGTTTCGCTACGGCATCGCAACGATGACGCGCACGCCGCATTTTGTCGTTCGGCTGCGGGTGGAGATCGATGGTCAGTCACAGTTCGGCTTTGCTTCGGATAACCTCCCGCCGAAGTGGTTCACCAAAGACCCCGATGCGGCCTACAGCGATGAGATTGCTGGGATGATGGAGGTGGCCCGCCATGCTGCGGAGACGGCTTGCTCGTTCCCACCGGCTGGCAGCGTCTTCGCGTTTTGGCAGGAGGTTCGCAAGGTTCAGGATACCTGGGCGCGCGAGAGGGGAATCCCCCCGCTGCTTTCCAATTTCGGTGTGTCGCTGGTCGAGCGGGCGGTGATCGATGCCTTTTGCCGCGCGCGCCAAATTACCTTTGCCCACGCCGTGCGCACGAATGCCTTGGGCATCGAGCTTGCGGCCATTCATCCCGAACTCGCCGGCCTCGAACCCGCGGATTTGCTCCCGCCTGCGCCGCTGCGCTCCGTCATCGCGCGGCACACCGTGGGCATGACCGACCCACTCGTGGATGGCGAGGAGCACGATCATCCGGACGATGGCCTGCCGCTTTCGCTGGAAGCATTCATCCGCGAGCAGGGGCTCACCCATTTCAAGATCAAGCTCGGTGGCAATATCGACCGGGATCGCGAACGGCTGAAGCGGCTGGCCGAGGTGATCGAGTCCCAAACTGGGGACTATTATTTCACGCTCGATGGCAACGAGAACTACCGTGCAGTGGCTCCCTTTCGCGAGCTGTGGGAAAGCTTTCACGCAGACCGAGCCATCGCGCGGTTTCTGCAGCGTCTCATTTTCGTCGAGCAACCGTTTCATCGCTCCGTCGCGCTGGCGGAATCGACGATGTCCGAACTGCTCGCGTGGGAGAGTCGCCCGCCGATCATCATCGATGAATCGGATGCGGAGTGTTCATCGCTGCCGACGGCGCTGGCCGGTGGCTACGCCGGGACGAGCCATAAGAATTGCAAGGGCGTGATCAAGGGGATCGCGAGCACGTGCCTCATTGCCCAGCGGCGCCGCCTGCAGCCGCACACGGTCCTGCACATCAGCGGTGAGGATCTCACGAACCTTGGGCCGGTGGCTTTGCTGCAAGACCTGGCAGCGGTGGCCACGCTCGGCATCAGCCATGTGGAGCGCAACGGGCATCACTATTTCGCGGGGCTGAGCCAGTTTCCGTCGAGTGTGCAAAGCGAGACGTTGAGCCATCACAGCGATCTTTATTCGCCGCACACGGCCGGCTACCCGATCGTCGCCGTGCGGGGTGGAAAACTGGACATCGGCAGTGTGGTCGATGCGCCGTTTGGCACCGCCTTTGAGCCCGATCTCGGGGAATTCATCCCCGTGGCGGACTGGCGCTACGAATCGCTCGAATCCGTTACCACGGGTTGAAACATTCCGCATCTCCGCTAATAAAGATAGCGAGATGCCGCACGACCACTCTCACGCTACTGCCGACGCCCAGTTTGAATCCGCGCTGGAGATGCTGCGCGCCAATCACCAGCGGGTGACCGAGCCGCGCAAGGCGATCATCGGCATACTCTCGAAAGAGCACGGGCCCTTTACCGCGGAAGAGGTACACAAGCGGATGAAAAAAGGGAGCTGCGACCTCGTGACCGTGTATCGCAGCCTTGCGGCGATGGAGGAAAGTAACGTGGTGCGACGCTGCGACTTCGGCGATGGCGCGTATCGTTACGAGATCAATACCGGCGAGCATCATCACCACCACATCGTGTGCCGGTCCTGCCACGAGGCGAAGACGCTCGATGTGTGCGTGGCGGATGGACTGGAGCGCATGGCGCGCCAGATGGGCTATGCGAAGGTGACCCACCTGCTGGAAATTTTCGGCGTCTGTCCGCAGTGCCAGGCAGAGCAAGGCAAACAGCCTCCATCGCACTGAGACCCATCCGATGAAAAGCCCACAGCTCCTCGACCCCGCCATCCCAGTCTCGCGTCGTGCCGCTTTGCGTTTGGGTGGATTTGCGATGGTGGGTTCCTTGCTGGCCCGACCTGGCTCACTGCGGGCTGCGGCGGGTGATACGGACGGCCTGCATGCCGCGGCGCAATACTCGGCGGCACATTCCGGGCTCTCCTTTCTCGCGATGAAGAATGGCCGGGTCATTTACGAAAACTACCCGAACGGCCACGGTGCGAACGAGGCGCACAAGATCTATAGCGGCACGAAGGGCTTTTGGATCCTGGCGGCGCTCAAGGCGGTGGAGGAGGGCATCATCGACCTCGACGATCGCGTGGCCAATACGCTGCCGGAGTGGAATGTGGACGGAGGCAAGGGGCGCGTGACGCTGCGGCAGTTGCTGAGTTTTTCCAGCGGGCTGGACGCGGCGAACAATCTGCACGGCGACGGTTTCACGGACCGCGATGCGATCGCCATTCGGACCCCGCTCGTGGCGCAGCCCGGCTCGG
>JBGGMZ010000399.1:0-13956 GCA_041287745.1 Chthoniobacter sp. | reverse complement strand
TCCGATGAAATGGTTGCCACGTTGGGAATTCAGTGCTTTTATCCCGCTCCCCGGTTCCGGCCGGTTTAGCACTCGTAGCTCAATTGGATAGAGCATCTGACTACGAATCAGAAGGTTCCGTGTTCGAGTCACGGCGGGTGCACATCTCTTCCTGATGGCACGGGGTGCGGAGTGGAATCGGTTCAGTAAATGCGCCTTGCCCGAATACTGCCTTGGACTGTCGCGGGACATCTCGTTCGGCCGATGGGATCGGTAAAATTCAAAATCCAGGCAATGTCTGCTGTCGATCTTGTGATTTTTCGATGTGCATGTAACCGACATAACATGCTGCCTGCGAGTATCTTAGATGATTGTGTGATTTCCGCCGCAACTCTGAATCGCGTTGGGATTATGATATCTAAACCAACCGTGCGCATCTATTTATAAAACTGTTAGCATAGGCAATAGTCGACATTTTTCTCTCGACGCGCGAGAAGGTGAATGCGTAGTTTCGCGGACGGAGCCTAACTCTTGAACCCTCTCTCGATTTCTTCCATTTCGCCGCGAGAGCAGTCGGACTTAGCTGAGCTTTCTGAGGGACGTCGGAGCTGATCATCGGCGGAACTAATTTTTGTGGAACCTGAGAGCAGCGACGTCAGTTTAGGCAGTTTCGAAGTGCAAGCGGCGTATCTGGGCTCTCCGATAGGCGCGGAACTTTTCCGGACGAAGCAAGGCGTTTGCTGCGTTTACAGCACGGGAAAAGCCGCCACGTTTCAGACCGGGTTTATCCATCGGGACGGGGTGTTTTTGGTAGCGGAGGATCGCACGATGGTCCGGGTCTTGATGCCCGGGGCGGATCCCAAGACGGTCTTCGCGGCCATTCAGCCGCTCGCCCACGGGTATCAAAATCCCGACGGCACCTATTCCGCGCTGGTCTTCGATTTCAAAAAGCAATTCGACTGGCCGGTGACGCTGACCATATCCGCGGAAGAGGTTATTGTGGGCGATAGCGAACGATTGCCAGTGGAAAGGGTGGGCGTGGTGTCGGCTTCCATAGTGACCGGCGATGGGTTTTGTCATCTCACCTTCTATCCTTGGGACGGCGGGGAGGATTCCGAGTTTGACGTGTATGTGCCACCTGAGTCGGGCGACGAGATCATCCGTGAATGGGAAATGCGCCGGGTGCGCCGGCAGGTGGCGAAAGCGAGCATGGCCGAGCTCTACGTCAAGTTTAACGAGACTCGGAAGCGGGACCTGCTCACCACTCTCTTTATCGACATCCTACTGCTCGACCGAAAGTTGAACGAATCGGCAGAGGGTGACTATCCGATGGAGGAGTTGGTGGAATTTCTAGAGGAGAAGGGAGAGGTCGAGTTTGCCAAGGACAAGGAGAAGCAAGCGGCCATGCTCAAGCGGATCCTGCTGCTGACGATGATGCTGCCGGAGATCAAGCAGAAGTTCGAAGTGCTGACGACGATGTATCCCTACTATTGGCTACATCGAGAGGAGCGCTGGCTGGAGCAGGCTCTAGGGGTGGATCCGAAATCGAAAGGAGTGGAAGCGGAACGGCGCCGCTTGGTACCGCTGATCCGGCGCGAAGTGCGCGCGGTGCAGTCGAATAATCAACGGGCGCTGGCGGAGATGGAGACGGTGGCGCGCTCGCTCGATGCAGTGCTGGCCCGGCAGGAAACGCACGACCATTGGCAGGCGAAGGTGCGCAAGTTTGTGCCCATGGGTTTGCAGGGGCTTTTTGCCGGTGGGCTGGTCGTTTTCTCCGGCGGCACGAATCCCGCCGCTTGGAATATGCTCGGCAATTTCCTCGCCTCGGGGGTGCTGGGAAACGTGTGTGCGGTGATGCTGCAGGACATGGAGGCGATGACGCAAATCCAGCGGGTAGCGAAGACGCTCTTCCCCTGGTGGCGGGTCTTCATGAGCACCTCGGTCGTGTCGATTTACGAAGCTTCGCAGTTCGTCGACGCGCAGAATATTGCCGCCATGCAGCGGGATAAAGCGTTGCTCGACCAAGTGCCGGAAGCCGATCGCCCCGCGGCAATTCAGCGCCTGGAGGCGGCGCTCCGCGAGCGCATCGTGGCCGAGAGAAAAAGCCTGCTCACCGACATGCTCGCGGATAACACGGTGAGACTGGAGTCGATCGTGGAAGATATCGAATATGCCGTCGAGGTGCGGATGCAGCGGGAGATCAATAAATTCGTGAGCGATATGACAATCAGCATCAGCACGCCGGAACCTCTTTTGAACTAACACTCATGGAAGAAATCCACGAAGACGACAAAAACGTGCTGCCGGATCCGGCGGAAGATGTGCAGGCGCCGCTGGCTCAAGATCACAACCCGGATCTTCCCGTGCATGACTTCATCGTGGACCTGCCTCCCTTGGCCGATCCGATTCTCGATGCGTCGGACGATTATCCCGCGCCGAGCGGCGCGGACTTGCCGCTTGAGGAGATGGAAAACATCGACCCGGAAGCGGCGGCGGATGCCATCTGGCAAGACGTCGACTCTTCTCCCTCGGAGGAACCCGCTGCCCCGGACGAGCCCATGGCTCCGGAAGGATCCGCTCCTGTTGAGACCGCCGTCCCGGAAGCGTCCGTTTCCAGTGAACCCGCCGCCCAGGATGCTTCTGCTCCCGATGCGCCCTCCGAGGTGCAGAACGCGAATCCCGGCGAGCATGCGGACGCTCCGGTGACCCCGCCCGAAAGCCGCGCCGAGGCAGACACTGCGACGGCCCCCGAACCAGCCACGAATGCTGCCTCTCCCAGCGAGCAGCCCACCGATGCCCCTGCCTCCAGTGAGCATCCCGATCCCTATGCGGACCCGAGCGCGGCCCCCGTCACTTATGAAGCGGCCATGGCGGCGATCAATGCGATGCCAGTCGATGCTACCGTCGCCCACGAGCCGGGCGCGCACGCCACCGATACCGACCAACCGGCCACGGACGCTCCCGCACCCCACGAGCAGCCCGCCGACGCTCCGGTTACCAGTGAGCATCCCGATCCTTATGCGGACCCGAACGCGGTTCCCATCACTTATGAAGCGGCCATGGCGGCGATCGATGCGATGGCAAACGATGCGCTGAATCAGGAAGCCGTACCGGCCAGCTTTCCGGGCTTCGAGCAATTCAACGGCATCCACGGCACACCGATCGAGGACATGAACTTGTGGGAGCAGCAAAGCCAGCCCTTCTCCTGCGCGGTAGCCACCACGGACATGCTCTTCCGGTCTTGTGGATTCGATGTCGGTGAGCCTGCCCTTGCGACCCTTTTCCAAAGCGAGGGGATTTACGATCCCAACATGGGGACCGACGTGCATCAGATTGCCGACGTGGTGAATCACGCGGCAGCGGAGTCCGGCATTCACGTGGAAGCGATCGAGATTCGACATTTCAGCGAGCAGAACCTCGAGGCAATGCTGGACCACGGCGTGCGTCCCTTGATCGGGGTAAATTCGTCGGAGTTGTACGATCCCGCCCAACGTTTCCTCAATGCGATCGGCGTAATTCCTAACGCAGGCCACGCAGTGCAACTGACCGGAATCATCAAAAACGAACAGGGGAGCTTTGCCGTGATCAACGATCCCGGCTTTCCCGATGGCGGCGGCCGGGTCATCCCGCTCGATCTCTTCATGGACGCGGCCTCAAAAATGGACTTCGACGCCGTGGCCTTGATTCCCACCTAGCCCGAAAGGATTTTCAGCATGGATACCAAAGCAATATCGGGAGACATCGTGGAGCAATTGAAGCGAGCGAAGAAGCCCGCCGAGCCTGCCTTTTTCCAGATGCGTCGCGGTGGGCGAAATTTGACGATCGATGCGGAGGGTTACTGGTCGTACCCGGCGCTGATTCCCGCCGGCGAGGGCGCCGTACTGTGGCTCAGCCTGGTGCTGGCGACCGTCGCCATGCCGGAGAAAAAACACACCGCGCTCTTTCGGCCCAAGTGCATGGTGCTGACAAAACCGGAAAGCTGCCTGCTCGTGCGTTACGACCACTTCCGCCTCAGCCACGACCCATTTCCAACCGTCGCCTGGGACAAGCCACTCGCCATGTTTCCTCACCAGAGTGTGGCCGGGCTGACTTACGAGCAACTCGAGCAAAAGGAAACGATCCTCCTCGCGCTTTACCCGGCGGCTGCATCTGCATTCGTGAAAAGTGGGCAGTTACCCGATGACTTCCGGACCGCCTATCTCGAGCTGATTCACCCCGCCTTTCTGCCCTTTCTTAACCCGCTTGCGCCGAAGTTTGTCGCAGCGCTGAAGGTTGCTGAATTCGCCCAAAGCTAAAGAACACTTCGCACATGATGGCTCGCCCTTTCGATAAATGGCCCGTTCTTCTCGCCGCATCCGTCGCATTCCTCGTCCCATTGCCTCAAGGGCGCGCGGATCAGGAAAGCCGCATTATTGAAGAGCGCATCATTGAGCGCCGGCAAGAGGCGGCGGCAGAGGAGCGAAGGGCCGAAAACGCCCGGGCCGAGCGCGCCGCGGAACAGCGTCGCATCGATAATCTGCGGGAGCAGCAGCTCGCGGAGAATCGTGCGATCGAACGTCGAGACGAGGATCGGAAGATAGAGAACCGCCGCCTGGACCAACTCGCGGAAAATCGCCGGTTGGAAAACATCAAACAAAACCAGTTGGACGAAAACCGCCGCCTTCAGCAGGTGGAAGAAAATCGCAAGGCGGAAAATCGCCGTCAGGATCAAATCGCGGAACAGCAGCGGCAGTATCGCATCCAGGCGGACCAGATCGCCGAGCAACGCCGACAGAATCGCATCAAGGAAGAGCAGGCGGCGAATGCGCGCATCCCGGCCAATGTGGTTCCCAAAATGCCCGACCATCCCGACACCCGCCAGTGGCAGGATTACCAGGCAGCGCTGACGCAGCAGCGTCAGCAGGAGGAGCAGCGTCTCGAGCGCCTCAAACAGGATCGACAGGCCGAAGAGCGACGCCTGGAGCGGATTGCCGAGGATCGCAAGCTGGAGAATCAACGCCTCGAGCGCCTCGCGGCAGACAGAAAGCTCGAGCAGCAGAAGGAAGATCAACTCGCGGAAAATCGCCGCCTGGACCGGATCAAGGAGAACCGGATCGAAGACAATCGCAAGCAGGCCCAACTGGCCGAGAATCTCCGGTTGGATCGGATCAAAGCAGAACAGGTCGCCGATCGGATTGCCGATGAGCGCCGGTTGCAGCGGATCAAGGACGACAATATTGCCGAGCAGCAACGGCAGCTTCGCATTCAGGCCGATCGTCTGGCGGAAGATCGCCGGGTGCAACGAATCAAAGAAGAGCAAGCCGCCGAACAGCGGAAACTGAATCGCTGATCCCAAGTCTTCAACCTGAGTTCACCACTTACTGACACCAACCTATGATACGAACCCTCCTCACCCTCACCTGCGCCGCCGCGTTTTCCCTGCTGGCTCTCGGCTCGACCGCCGTTGCCGCGCCCAAGGATTTTCATGATCAAAATCTGCCGGACAAGGTCTTCAGCAACGGCATCTTGAACGGCGCCGATTTTTCGGACGCGGTTCTGAAGAATGCTAAATTCGATCACGCCAGCCTGAAGCGGGCCAATTTCAAAGGGGCCGATCTGCAAGGGGCGTGGCTGACCGACGCGGATATCACCGACGCCGACCTCACCGATGTGAAGGGCTCTCCGCTTTGCTCTCACTCCCATTTTGATCGCGCGAAAATGCAGCGGATGAATTTGAAATCCAATGACTGCACCTTCAAGGGCGCCGACCTCCGTGAAGCCACGATTGCCGGGTATATCTATGGCTGCGACTTCAGCGGTGCGGACCTGCGCGGCGCCAACCTGCGCGCCATGACCGTCCCGCCCAAAGGGCAGGCCGAGAATCGCTGGAAGGGTGTGATCTATGACGACGACACCGCGTGGCCGGATGGTTTCGATCCCGTGGCCGAAGGCGCAGTCCTATCCAAGGACAAGGATAAGTAAGGTCTGAAACTGACCGCTTCCTTTCGCCCAAGTCAGTCTAACACTCGAATCGTATATCTATGGAATCTCTCTCTCGCGTTCGTTGGTCGTTAGTCGCGGTCTCCGCGCTGGCCTTCTTCGGTTTGGTGGAACACAGCCAGGCGCAAACCGCGCTCAAGGTCGGTGACCGCGTGAGAGTGGCCATCGGTTCCGGCTTCAATGGCACGGTCGCCGAGGTGGTGGGAAAAGGGGATTACGTGGTCAAGTTGGATGCGGGCGGAAGTGAGGGACGGTCGATGGAGTTCAAGACTGGCGGCCATAACGGTATCCTGCTCGCGCTGGGTGCGGGCGATGCGGTGATCGGGGATGTGAACGAATTGGAAAATCGTGCCCCCGGTGCGATCCCAGCCCCCGGCAAGCTCCTCCCCAATCGCCCATTCGTTCGCGCGCCGCGCGCTGCGGAGCCAAGTCCAGAGCATGCCAACCCGGCTCCCGTTCCTCGCGACGAACCGCGACCGGCGCCCGCCGCCGCGATTGATTTTCGCGAGAAGGATCTGCATGGCCGCAGCTTTGAAAAAACGCGTCTGGATGGAGCGGATTTCTCCGGCGCCAACTTGCAGGACTGCAAGTTTGGGGGTGCCAGCGTGAGGAAGGCGATTTTCAAAGATGCCGATGTGAAAGGCGCCTGGCTGACGGACGCCGATTTCACGGAAGCGGATATGCGCGAGATGAGAGGGGATCCGTTGATCACTGGCTCGCACTTTGACCGGGCCAATTTGCAGGGCCTGACCATCAAGGTGGCCAACTGCACCTTCAAGGGCGCGAATTTGCGCGATTGTGTCATCGTCGGCTATACCTATGGCTGTGACTTCAGCGGAGCCGACCTGCGGGGAGTCAATCTGCGCCCGGCGGCGCTGGCAGATGGTCCCGCAGCCAATCGCTGGAAGGGGACACGCTACGACGACGACACCGCCTGGCCGGATGGATTCGATCCCGTGGCGGCCGGTGCTGTCCTCGTCAAAGGCGACGCCAAATAGCTGCGACTTCACCCGGCAAGATCCTCCCGCACATGAAATTGCTCCATCTTCGACTCAGTTGGTCCTGTCTCGCGCTTGGCTTGATGTGCGCCGGCGGTGATCTGCCCGCCAGCCCGCCGGCCAACTATTCCCGCCAAAATCTGCAGGGGAAGAGCTTCAAGGACGGGAACCTGAACAAGGCCCAATTCGATGAAGCCGACCTGAAGGGTGCGAATTTTTCCAATGCCACGCTAAAGGGTGCGAATTTCCAAAAAGCGCATTTGCAGAACGTCAGTTTTCAAAAAGCAGTGCTCGATGATGCCGACCTTTCCGGCGCCGATCTCCGCGGTGTGGATTGGGCGGATGCAAAGGCCTGGCATACGAAGCTGATGGATACGGAGATCGATCTGCTGGGTGCGCCCGTCCACGACCTGAGCAAGCTGAATCTCGATCCGCGTGTGGAGGCCCTGATTCACCGCAGCGATAACGGCGCTCTCTCCTTTCACTATGCCGACATGCGCCGCTGCAAGATCCTCGGAAATGCGGCCGGGGTGGACTTTCGCGGAGCGGACTTGCGTGGGGCGGATTTTTCCAAGACGCAGCAACTGGAAGCCGCGAACCTGGCCGGGGCCAAATTTGATGTCAGCACGAAGTGGAACATCGATGGGGCCAAGATGCGCGCGGAATTCGTCAGCGGTAGCGAAGCGCCGATTCCGGGGACTACGGCCGAGGCTAGCGTCACGCTTTCCCATCATCCCTTGATCGGCAATTGGCTCATCCCGGAAGGCGAGAAAGGAGCGAAGACCAGTGGTTCGCTGATGATCCAGGCGGACCGAACGTTTGACTGGGACGTCTCGGCGGAGAAAAAAGTCCGCGGCAAATGGAGCGAGGCGGGGGACAATATCCTCATCAAGGACGGAGAGAATGGAGAGACGTGGACCGTGAAGCGGACCGGTCCCAAGGAAGTCCTCATGCAAGGAAACCGCGGGACAGAGCGGGTCGGCATTTTAGCGAGGTAAGAGGTGGTCACACCGTCACCGTGTTTGAAAGACACGGCGAGTGGGATGCTGGCATGGTGATGCCGACATCCAGAGGTGGCGTCGGCCCGATCGTGTCTTTTTCAAAAGATAGCTTCCAATAACCGCCGAAAATGTCGGTAGTTTGTCGGAACAACACGTAAACGGCGGTTGTTTCAACCCATCGCATGCCCCCCTCTGTGCCCAACCACGCCATTTCGCGTCGCGACCTGCTCAAGCTCGCCAGCCTTGCTGCCACCGGTCTCTCCCTCGGCAAGGGAATCTCTCTTCCCGCCTGCGCTGCCGAGGCGAAGGCGGCGGCGGCCGCAGCCGATCTCCCGTCGCTGAATCATTTTCCGCGGATGGTTCAGGAGTTTTTCGTCGGGCGCTTGCGCGAGATCCAGCATCGCGGCGATGTGCGCCGGGCCGCTCTTCATTCCAAAGCCGATGCCGAGGAATACGTGCGCGATATGCGCGCGAAGATCCAACAGTGCTTCGGCCCGTGGCCGGAGAAGACGCCGCTCAAGCCGCGCATCACCGGCGTGGTCGAGCGCGACACTTACAAGATCGAGAAGGTGATCTTCGACAGCCGCCCGGATTTTCCCGTGACGGCCAATCTCTACATCCCGAAGGGGGCGACATCTCCGCGCCCGGGTGTGGTGGGGAGCTGCGGCCATTCCGCGAATGGCAAGGCGGCCGAGCCGTATCAATCCTTCGCCCAAGGGCTCGCGCGCCTCGGCTACGTGTGTCTCATCTACGATCCCATCGGCCAAGGCGAGCGGCTGCAATATGCGGGCGAAGATGGCAAGCCGCGCCGCGGCAGTGGCGTGAGCGAGCATCTCTACGCGGGCAACCAGCAATTCCTCGTCGGCGAATTTTTCGGTGCATGGCGTGCGTGGGACGGCATTCGCGCGCTCGACTATCTGCTCACGCGGCCTGAGGTGGACCCGAAACACGTGGGCATCACGGGCAACTCCGGCGGCGGCACGATGACCACGTGGCTGTGCGGCCTGGACGACCGGTGGACGATGGCCGCGCCGAGCTGCTTCGTGACCAGCTTCCTCCACAATCTCGAAAACGAACTCCCGGCCGACACGGAGCAGTGTCCTCCACACGCCCTCGCGCTGGGGCTCGACCACTCGGATTTCATCGCCGCCATGGCGCCGAAGCCGGCCGTGCTGCTCACACAGGAAAAAGATTTCTTCGACACGCGCGGCACTGAGGAGGCTTACAATCGTCTTCGCCAGCTCTACCGCCTGCTCGGTGCGGAGGAAAACGTCAGCCTTTTCCGCGGCACGGACTATCACGGCTACAACGGGGAGAACCGCGAGGCCATGTATCGCTGGTTCAATCATGTCACCAAAATCTCCGAGGCCACGACCGAGCCCGCGCTCACGATTGAAAAAGACGAGACGCTTTGGTGCACGCCGCACGGGCAGGTGGCGGAGTTGAAACCGCGGAACGTCTTCTTCTTCACCCAGCAGCGCTCGCAGGAACTCAAGCTCAAGCGCGGCGCGGTGGAAGGCGACGCGCTAAAGACGACCGTGCGCGATATCCTGCATCTGCCGGAGAGTCAAGGTGTGCCCGATTATCGCATCCTCCGTCCCTCGAGCGGCCGGCGGTATCCGAAAAAATTCGCCGCGACCTATACGGTCGAAACCGAGCCCGGCATCTTCGCCGTCGTCTACCGGCTCGATGACGCGTCGCTCGTCTCCCGCCCGCCTCGCGGAGCGAAGCGTGCTGTGCTTTACGTTTCGCATCACTCGGCGGACGCCGAGTTGCGCAATGATCCGTGGCTCGCCGAACTGATTGCCGCCGAGCCGGCATCTGCGATCTTCGCCTGCGACGTCCGCGGCATCGGTGAATCGCAGCCGGACACCTGCGGTGCCAATTCCTTCCTCACGCCCTACGGCAGCGATTACTTCTACGCCATCCACTCCATCATGCTCGATCGTCCTTATCCTGGACAAAAGACGCACGACGTCCTGCGGGTGCTCGCGTGGATGCAGGCGAGCGGCCACGATGAGATTCATCTCGTCGGGCGCGGCTGGGGGGCGATCCCCGCGACCCTCGCGGCGCTGTTGTCCGACAGCGTGAAACAGGTCTCGCTCAAGAACGCGCTCACCAGCTACGGCGATATCGCCGAGTCCGAGGAGTATCGCTGGCCGCTGTCGTGTTTCGTGCCGGGCGTGCTCGCCAAATTTGATCTGCCCGATTGCTACCGTGCACTGGCAGCGAAACAACTGCGGCAGATCGAGCCGTGGAACGCTGCAGCCGCGGAGGCGAAATAGGCATGTGGCGCTTTCTCCTCCTGTTGGGCCTTTTGTCCGCAGCCGCCTTTGCCGAGCCGCGCTACGAGGTCGTCCGCGACTGGCCGTCGCTGCCCGGCGAGCAATCGCTCGGCCTGTGCGCAGGCGTGGGCGTGGATTCGCACGGCAATGTTTTCGTCTTCCATCGCAATGCCCGTGTGTGGGCCACGCCATTCCCGGAGGAACCCATTCCCGAGCCGACCGTCACGGTCATTGACGGCAAGACCGGCAAAGCACTGGCCTCATGGGGCGCGGGCGAGTTTATCATGCCGCACGGGCTTACGATCGACCACGAGGACAACGTGTGGCTCACCGATGTGGGCCGGCACCAGGTCTGTAAATACACGCACGGCGGCCGCATACTGCTCACGCTCGGCGAGCGCGGTGAGGCTGGCTCCGACCAGACGCACTTCAATCTACCCACCGATGTCGCGGTGCTGCCCGATGGCTCGTTCTACGTGAGCGATGGGTATCGCAATTCGCGCGTGGTGAAATTCGACGCGCAGGGGCGCTATCAATTCGAGTGGGGTGGCAAGGGCGACGAACCGGGTAAATTCAACCTCCCGCACGGGATCGCTGTCGACTCGCGTGGGCGCGTCTACGTCTGCGATCGCAGCAATGCGCGGTTGCAAGTCTTCGATCCCACGGGAAAATTCCTCGCCGAGTGGAAAGGCCCGCAGATCGGCCGCCCGTATGGCGTGAGCGTCGACGCAAAGGACCACATTTTCATCGTCGACGGCGGCGACCAGGCCGCCCGTCAGTCCGGCCGCGCCAAGGCCGTGGAGCTCGATCCCGAGGGGAACGTCGTCGCCAGCTTCGGCTCCTACGGCGACGAGCCGGGACAGTTCCAACTTGGTCACGATATCGCCGTGGCCGGCGACGGCTCGGTCTACATTGCGGAAGGCAAGGGTCGACGAGTGCAGAAATTCGTTCCCGTCCATCCGTAGTCAAGCCACGCCCGGGCAGGCGATGGATTACTCCTGCGCCATCTTCTTGAGTAACTCGAAGGCGGCCACTTGTTTCCCCGCTTTCAGGGCGTGCATGGCCTGCTTCGCCATCCGCTTCATCTCTTTCATGGATGGCTCGTCGGTCGTCTCTTTGGGATGTTCTTCCTCTTTGGCCCCCTCGTCTTGCGCCGCTTTGAAAGGAATTACTTTGCCGGCGTGAGTCTCGTGGGCCGGCTCGATCTTCCGGGGCGCTTTCTTCTTCGGTGGCGGTGGCTTGGGCGCTGCCGCACGTTGGCTCGCCGGCAATTCCTTGAGCGAAAGCAGATCGTATTTGATGCCGACAATCCTTCGTCCGGCGAAATGCCGCAGGGATTTGGGAAAAATCAGATACTGCCGCGTCCCCCCTTCCTCAAACCCCACCTCCCCATAGTCTGCCTTCGCACCCACCGTGGCTTGGGATACGGTGAGGACGCGGTGGGCCTTGACTGAGGCCTTCAAGGTCTTGTCCTTGGCCGGGTCCACTAAAACGAGGTAGGACTCTGGTCGCCCACACTGCTTCACGACTTCGGAGAAGCGCGCGGTTTTCATGCTGGTTCGGGTGGAGAGCCGTAAGCCGAGGAGAGTAGAATCGCACCCATACCTATCCTTTCGCCGTGAGACGTCTCTGTGCGCTTGCCTGGAGGAAGGTGGGCTTTTCGACGCTCACCTGCCGGGATAATACTCCCGATTCCGGTTCGCAGGGGGAGATACGTATGAGGCTGCATCCATGGACATGGTGCGACGCGATTGCATTGCGACGATGAACCTGTTCCCACACTCGAAGGCGGATGCCGCCTCTTTTACTGCGCGCCATGAATCAATTTAAGATCTGGAAAGGCCGGCCGAACCCGCTGGGAGCGTCAGTCACACCGCTGGGAGTCAATTTCGCGATTTTTTCGGAAAATGCGACCGGGGTAGACCTGTGTTTGTTCGATGACCTGTCCTCCACCACGGAAACGGTTCGGTTGCCGATGTTTGAGTGCACGAATCACGTGTGGCACTGCCTGGTGCCCGGGTTGAAAGAAGGGCAGATTTATGGCTACCGCGTGCACGGTCCGTTTGAGCCGGCACAGGGGCATCGCTTCAATCCCGCCAAGCTCCTGCTCGATCCCTACGCCAAGGCGATCAGCGGTCTCGTCAATTGGGGGCCCGAGATGTTTGGCTATCCGCAGGATGGCAGCACGGACGCCGATCTCCGGCGCGACGAACGCGACAATGCCTGGTGCATGCCGAAGTCGGTAGTGGTCGACGACGCCTTCGACTGGGGCGACGATCATCTGCTCGATATCGCGCAAGCGGAATCGGTCTACTACGAGGTGCATGTGAAGGGCTTCTCCAAGCTCTGCCCGCAGATTCCGGAAGAGATTCGGGGAACCTACGCCGCGCTGGGGCATCCGTTCGCCATCGAGTATTTCCAGAAGCTCGGCGTCACCGCCATCGAGTTGCTTCCGGTGCACCATTTCGTGAATGACGAGTTCCTCGAGAACAAGGGGCTGACCAATTACTGGGGCTACAATTCCATCGGCTATTTCGCCCCGCACTCCGCCTACTCGGGCAGCGGCACGACAGGTGGGCAGGTGCGCGAATTCAAGGAGATGGTGAAGGCACTGCACGCGGCGGGCATCGAGGTCATTCTCGACGTCGTCTACAACCATACCGGTGAGGGAAATCACCTCGGGCCGATGATGAGCTTCCGCGGGATCGACAACGCTTCCTACTACCGTCTCGTGCAAAAGGACCGGCGCTATTACATGGACTACACCGGCACGGGCAACACTCTGAACATGCAGCATCCATGCGTGCTCCAGTTGCTCATGGATTCGCTCCGCTACTGGGTCACGGAGATGCATGTCGATGGCTTCCGGTTCGACCTTGCCGCCACGCTGGCGCGTGAATTTCACGATGTCTCGAGGCTCTCTGCCTTCTTCGATTGCATCCATCAGGATCCCATCATCTCCACGGTGAAGCTGATCGCGGAGCCGTGGGACGTGGGTGAGGGCGGGTATCAGGTCGGCAATTTCCCTGTGCTCTGGCAGGAGTGGAACGGCAAGTATCGCGACTGTCTGCGCGCCTATTGGAAGGGCGACATGGGCGTGCTCGGGGAACTCGCGTATCGTCTCACCGGATCAGCCGATCTTTTCGAGAATGGCGGGCGCCGGCCTTACACGTCGGTCAATATCCTCACGGCGCACGATGGCTTCACGCTCTACGACACGGTCGCTTACAACGAGAAGCACAACGACGCCAATGGCGAGAACAACCAGGACGGGCACAATGACAACCGCTCTTGGAATTGCGGCGCCGAAGGTCCGACGGACGACGAAGGCATCAATGCACTCCGCCGCCAGCAACTGCGCAATTTCCTCGCCACCATGCTGCTCTCGCAGGGTGTGCCGATGATCGTGGGCGGCGATGAATTTGGCCGGACGCAGAACGGCAATAACAATGCCTATTGCCAGGACAACGAGATCTCCTGGTTCAACTGGGAGCACGCAGCCTGGCAGAAGCAGCTCACGGAATTCACCGCGCGCCTCATCCAGGAGCGGAAGAATCATCCCATCTTCCGCCGGCCGAAATATTTCCAGGGCCGCCGCGTCCCGCGTGCGGGGGTAAAGGATCTCATGTGGTTCGACACCGACGGCAGCGAGATGGATAACGAGAATTGGAACTCGGCCAATCGCTGTCTCGCCATGATGCTTTCCGGCGATGC
>JBGGMZ010000398.1:0-4253 GCA_041287745.1 Chthoniobacter sp. | reverse complement strand
ATGGTCCGCCGGAACCCATTGCCGCAAATCCGGCGCCAACAACAACGGCGTATCGTGATCAACAGGAACAAATCGCGCGGCCATACGTCTTCAACCCGCCACCGCCTCAAACCATGGAAGGATAGTCCGACAGGCTGCTAGAGCAACCTATGAAGGATTGCATCGGCCTCTGGAAAAAAGGAAGCGATGGCTTTTCCACTTTCTTAACCCTTTTTCGTGATCACTCACACAAACGAAACCGTCTCGGCAGTCCCCCCTGTCACGGATCTTCGCGGCGATAGATCCATTGTGCCGTTTTCAGGTTGCCGCCTCTAGAGTGAATACGCCCCGTGTTCTGCGCTCTGCTAACGACCTTTCTGGCTGAATCAATGAAAAAACTCGCACGGGCCGACTCCGAGGGGGAAGGGTTTCGCCAGTGGATCCATCGTGACGCAAACCAACTCATTTACGACTGGCAGGGGGGCAAAACCGGGGGGACTCCCTTCTCCAAAGAAGAGACGCCGCAGCGGAAGTTTCTGATCTTCTGGGGTTTCCGTTGAGCACTCACGAGATAGGCCTAACCGTCCCGAACGAAGCGCTCTACCAAGCTGAGCCACAGCCCGTTTACTGAAGGGGCG
Organism: Chthoniobacter sp.; assembly: GCA_041287745.1. Lineage (GTDB taxonomy): Bacteria > Verrucomicrobiota > Verrucomicrobiia > Chthoniobacterales > Chthoniobacteraceae > Chthoniobacter. The sequence continues at coordinate 3,636 of JBGGMZ010000398.1, read as the reverse complement.
GCACGTTAGGGGCGGGCGCACAGGGGGGCAAGAGAAAGGTTCGGTCTTCTTTTCTCATCACTCTCCATCGCGGCGAGGAAGACGCCCTTCCCATACTTTCTCAGCTCCCGCTTCGACCGTCATTGGTAGGATGCTCCGTGTTGCGCATTCAACCCGGAGGTTTTTCGTTCTCAACAATGCGTTCCACTACTAAAGCACACCCGTTAATCGAGCGGCAGCGCCGCAGGGGGATTGAAGGATGAGGCACGCAAAAGGGCGCGGCTCTTTAATTTAGCCAGCGGCGAGAGAGCATATTGCAGACAGGGCCACGCTTTGTTAAGGGCATCAGGCGTTCTCAAAACGAAACAGTGCCGATGCGCAGCCGCAGTCCTTCTACCGCCCGATGATCCTCTCTACACGACTGCCACTGACGCAAAGTGTGCACCGCCTTGTAGAGCCCGATGCGTGGACCGAGCATATTCCGTTTTTGACCTGGCTGATCGAAGTTCAGCGACCGCGGGTGTTCGTCGAACTTGGCACTCATACGGGGAATTCCTACTGCGCCGCGTGCCAGACGGTTGCCTCCCTCGATCTCGCGACACGCTGCTGGGCGATCGATACCTGGCGCGGAGACGAGCACGCTGGATTTTACGATGACTCGGTTTACGAAGAACTGAAATCGTATCACGATCCTCTCTATGGTGCGTTCTCGCAGTTGCTCCGATGCACATTCGACGAGGCCGTGGGAACGTTTGACGATGAATTAATCGATCTGCTGCACATCGACGGACTGCATACTTATGCCGCGGTGAAGCACGATTTCGAATCATGGCTTCCCAAACTCGCTCCCGGAGGGGTCGTGCTCTTTCACGATATCGACGAACGAGAGCGCGGTTTTGAGGTCTGGAGATTGTGGTCGGAACTCGCCTCCAAATATCCGTCCTTTGAGTTTTCGCACGGCCATGGCCTCGGCCTGCTGATGCCGAAAGGCCGAAAGGAATTTCTCGCTCCGCTGCTCGATACGAAGGGCACCCCAGAAGAACCGGCAGTGAAATCTCTCTTTGCCGCGCTTGGCCGCAGCAACACGCTGCAACTCGCGCTGCAGAGACAAGTGGGCGAAGTAGAACGGCTCCGCGCAGACTTGAGCCGGTCTCATGAGCAGGCAGAACTACTGCGCGCCCAGCTGGAGGAATCACAAGCGCAACTCGAACGTTCACGGGCCCAGGCTGAAGAGGCCCACACTCTCGTCGATGAATTGGCCGGAAAGATAGAGATGCTGCATCAGCGGCACGGCGAAGTATTGAGCCACGCGACTTCGCTCACCAAACAGTGGAAATCGGACGCGGAAAAATTGCGCCGGCAAAACCAAGCGGCGTCGACCCTAGCGACTTTGACCGCAGGTCAGTTACAAAGGCGCACGGATTCGATCGCACGAATGCAGAGTGCGTTCGATCACCTCAGAAACCGCTTTCTGAATGGGAGTGCACTGAGAGATGCCTGCCAGGCGACTGCGCTTCAGGTCCAACGCCTCTATCACGGCAGCCAGCGAACAATGCTGGGGAGAATTTTAATCCGGACGAGGGACTGGGATCGTATCGATGCCCTGATAAAGGAAGCGACGGAAAGTTCGGATGAGGGGAAAAACCACCAAGCGTGCGGGTTGTACTTAGAGGCCGTCGATGGCGGGCTGATGCTGCTGAAAAAAATCCGGCGAAATCATCTCCTCCGCGCAGTGCTTCGCGGCTACCTCCTCAACTCGCTGGAGCGGCAGTTCGCTGCCCAGTGGCAGCTATATATCGAGGCTGGGCAGATGTTCCAAGAGGCCACGAGCGTCGTGCATCCGCAAGAGAGTTGCCCCGCAGATTTCTATCTGGATCTGGTCCATTACTCCGGCCAGGCACAGTGCCAGCTCCCGGATGTGGACGCTGCCTTCCGTCATTACTCTGAGGAGGGATGGAAATGCGGACTGGACCCCCATCCGCTTTTTTCCACGAGTCTCTTCATTGATCGGAATCACGACTTAATTCATCCCGCGGCAAATCCGCTGGCGGAATATCATCGACTGCTGACCGAAGGACATGCGCCGGAAGCACACATCCAATTCTCCGGCTCCTGGCTGCGTTCCTATTTCTTGGAAACCTTACCGACCGATCTCCGGGAAGGCTTCGGAAGCATTCCCGCTAAGCCGACGGATCCGCAAGGTGCGGCGGCGTTCAGCAAACTCCCTCCGAGGGCGGTCATCGGCATCATTCTCTTCCACGCCTCGGAAGAAGAAGTCTCGAGGACGATCCGCATCCTTCACAAAGCGGCCGATGAGGTCGCAGCAGCGGGATTCACGCGCCCGCAGTTTGTCTTCACGGATAATTCACACCAGTGGAACGCCGACACGGTGAAAGCCCAGAGTGCGGGGACCGAAAGCTTGATTCATTTTCTGCCTACGCCGGAGAACGTGGGTTTCGGACGGGGACATAACCTTCTCATGAGTCACGCATTCGAGGCGCTCGGAGCGACGCACTACCTATGCTTGAATCCCGATGGATATCTTCATCCGGATGCCCTGGCGGAAATGATCCATGCAGCCTTGCGTCAAGGGCGGCCAGCGCTGGTGGAGGCGCTGCAGGCTCCTTGCGAACATCCCAAGGAATACGACCCGGTGACGCTGGAAACCAACTGGAGCACAGGGGGCTGTCTTCTCATTCCGCGTTTTCTTTTTGAGCTCACCGGCGGCTTTGACGATCGCTTTTTTCTCTACTGCGAGGATGTCGATTTTTCGTGGACAGTTTGGAGTCATGGATACCCGTGCGTCGTCGCACCACGTGCTCTCTTCCATCACCGCATGATGAGCCGGAAGCACGATTCAAAAGTGGATCAATGGTATCTCGAATCCGGCCGGCTTCTGGGCGCAAAATGGGGCAACACCCGGTTTCGCCTTCTTTGCGAGCGATACCTCATCGAACGCCAATACTATGAATCGGAATCGGCCTTGCCGTCTGTCGGCGAGCCGTCCATTTCATATCCGCACACCCGGGTGGATTTTGGCAACTTGTTCACCTTTGCCCGTGCCCGCTGGTAAGTCCATGACTGACGAAGTTCTCAGCGTTGTCACACGCCTCCACACCACCGCAGGTCCCGCGTTGGACTTGCTGTCGCGCGCTTTACTCAGCCTTGCAGGGGCGACATGGCGGAAGATCGAGCCGGTCATCGTCACCCAGCAATTCTCGGAAGAACAAATCGGCATGGTAGAGCGCCTGGCAGATCGCTTCGTCTGGGAATGGGGCTGCCGGCCGGCGATTCTCAATTACCGCAATCCCCTGCCCGGCGATCACCGGACGGCACTGCTTAATCTCGGGATCGAAACTGCCAGGGGCCGCTACCTGGCGTTCCTCGATTACGATGATTATGTCTACGAGCATGCCTACGAAACTTTGATCGGGCAGTTGCGGCGCAGTGAGAGCGCCATCGCTTTCGGGATGTGCCTGGCGACGTATGCCGTCCCCACCGAGCACGGCTATAGAATCACCCACAAAGACCGGGCATGGGCCGGAAAGACGGTGGACGATTTTCTCACGGAGAACATGTTTCCTCCGAATTCCTTTGTGATTGACCGGTCGCGCCTGCCGGAAGGTGTACCCTTGATCGACGAACGGCGAGAGGATG
>JBGGMZ010000397.1:0-4501 GCA_041287745.1 Chthoniobacter sp. | reverse complement strand
CCTCGAGGTAATTGCCACGCTCGAAGTATTCCTTGCCTTCGCGGGCGAGCGGGAGGAGCTCCGGCGGGACATTGGGTGCACCGGCGGTGGGGCCACCACCACCACCCGTGCCAGCGGCGGCAGTCTCGCCTGATCCCGCCGCATGCGGAGGCTCGGGCGTGACGGCGGTCGGAGTCTTCTCAGTCGTGCTGCCGGCGGTGCTGGTCGTTGGCTTGGCCATGGCCAGGGGACCGATTTCAGGAGCGGGCGCTGGGGCTACAGAGGGAGCTTGGATGGGCGGCGTCGGAGTCTGCTGCAGGGTAATGGTCTGCTGCGGCGGATCGGCGATCGGCAGCGGGGCTTCCGCCGGCTTGCTCTTCTCGGTCTTCTTACCGGCATCGGCGACCTTGGTCTTGGACGGCGTGGCGGGTTCGGGCGTGTTTTTCACCTGCACGGAGGGCGCAGGGGCCGGAGCTGGAGTGGCAACCTGCTCAGGCTGCGCGGGCACTGCTGGGGCGGCCTGCGGAACGACGGCAGCCGGGGCAGACGCCGCCACATCGGTCGCTTTGGCAGCAGCTTCATCGGCACCACCGATCGAAATTTCAGATTCGCTGATCTGCAGTTCGGGCTTCTTGAAGAGGGAACGCTCCTTATCGGTCAGCTTGACCACCGGCTGGCTGAGGAAATCGATCTGCTTGAGGAGCGACTTCGAGTGCAGTTCGAGGTCGGCCAGTTCGCCGAGCACGACCTTGCGGGTCTTGGCGCGGACGGCTTCTTCCTTCTGCTGGCGCAGGACTATGCCACGGAGAATCAGGTTCTCGTCACCCAGCTTCTTCTTTTCGGCGGCACCAGCGGCATTTTCTGCCTTGGCCGCGGCCAGTTCCTTGCCGGACTGCTCGAGCTTCACCTGCAGATCGGCCATCTGGCGCTGGTAATCGGCGCTCTCCTTCTTGGCCTGGGCCAGCTGCTCCCGCACAGAACCGACTTCCTGCTTCAAGGAAGCGATCTGCTTATCCTTCTCTTCACCTTCGAGCTTGAACTGCTTGATCGTTTTGTCTGCATCCGAAAGCTTGGCCATGAGCGAAGCGTTGTCGGCCACGAGCTTGGCCACTTCCTTCGAGGCTTCCTGCAGCTTCGTGACCTGGGCTAGCGCATCGTCGCGCTCGGAGGTCACCTTGCTCAGCTGCGTCTCGGTCTTCTGCAGCTTCACCGCGAGATCGTCCTTTTCCTTCTTCACCTGATCGAGCTGCTTCTGGATCGCTTCGATCTTCCCGGGCACAGTCGAGCTCTTCTCGTTGGCGGCGTTGCGTTCCTGCGTCAACTGCTGGATGCGGGAGAGGGCGGCCCTGAAACGATCGTCGAGCTGCTTGCGATATTCGGTGTCGGCCTCGGCCTCGATACGCATGTCGCGCAGGGCGCGCTTCGTGGAGGCGACGTCGGCTTGGAGGGCCTTGACCTTCTCGGAGTCCACCTTGCCATCGGTTACTGCCTTCATCAGCGCCTGTTCGGCGTTGTCGGCCCGCTTTTGCAAGGTCTGCTGCTTTTCTTCGGACGCAGCGCGCGACTTGGCCGCTTCGTCGAGTTGCTTGGCAATCTGGGCCTTTTCGGTTTGCAACCGTGCGGCTTCGTCTTTTGCTTTCTGCAGGTCTTCCTGCAGCTTCTTCATCCGCTGCGACGCCTCGGCGAAAAGATCTGGTTCGTTGCCATGCTGGGCTGGAGCAGCCTTGCTGCCGCGACCACTGCGGGTCGGAGCAGCAGGTGCCGGTGAACCCAAGGGTTGCTCGGTGCGCTCGAAATTCAGCGGGGGCTGCACGGCGGTCGCGTTATCGGCCTGCGGCAGGGCAGGCTGCTCAAAACCGGAAGCGGCGGGCGCCTCGCTGGGTTCGGCTCGACCGCCGCCGCGGGCGATCTTTTCCTGCACGCGGGCGATCGCCTCGGCAGTGCGGTTCTTACGGTAGTCGACGATCTGCGGCTGCCAGTTCGGATAGCGGTTGGCAATCTGATCGAGGACACCCGCGGCAGAGCGCAACTTGGACAACGCGGCCTTAAGGCTGCCGGTCTGCTCGGCCTTCTCGCCCTGCTGGACGGCCATGTAGGCATTGACGAACAGGTCACCAGGATCCGCGCTCGACTGCGCTCGGGAGGGGGCCGCTGTCAAGGCGGTGGCCGCGAGGAGGATGAGTACAAAATGGCGCATAGGGGTAGGAAAAATTGGCCCGATAATACTTGAACTTTGGCATCCATGCAAAGGATTCTCGCCGATACATTGAAACGTGACATTCCGCCCGAAAATCTCCGTCCCGCCTCGGAGCGGTGGCTTTCCAGCGCCCAATTAGCCTCATTTACCACCGCGGGTACGAATGCGTATCGCCTCACGACCACGCCTGGCGGCTGGGTGGAACGCTTCGGCGATGACGTGCTGATCTCGCACAAAGACGATACGGCGCGGGATGTTTTGGCCGCGGGCGTTGACGCTTGGGCGGCGGAAAATGGCTACGCGCCGAAGCGGCTTTTCGGAAAGTTTCTGCCCAAACAGAATGCGGAGCGCATCTCCCCGGTACTCATCGAGGGCGACGCCACTTTACCGCTCACCGCCGTAGTGGAGGAGAATGGCATGCGCTTCGGCCTGGACTTCGGCGCGGGATATTCGGCGGGGCTGTTTATCGACCAGCGCGCCAATCGCAGCTCGGTCCGCCGCGACGCGCCGAAGCGACTGCTCAATACCTTCGCTTACACGTGCTCGTTTTCCGTCGCCGCCGCGCTGGCTGGCGCGGAGACCGTCAGCGTGGACCTTTCGAAAAAGTCACTCGACCGCGGGCGCGAAAACTTCGCGCTCAACGGGCTGGATGCGACCGCGCATCGTTTCTACGCGGACGACGTGCTCGATGTGCTCCCGCGTCTCGCGCGGAAGAAAGAAATCTTCGACACGATCATTCTCGATCCGCCGACCTTCTCTCGCGGAAACAAAGGACGCCGCTTCCAAGTGGAGCAGGACCTCGAGGCGCTGCTCCTGGCCGCACTCGAGGTGGCCAGCCCGCGCGCGAAGATTCTCCTTTCCACCAATTGCACCCGCCTCCCTCGACGCGCGCTCGAAAACATCGCGCACTTTGCCCTCAAGGCCACGCGCCGCGCCGGGGAGTTCAAGACGGAACCGGCATTACCCGATATTCCGCCCGACGTCGCGGCGCAGACGCTGTGGCTGTTGATGAAAAGTTGAGAGTCTCAACTCTCAACTTCTGCCTTACTGGATCTTCAGCAGTTCGACCTCGAAGATGAGAGTCTCATTCGGGCCGATGGGGCCGCCGGGCGTGCCCGACTGGCCGTAGGCGAGTTTCGACGGGATGTAGAGGATCGCTTTGCCGCCTTCTTTCAAGAGCTGCAGGCCTTCGGTCCAGCCGGCGATGACGCGATTGAGAGGGAAAGCAATCGGCTCGTTGCGCTTGTAAGAGCTGTCGAATTCCGTGCCGTCGAGCAGCGTGCCGCGATAGTGCACGAGCACCTTGTCGGTGGCCGCCGGGCTCTTGCCCGTGCCTTCTTTCACGATCTTGTACTGGAGCCCGCTTGCGGTCGTCTTCACGCCTTCTTTGCTCGCGTTTTCCTTGAGAAATGCGGCGCCTTTTTCGGATGCTGAGTCAGCCATGGTAGTGAGGGGCGCGAGGGTGAACGCGGCGCCGAGCGCGATGCAGCCGAGGCTGCGGATGATGGAGGGTTTCATTAGAGGCGGGAACGCTAGGCCATCGGCTCGCCGGAGGCAAGCGGCTCAGCAGCGGTGATCTTGCCGTCCGCCAGTGTCCATCGATAGACGGGCTGCAGCGTCTCCTTCCGTATCGCACGGAAAATCTCCGGCACATCTCGCTTTTGCAGGATGAGCTCCGCGACGCCTTCGGTCTGGCAGCTTAGCACCTTCGCGTAGCCCTTGGCTTCGCGCGGTTCACCGATGATGCGCGAGTAGCCATGCGCCATCGCCGGCTCGCGGGCGAGCACGAGGAAGCTGTAGGGCACACTGCGCAGATCAATCCCAATCTCGCGGGCAAATTCCGCCCAGCGAGCATCCTGAAAAATGGCCGAGGGCGGTCGCGCGAAATGGTGGCACCAGTGCGGTGCATTTCGCACGGTTAGCATTCCGCAACTCGCAGCGTGTGTGCACGGCGCGACGGGAGTGAAAGTGTCGCGCAGGCGTTCGCGCACTTCGATCAAGCGCCGGCTATCCGCGTGCGTGCCCGCTTCGACCCAGATTACCTCGCCCGCACTCCGGGCCAGTTCGAGCAGACGGCTGAGTTCGGCATCCGGCAGTTCGTTGATGACGTGGCTTACCAGCAGCAGCGTATCCCGAGTGACCACCGGCGGGTCCGTCTTGATCGCGATCTGGGGAAACTCCTGGCGTGCCTTTTCCGCGGCAAACATCCGCGCACGCGGCGAGCGATCATGCAACGCGAGCGCGGTGAATTGCGGCCACGCCGCCAGCACCCGCCGATGTGCAACACCGGTGCCGCAGCCCCAATCGAGCACCCGCCTGCTGCGC
>JBGGMZ010000396.1:0-10096 GCA_041287745.1 Chthoniobacter sp. | reverse complement strand
CTGCCACAGCACCACGTCGATTCCGGCAACTCGACCAGCTTCAAGCCGGGAATCGCCTTCAGTACCGCGCGCGGCTGTTGGGTGATCTTCTGCCCATGACACAAATGACACGCCTCATGATAAGTCACCGCTGTTTCCTTCATTTCGCACTCCGGCTTCCGAATTCCGCATTCGGAAAGCCACTGGTGAATGTCCTTCAGCTTGCGTGACCAGATGCGCGCGCGCTTCGCGTATTGCGGATCTTCGGCCAGCAGGTCGTCGTAGTGCTTGAGGTGCGAGCCGCACCCCGCAGCATTGGTGATGATCGCGTCGAGTTGCTCCAGCGAGCCACCGGCAGCACTCTCCATCTCATCGATGTTCTTTCGCGCCATTGCGCGGGCCAGCGTGAGTTCGCCATTGTGCGCATGCAGCGAACCGCAGCAGTGTTGCGCGCCAGGCGTGAGCACTTCGCAGTCATTCGCCAGCAATACGTCCACGGTATCGCGGTTCACGTGTGGATACACGAGGTCCTGCACGCAGCCCGTGAGCATGCCGACGCGGAAGCGCGGCTTCACCGGCGACTCCACGGCGCCGATGAGCTCGTCTGAAAACTCCGCACGCACGCGTGGTGTGAGCGGTTCCAGTTCGCGCAAGTCCCGGGGCAGCAATGCCGTGAGTCGCAGCGTGCGCACGAGCCACTCCAGGCCACTCACCTGATAAAGCCAGATCAAGCGTCCGAGCCCGCGCAGCGCCCACGGGCGGGTAAAGAAAAAGCGCAAGGCAAAGGCCCGTACTAGGTCACGCTTCGGGTAACGCAACACGCCAGCATCCTCAATATCCGCGCGAGCCTCTTCAAACATTCGCGCATAGTTCACGCCCGCCGGACAAGCCGTCTCACACGCCAAACAGCCGAGGCAGAAATACATCTCTTCGCCGAAGGCACGCGTCACCTCCAGATGTCCCTCCGCGATGTTGCGCATGAGCGCGATGCGGCCGCGCGGACTATTGCGCTCCATCTTGGTGGCGTCGTAGGTAGGGCACGTCGGCAGACACATTCCGCAGTGGATGCACTGCTGCAGGATCGCAAAGTCGAGGTGCGCGAGATGGTGCGGCTGTGCACCGCTCCTCGCGGTAATGGAAGGAATATCAGTCAAAGATCTTGCCCGGGTTAAGAATGCTGTCCGGATCGAGCGTTCGTTTCAATTGCTTCAGCAGCGCCAGACTCGCGCCGCCAATCGCATCCGGCAGGAACTTCTTTTTCGCCAATCCCACGCCATGTTCGCCGGTAATCGTCCCGCCCAGTCCGATGGCGAAATCGAAAATCTCTTTCATCGCGATTTCCACCCGCTCCATCTCTTCGGTGTTGCGCTCGTCGGTCAGGAAGGTCGGATGCAGATTTCCGTCTCCCATGTGCCCGAAAGTGCCGATGCGCAACTGATGCCGCGCGGCAACGTCCTGGATGAAGCGGATCATCTTCGTCAGTTCGCTGCGCGGCACGGTAGCATCCTCGAGAATGGTCGTGGGGGAAACGCGTGCCAAAGCGGAGAAAGCGGAGCGCCGCGCGGTAGCCAGCTTCGCGGCCTCTTCCGCGTTGGCTGCGATCTGCACTGCTTTTGCTCCGCAACGCCGCGCGATCTCTTCCATCTGTTTCGCCTGCTCTTCGACTACCGCAGGGTGTCCGTCTGTCTCCATGAAGAGAATCGCCTCCGCATCGAGCGGCAGGCCAATCTTCGCAAAGTCCTCAACACACTTGATCGTGATGCGATCAAGGAACTCCAGCGTGCACGGGATAATCTTCGCCGCAATGATTGCCGACACGGTATCCGCCGCGGCTTCCATCGTCGAATACGTCGCCAGCAGTGTCTTTTTCGCGGGCGGTTTTGGCACCAGCTTCAGCAGCACTTTGGTGATGATCCCCAGCGTGCCTTCGCTGCCGATGAAGACATCTTTCATTGAGTAGCCGGCCACATCCTTCACGCACTTGTTGCCCAGCCACACCACCTCCCCCGTCGCGAGCACCACTTCCATCCCCATGACATAGTCCCGAGTGATGCCATACTTCAGCCCACGCAGGCCGCCCGAGTTCTCGGCGACATTCCCGCCGATGGTGGAAATCTTCATCGACCCTGGATCCGGCGGGTAGAGCAAACCCACCGTATCCGCCGTCTCGGTGATCTTCTGCGTGATCGTCCCCGCCTCGGCGAATATCGTGAGATTCTTCTCATCGAGTTCCAGCACTCGATCCATCTTTACCAGGCAGAGCACGATCGCATTCGGCTGCGGGATGCTTCCGCCGCTGAGCCCGGTGCCAGAGCCACGCGAGACGATCGGAATCTTCTCCTTTGCCGCGTAGCGCACGATCTTCGCCACTTCCTCGGTCGTCTGCGGGAAGACCACCACGCCCGCCTCGCCTTGCAAAGCCGCGGTGCCATCGAAGCCGTAGGTCAGCAAGTGCTCGCGCTCTGTGAGGACGCGCTTCGGATCGAGAATCGCAGTGAGTTCAGTGGCCAGTGGGGACATCGCGCGCAGCGTTCAGAGTTTCTCGTAAAAACGCAACGCCTCGATCTTGCTGCCGAATTCTTTCAGAGGATACAGCCCCTTCGCCGCGCCGGCGCCCGGGTCACGGGTGAGGTAATCGTAGCCCTGCTTTCCGGCGATCACGACAAAGTGCGTAATCCCCGAGGGCAGCCGTAGTCGCACGATGACCGGATTTCCGCGCGACAAGTTGGCATCGATCAGCTCGTAAGACGGCAGGTCCTCATACGCCTTGCGGACCTTGCCCGGCTCATACTCCGCGGCAGCTTCCCAATAGAGCCAGCCTTGGGGCGTATAGCCGTCGTGGTCGGTGCAAAAGCGGTTCAGGCGCTGTGGATCGACATCGAAGCCATAGCTCGCGAGGACCATGGCCGCGGAAGAAATCGCACACCCTTCCGCACCCAGCGTATTGTGCGTCGGCCCGAGATAGTCTTTGCGCCAACGGTCGTCTCCCTGGCGAAAGGAGGGCACCGCGAGTTCCACCCGCTGGAAAAAGTAGCGCCCGCCACTCGGTTCGATCTTGCCCTTGAGCGCCCACTCTTCACGCAGGTAGGCAAAACGAATCAACCCCGCAAACGTACCGAAGACGAGCAGGAGCAACAGCCATTGCCAAAGGCGGAAGAGGAAGCCGGAGCGTTTCATGGGCGAACTGAAAATTGCGCAACGATTTCCGGCGCGCCAAATAGAATCTTTCCCTTGCGCTGGCTTTGCGCGGCATGCTTCACCGCGGCCACCGCTTCGCTGAGAGGATAAACGCGCTCCACCGGTGTGCGGAGTTGCCCGCTTTCCGCGAGTGCGCAGAGCTCATCAAACATCGTCGCTTCCGCCTCGTGCGAGGCTTCACGGTACCATTGCGTGATCCAGAATCCCCTCCAGCGCAGATCCTTGAAAATGAGCAGCCCATTGGGAATGCGCAGCGGCTGCCGGCTCATGGCGCCAAACGTCACCAGAGTTCCGTGCGGCGCGAGCGCATTGGCCAGACGCAACGCACTGTCGCCCCCGACACAATTTAGCGCCAGCTTCACCGGCGCACCTCCGGTGGCCGCGGCGATCTGATCCTTTGCTTCGTCGTTGTCGAGCAGGACGACATCACCGCCGAGAGCGCGCAGCTCTTCGATCAATTCCGGACGTCGGACGAGATTGATCGTCTTCCATCCATTGGCCTTGGCGATCTGGATGACCAGTTGCCCGACCGCAGAATTGGCCGCGTTTTGAATCACGAAATCACCCGGCGCAAGGTCAGCGAAGTCGCGCAACATCCGCAGCGCGGTCGCGGGATTGATGCGCAGCATCGCCGCCTCTTCCACCGGCACTTCGCGCGGCACCACGGTGAGGGTCTCATCCGCATTCTCAATCATCGCCGCTTCCCGCCATGAGCCCAGCCCATGTGGCAATAGCACGTGATCCCCTACCCGCACTTTCTTCACCTCCGCACCGACCTCCTCGACAACACCGACACCCTCCACACCGGGCGTGCCCGGCAATTGCGGACGAATCGGATATTTCCCCTCGAGGACGTTCAGGTCCGCAGGGTTGAGCGGCGTAGCGAGCATACGCACCCGCACTCCGTCCGCCGTGGGCGGGGGCACCTCGATACTTTCGACGCGCACCACCTCCGCAGGGGTGCCAAATTCGTGGATAACAATCGCGCTGACATTCATGGGTATCCTCCTACGATGCCGCCGCGTGCCCGACTCGACAAAGCCAATTCCACATTCTTCTTCATCGCCTGGTGCCCCCAGCCGAAATGGCTATAAGACCGGTGCGCGCCTGGCGCTCATCGGCGTCACGGTCAATTTCTTCCTCGCGCTGATCAAGATCGTCGCTGGATTGCTCGGCAATGCCTATGCGCTCATTGCGGATGGCATCGAGAGCACACTGGATATCTTCAGCTCTCTCGTCATCTGGTTTGGCCTGAAAGTCGCAGCGGAACCGCCCGATGAGGAGCATCCTTACGGCCATGGCAAGGCTGAGCCCCTGGCCTCTATCGTCGTCGCGCTCATCGTCATCGCTGCAGCGCTGGGGCTTTCCATCGAGAGCATCCACGAAATCATCACGCCGCATCACGCGCCGGCGTGGTACACTCTCGTCGTCCTCATCGGTGTCATCATCATCAAGGAGACGCTCTTTCGCAAAGTCTCTGGGGCCGCGGAACAACTCGGCAGCACGGCGGTGAAGACAGACGCCTGGCACCATCGCGCGGATTCTTTCACCTCGGCCGGCGCTTTCATCGGCATCAGCATTGCGCTCATCGGCGGCCCGGGTTGGGAACAGGCGGACGATTGGGCGGCGCTCTTCACCTGCACGATCATCGGCTACAACGGCTACAGACTCTTGATGCCGGCGCTGCACGAAGTCATGGACACCGCACCGCCGAAGGAACTGGAGGCTTCCGTACGCACGATCGCCGCCGGCGTGCCCGGGGTGGCCGACGTGGAGAAGTGCCGCATCCGCAAGATGGGACTCGACTACTATGTTGACATTCACATCGGCGTGGATGCGAATCTCACCGTCCGCGCCGGTCACGAGATCAGCCATGCGGTGAAGGATGCGATCCGTACGGTGAAGCCCGAGGTAGTCGACGTTCTCGTGCATATCGAGCCCGCTGAGACGGCCGCTGCCTAACCTGACTCGCTTTCCGGCTGTTTACGCAAACGCGGAATTGCCGCAAAGGAAGCTCTCAGCCATTTTGCGGGCCATGTTGCGGCCCCCCGCCCTCCCGTTCCCCCTTGCTATTTCGGCGTTGCTTGCGCTGGCCACGGTGTCGTCGGCCGCCGTACCGGACAAGCCGGGCTATAATCGGGACATCCGCCCGCTCCTCTCGAATAACTGCTTCTACTGCCACGGCCCGGATGAAAAGAAGCGCGAGGCGAAGCTGCGCCTCGACGTGCGCGAGAGTGCGCTGGCCGAGCACGACAGCGGTCACGCCATCGTCCCGGGTAAACCGGAAGAAAGCGAGCTACTGACCCGCATTCTCTCCCACGACAAGGACGAGGTGATGCCGCCCCCGAAGGCCAAAAAGGCGCCGCTCACCGAGGAGCAAGTCGCCACATTGCGCCGCTGGATCGAGCAAGGCGCGCACTACGAAGGTCCTTGGGCATTTCTGCCGTTAAATTCCACATCGCCACCCGTGGTGAGGAATATCACGTGGGTCCGCAACCCGATCGATCAATACATTCTCGCCCGACTGGAAAGCGAAGGCATCCAGCCTTCGCCCGAGGCCGACCGCGCCACGCTCATTCGACGCCTCTATCTCGATCTGCTCGGGCTCCTACCCGCGCCAGAGGAGGTCACCGCGTTCGTCGCCGACCCGGCTCCGGACGCCTACGAGAAGCTGGTTGATCGCACGCTGGCCAATCCGCATTACGGCGAGCGCTGGGGGCGGCACTGGCTGGACCAGGCGCGCTATGCGGATTCGAACGGTTACTCCGTCGACAGCCCACGCGCCATGTGGCCATATCGGGATTGGGTCATCAAGTCGCTCAACGACGACCTGCCCTTCGATCGCTTTACCATCGAGCAACTGGCTGGAGATCTTCTGCCCAAGCCAACGAAGAGCCAGCTCATCGCCACGGCCTTTCACCGCAACACGATGATCAATGAGGAAGGCGGCACGAAGCCCGAGCAATTCCGGGTGGAGAGCGCGATCGATCGCGTGAACACCACCGGCGCGGTATGGCTCGGCCTCACCGTCGGCTGCGCGCAGTGCCATTCACATAAATTCGATCCCATCTCGCAGCGGGAATTCTATCAATTTCTCGCCTTCTTTAATCAGGGCGAGGATGTGAACTCCAAGGGGGCCACGGTCGAGGTGGCACGAGGAGAAGTCTTCGGCCATCCGGTGAAGCCGACGAGCAATGACATCCAGTCGCTCAAGTATCCCAAGAAGATCCCCACGCAGGAACAGTGGGAGCGCCAGGAACTCTTGCGATTGGAGAAGTTGCCGCCGGAGCAAGTACCCACCGAGCTACGCCAGGCACTGAACATCTCCGAGCCCACCCGGGAGGATTACCAAAAGAAGCTCCTCGCGGACGCGTATGCGAAGGCCTATCCCAGCGCCAAAGCCGCCAAGGCCAAACCGACGGACGGCGACGTAATCGACCTCATGATCATGCAGGATCTGGCGAAGCCACGTCCGAATTACCTGCTCATCCGCGGCGACTACACCCGACCCGATGAAAAGAACGGCCCCCTGCAGCCCGGCGTGATCGGTGCGGTGAATGCATCTTTTCACGAACCGCCACAGGAATTCCGCACCCGCCTCGATCTCGCCCGCTGGCTGGTGAGCGCGGACAATCCCCTCACCCCGCGCGTGACGATGAATCGCGTGTGGATGCACTACTTCGGCCGCGGCATCGTGGAGACGGAGGAAGATTTCGGCACCCAAGGCAGCGGCCCGACGAATCCCGAGTTGCTCGACTGGCTGGCGCGCGAGTTTGTCCGCCAGGGATGGTCGCTAAAGCAGATGCATCGCACCATCGTAACGAGCGCCACCTATCGACAGAGCTCGAAAGCACGCCCCGATCTCGCGGAGAAAGATCCGCGCAATCTTCTCCTCGGCAGGCAGGAGCGCGTGCGCGTGGAAGCGGAGATCGTCCGCGATGCCGCCCTCTCCGCGAGCGGGCTGCTCAACACGACGGTCGGCGGTCCCAGCGTCTACCCACCCCAGCCCGATGGCGTGTATTCCTTCACACAAAAGGGCAAGACCTGGAAAGCCGATACGAATGGCAATCGTTTCCGGCGCGGGATGTATACGCAGTTCTATCGGAGCTCTCCCTACCCCCTGCTCACCACTTTCGACTCCCCGGATTTCTCGAATGTGTGCACACGACGCGCCCGCTCGAATACTCCGCTGCAGGCGCTGAACGTGGCGAACGATCCGGTCTTTCTCGAGATCGCCGACGGGCTGGCGAAACGCGTGGAGAAAGATGTTCCCGCTGATGACAACGATGCCCGCCTACGCCGCGTCTTCGCCCTCTGCCTCAGCCGCGAGCCATCGGTCGGCGAGCTGGCCATCCTCCGCGGCTATGTCGCCAAGGGCAACGACCTCGCCGCCATCGCCCGCGTGCTCTTCAACACCGACAACTTCATCACCCGCGAATGAACCCGCACGACATTCAACTCCGCGACATCACCCGCCGGCATTTCTTCGGCAAATGCTCCATGGGCGTCGGGGCGCTCGCCTTGCAGCAGCTGTTAGCAGAGAGCGGCTGGGCGGGGCAAGGTGGACCGACCATTGATCCGGCGCATCCCCTGGCCCCGCGCGCACCGCACTTCGCGCCCAAGGCGAAGCGAGTGATCTACCTCTTTATGGCTGGCGGGCCCTCGCAGCTCGACCTCTTCGACTACAAGCCAAAGCTCGGCGAACTCCAGGGCCAGCCGCCGCCGCCCAGCCTCATGGCAGGCAAGCGCTTCGCCTTCCTCAAGGGAAACGAGACGCTGCTCGGCTCGCCGCGGAAATTCGACACCTACGGTCAAAACGGCATGACGCTGAGTGAACTCTTTCCACACCATCGCAAGATCGTGGACGAAGTCTGCTGGCTGCGGGGCGTCTCCACGGATGTTTTCAACCACGCGCCGGCCAAGCTTTTCATGAACACCGGCTTCCAAGCGCCCGGCCGACCTGCCATGGGAGCGTGGACGACCTACGGCCTCGGCAGTGAATCACGCGACTTACCCGGCTTCGTTGTGTTGCAGAGCGGTCCCCGTGGCCCACGTGGCGGCTCAACCTTGTGGAGCAGTGGCTTCCTGCCCACATCGTATCAAGGCGTGCCCTTTCGTGGCAAAGGCGACCCAATCCTGTATCTCCACAGCCCGGAAGGACAGACGCGCGATAAGGAGCGGGACTTCTACGACACCGTCGGGGCGCTCAATCACGCCCGGCTCGACGAAACCGGCGATCCGGAAATCATGACGCGCATCAACTCCTACGAGATGGCGTTTCGCATGCAGACCAGCGCGCCGGAGCTCATGGACCTTTCGCAGGAAACGCCAGAGACTCTGGAGCTCTATGGCGTGAAGCCGGGGCAGCCTTCCTTCGCCGCGAATTGCTTGCAGGCCCGGCGGCTCGCCGAGCGTGGGGTGCGCTTTGTGCAGCTTTATCACACCAATTGGGACAGCCACGGCGGTCCCGGAGAAAACCTGAATGCGGATTTTGAGACGGTCTGCGCCGAGGTAGACCAAGCCAGCGCGGCGCTCGTGCTCGATCTCAAACGGCGCGGCATGCTCGAAGACACGCTCGTCATTTGGGGCGGTGAATTTGGCCGCACCCCGATGGGCGAAGTGCGCTCGAGCATCGGTCGCGATCACCACGTGGATGCCTTCACGCTCTGGCTCGCCGGTGGCGGCGTAAAACCTGGCCTCATCTACGGCGCCACCGATGAACTCGGTTTCGGGGTCGTCGAGAACAAGGTGCACGTTCACGACCTGCACGCGACGATTCTCCACCTACTTGGTTTCGATCACGAGAAGCTCACCTATCGCTTTCAAGGCCGTGACTTCCGCCTGACCGATGTGCACGGGCAGGTGGTGAAGGGAATCTTTGCCTAGCCTCTCTCGGCGTGGAGGTCAAAAGAGGGGAAGTCGTTTTTCGGTTCCCGGATGCCGAATCGCGTCAAAGACGTAGTTCGTCAATCGCCCTTGGCGGAAGGCGACCTCACAGTCCTGCCCCTTCGCAAAATCGCTATAATCCCACCGATCGACCCGCACTGACCCTGTGTGCCCATCCAGATCAACGTTTATGTAGCAAGTGGCCCCTTGTGGAGGGATTCCACTGCCCATGAGGTGATTTGCAACGATGCCAACGGTTGAAGTCCCACTGCTCGGATACCAGTACTTTTCAATAACGTGCCCCTTCCGCCATTCCACCGTCGCGGAACGGCGGTCCATGAAAAGCATGGCGATAACGATCAACGTCCCGAGAGCAAAGATCCATTTGAACCAAGCTAGGAGTTCAAATTCTGTCCGAGGATGCATAGGAGAGGCACAGGTGTGGCGGGAATTGTCGCAAGCTTTGTGCCATCACGTTTCTGCTCTCGATCTCAACCCGACAGGCTGGAGCGCTCTACTTCTCCCAGCGCACCCAAATTTGGGCGGCGCCCCAACGCTACCTTGTCGAAAACGCGTGCACCGTCGAAGACCGGAAGGTCTCCCCCGGCCGCAGCACCGTGCTCGGAAAGTCCGGATGATTCGGCGAGTCGGGAAAATGCTGCGTCTCCAGGCAGAAGCCGTAGTTCTTCCGGTAAACGTGCCCGCCTTTGCCGGTGACCGAACCGTCGAGGAAATTGCCCGTGTAGAGCTGAATGCCGGCTCCGTCGTGGAGATGGCCATCACGCGTCCACTCTTCGGCTCATAGACTTCTGCGGCCAGAGTCATCTCGCTCGGCTTCGACTGATCGATACAGTAGTTGTGATCGTATCCACCCGGCACACCGGTCATCTGCGCGTAATCCTTTGCCAACGTCTTCGCCTTCGTGAAATCCATCGGTCCTCCGGCAACAGGATCGACCTTGCCCGAGGGGATGCCCGCAGCGTCGACCGGAACATAGTGGCTGGCGTGCAACCGTACCTCGTGGCCCAGGATG
>JBGGMZ010000395.1:0-19623 GCA_041287745.1 Chthoniobacter sp. | reverse complement strand
GCCGATGCGCGGGTCGCGATCCTTCACCACCGAGAGGATGTATTCCGGGTCCCACATCTTGTATTCCGGATGATCGGGGCGCTTCGGGTGATCGTGGAAACCGACCTTGATGTCATACTGCTTCACCAGCGGCTCGAAGGTGTCGATGGCGTCGACCGACTCCGTGTTGATCACCTTGATGCCGAAGTATTTCGCGAACTCGAAGATCTTGCGCGCGCCGGCTTCATCCTTCGGGATGCCGACCACTCCGTAGGCCACGGGCGTGATGTGCTTCTCGGCGAGCTTGGCCTTCACCTTGTCCCACACCGCCTTGGTGGCGGCTTCGTCGAGCTTCTCGCCCTTGTTGCGGGTCTGGCCGGTGATCGGCTCGTGGCTGAACTGCACATCCTTCTCTTCGGGGGAGAGCTTCTGGCCGGGGAAGAATTCGATGACCTTGCCACCGGCTTCTGCCGTCTTGTCGATCGCCTCGAAGACGGTGAACTTGTTGAAGGTCCAGGCCTGGCAGCCGACGACAAAGCCGCCGGTCTTGAGATCATCGGGGAAGGTACCGGCAATCGCGCCGGTGACTGTAAGGAGCGCCGCGAGAACGGCGGGGAGGAGGAATTTCATGAGCGCCAATTGGCGAAGATGCGGCGATGCAAGTCAAGTCTGCGAAGAGCGACCTCTTCCCGGGAGGGGGCAGGCAGACGGGTGGTAAAAAAGAGCCAATCTTCCGTCGATACGTAACTCCACGATATTGCGGGACTTAGACAACGGAAAAGCGCTTTTCATTAATCACCGTAATACCGGATGGCAGCGATCCTGCTATCGCAAGGCTGAAAGCCCCCCAAAGGGAAAAGACCGCAATTCTACTTACTGTGCCAGCTACCGCTACATCCCAGGAACACGAGGTTGCTACCGAGGCGACTTATCGCAGCATTGTCGAGCACGCCATCGAGGGCATTTTCCAGACGACCCCCGACGGCCGCTACCTGCTCGCCAATCCGGCGCTCGCTACAATTTACGGTTACGAGTCCACGGACGAACTGAAAGGCAACGTCCAAGAGATCGCCCGCCAGCTCTACGTCGACCCGGAACGCCGCCCGGAGTTCATCCGGCTCATGAACCAGAACGATGCGGTCTGGGCCTTCGAGTCGCAGATTTATCGCAAGGACGGCACGGTCATCTGGATTTCGGAAAACGTGCGCGTCATTCGCGACGCCGGCGGAGAGGTGCTCTTTTACGAAGGGACAGTTGAGGACATCACCGCGCGCAAGCGGGCCGAGGCGGAACTCCGCCGTGCCAAGGAATCCGCCGAGGAAGCGAGTCGCTCGAAGAGCCAGTTCCTCGCGAACATGAGCCACGAGCTGCGCACACCGCTCAATGCAATCATCGGCTACAGCGAACTCATGCGCGAGGAAGCCGAGGACATGGCGCTGAAGAGTTTCATTCGCGATCTCAGCAAGATCGAATCCGCGGGCAAGCACCTGCTCGGGCTCATCAATGGCGTGCTCGATATCGCCAAGATCGAGGCCGGCAAGATGGACCTGCACGCCGAGACTTTCGAAGTGGCGAAGATGATCGAGGAAGTCTGCGCCACGGTCGCGCCGGTCGTGGAGAAGAATGGCAACTACTTCGAGATCGTCGCCGCGTCCGATCTCGGCACCATGCACACCGACCTCACCAAGGTGCGGCAGAGCCTGTTCAATCTCCTCGGCAATGCGGGCAAATTTACCAAGGACGGCAAGGTACGGCTCGAGGCCGAGCGCGTGACGGAAGCCGGCCGCGACTGGCTCGTTTTCCATGTGTGCGACACGGGCGTGGGCATGACGCCGGAGCAGACGCAAAAAGTTTTCGAGGCCTTTACGCAGGCCGATGCTTCCACCACGCGGAAGTTTGGCGGCACCGGTCTCGGCCTGGCGATCACCCGCGAGTTCAGCCGCTTGATCGGCGGCGACGTGATGGTGAAGAGCTCACTTGGCCAGGGTTCGGTTTTCACCCTGCACGTGCCGGCGGAGCTGCCCTCCGGGACAGAGGAAGAAATTAGCGCGATGGCCGATTCCGACAGCATCCTCCCGACCAGCGTTCCGGAGTTCATCCTCGGCCAGCCACAGGTTCTCCTCATCGACGACGACCCGACCGTGCACGATCTCGTACGCCGTTTCCTTCAGAAGGAAGGCATCCACGTCATCGGCGCGCAAACGGGCGCGGAAGGGATCGAGCTCGCCCGCAAGCTGCACCCGGCCATGATCGTGCTCGATGTCATGATGCCGACCATGGACGGATGGTCCGTGCTGACGAAGCTGAAGGGCGATCCGGAACTTTCCGACATTCCCGTGGTGATGCTCACCATGGTGAACAATCGCGAGATGGGCTTCTCGCTCGGCGTGGACGACTACATGCTCAAGCCGATCGACCGCAGCGATTTCGTGGCGACCTTGCGCAAGTATTGCAACCGCGAGGACAACAAGCCCACCGTGCTTGTGGTGGAGGATGACCTCGTCACGCGCGAGATGCTGCGTGCTTCGCTCGAGAAGGAAGAATTTACCGTGGCCGAGGCGTGCAATGGAGCCGAGGCGCTGCAGCAGCTCGGCAAGCTGCGCCCCGCGCTCATCCTGCTCGATCTGATGATGCCCGAGATGGATGGCTTCCAGTTCACCCGCGAAGTGCGTGAGCACCCGGAGTGGCGCGACATTCCCATCCTCGTCATGACGGCGAAGGACATCGATGGCGAGGACCGCGCCATGCTCGACGGACAGGTGAGCCGCATCCTGCAAAAGGGCGCCTGTGCCCGGGAAGAGTTGCTTGCCGAAATCAGCCAACGCGTCGTGCGTGCCGCCCGTCCTGCGGCCGCTGCCTGAACCCTATTTGCCATGAAGAAACTGCTGCTCGTCGAAGACAACGAAATGAACCGCGACATGCTCTCGCGGCGCCTGGAGCGCCGGGGGTATGAGGTGGTGATCGCCGTGGACGGTGAACAGGGGATCGCCGCGGCCAGGGAACATCGTCCCGACCTCATCCTGATGGACATGAGCCTGCCCGTGCTCGACGGCTGGGAATCCACCCGGCGGCTGAAGCAGGAGCCAGACACCCAGGCCATCCCGGTGCTGGCGCTCACCGCGCACGCCATGGCCGGCGAGCGCGACAAGGCGCTCGCGGCGGGCTGCAACGATTACGATACCAAACCGGTGGATTTCGTCCGGCTGCTCGGGAAAATCGAGAGCCTCCTCCCTGTCTAAATATGGAAGAAGCCCAGGTCACAGATCCGGAAGCGCGGATGTCGCAGTTGCTGCATGACTTGCGCACGCCGTTGAACCAGATCATCGGCTTGAGCGAAATGCTCATCGAGATCGCAGAGGAAAAGGGCGACGTTGACCTCACCGTGGGTCTCGGTGCTGTGCGCGAGGGCGGCCTCGACCTCGCCTCCATGCTGCAGGACAAGACGATCATCGCCTTGGGCGGGCAGGTGGGGGGAGACTACTGGTCGCTACAGGATGCGACCCGCTCCAGCATCGGGCGCGTCCTGGGCTTTTGCGAACTCGTGCTCGCCGAGCCGGAGAACTCGCGCCTCGCGGAATACGTTGAAGACATCCTGCTCATCTGCAACGCCGCGCGACACTTCATCACCGCGGCGCGGGACAGCGGCATCTCCATCCGCCTGCAGACGGCCAAGCTTTGGGACCACACCGTCACCGGCGCGCGTCCGAATGCCGGCCCGTCCATTTCCGGCGGCAAGATGTTGATCGTCGATGACGAAAGCCTGAACCGCGAGATCCTCATTCGCCGCTTGCAGCGCGAGGGTTGCCGCCCGGTGGGCGCGCGGTCCGGTCCGGAAGCACTCGACCTGCTGCGCCGGGAGAAGTTCGACGTCATCATGCTCGATATCCAGATGCCCGGGATGAACGGCATCGAGGTGTTGCACGCGCTGAAGCAGGATCCGCATCTGCGGCATCTGCCGGTGATCATGCTTTCCGCGCTCACCGATGTGGATCGCGTGGCGCGCTGCATCGAGCTCGGCGCGGAAGATTATCTACCCAAGCCGGTGAATGCCGTGCTGCTGCGCGCGCGCCTCGGCGCGTGCCTTGAGAAAAAGCGTTTTCGCGATCACGAGCAGGCCCAGGCCGAGGAACTCCTCCGTGCGAGCAAGCTGCAATCCATCGGCGCCCTAGCCGGTGGTCTCGCCCACGATTTCAACAACATGCTCACCGCGGTGCTGGGCAATCTCTCGCTGCTCCGCCTGCGTGGCGGTATGCCGCCCGAGGCGCTGCCGAATATCATGGAGGCCGAGCGCGGCGCTACGCGTGCGCAGGATCTCACGCGCTATCTGCTGACGTTTGCCGAGGGCGGTGCGCCGATCAAGGAGTCCGTCTCCCTGGAGCCCATCCTCCGCGACACGAGTGCCTTCGTGCTGCGCGGTTCGAATGTGCAGTGCGAATTTGAGATCGAGCCCGATTTGTGGGAACTCCACGCGGACCCGAACCAACTCGCGCAGGTCGTCAGCAATGTCGTCCTCAACGCGATGGAAGCCACGCCCGGCGGGGGAGGCATCCAGTTGACCGCAGAGAACGTCACCTCGGCGCCCCACTTGCCCGATGGCGATTATGTGGCGATCCGCGTGCGGGACTTCGGAGTGGGCATCGCGGCGGATCGGCTGCCCCGCATCTTCGATCCTTTCTTTACGACCAAGAACCAGGCGCGCGGCCTGGGCCTAGCGGCAGCGTATTCCATCATGCAGCGCCACGGCGGCTACATCGGTGTGCAGTCCACGCTCGGCGTCGGCACCACCGCGATCATTTACTTTCCGGCCTCGCGTTCCGTGGCCTTGGCGGAGCCGGTGGCCATCACGCCCAAGCGGGTGGTGGAAGAGAAACAGCCGCCGCGCCTGCGCGTGCTGGTCATGGACGACGAAGAGCCCATCCGGCAACTCATCGAGATGACGCTGGATATGCTGCACCACGAGGTCGTCTGCACGCCGGATGGCGACTCTTTCCTCGCCGCGCACACCGCGGCCAAGGCGACCGGCCGGCCCTTCGATGTCGCGATCCTCGACCTGACGATCCCGGGCGGCATGGGAGGCAAGGAAGCGATTCGCCGGCTGCGTGAGCGGGACCAAACCATCCGGGCCATGGTCTCGAGTGGTTACTCCACGGATCCTGTGATGGCGCAGTGCGCCGATTATGGTTTCGATGCCGTGCTGCCGAAGCCGTACCAAGTCAAGGATCTCATCCAACTCGTGCAGCAACTCGGCAACACACCCCGCAACGGGACGCCGCAGGTCGCGGCGGCGTAGGGGATGTGACCGCTTTTGATCTGTTGATCGGGGAGTTTAGCCGCAGAGGCGCAGATGACGCAGAGGAAGGATGCTGGGATGCAATCGCGTTTCGTCTCTGCCCGGAAAGCTCGCCTCGCATGGTGCGATGTGTATGGTGGCGGTCTTCCATGAAACGCAAACTGCTCATCACCGGTATCGTCGTAGGCGCGTTCCTGACGCTAGGGCCGCTCTGGGGGATGCTCGCCAACGTCATTGGGATGATGGGCGCGTTCAAGGTCTTGGGCAGCGATGGAATTAGCGATCCCAACGCCTTGTCTCATCAAATCGGAATCACGCTCATGGGCACTACGCTGGGCCTCGTGGCGTGCCCGATCGGCATCGTGCTGCTGGTCGCGTGCATCGTCGGCTTGGTCAACTCCAAGAAACAGCCGCCGGAAATCCCGACCGCGAGTTAGAGCATTGCGTCCAGAGCGGCGGCGCTGAAACCATCCATGCGCTTGTCGCCGACCATGATGAGCGGCACGCCCTGTCCGCCCAGTTTCTGGAATGCTTCGTAGCCGCTGCGCGACGCCTCTACGTCGATCTCCTCGTAGTGCACGCCTTTCTGGGCGAAGTACTGCTTGGCCGCCTTGCAGGCGGGGCAGTGCGAGGTGGTATACATCACGACTCTTTTGCCGCTGGCGCCGTTCGTCGCAGCCGAGCGCGAGCGGGCCTCCAGCAGGCCGTCGAGTTCCTTTTGCAGCGTATCCATCTGCTGCTGCATTTGTTTGCGCGCGGTATTCTTCGCCTGATACGCCGCGGCCACTTCGTTGAACCTGGTGACTGCTTCGGTGTCGCCGGGCTTCAGCGCTTTGCGCTGGGCGTCGAGTTGTTGGTATTGCTGGGTCAGGGTCACGCCATCCCGCGCAAATGTTCCCTGCAACGACTCGAGCTTGTCGCGATGTTCCTGGATCTGGGCGGCGAAGTCGGGGGCTTTTTGCTCGACGACGCCCATCTTCAATTTCATTCCCTTCATCAACTGGTCCCGCGCCCCGGGAACGGTAAAGACGCCACCGAACATCATCGCGAGGCCGACAAAGGTGAGCAGAAAGGAAACCTTCGTCTCCGCCCAGTGGACGCAGGCAAAGATCACGTTGCCGAACGGCACGAAGAAAACGAGGAAGAACCAACCGACGTGCTGTCGGAAGGCATTGATGAGGACGACAATGGAAGCGCCGGTGGCCAGCAGCAGCCCGACTACCATCAGAATGAGGCTCCCAATCACGGATGAATTCATAAAGCCGCGCTAAAGAAAGCAGGATACAAGCCAGTGGAATGGCCGACCTTCGTCTGCGCGATCGTTTTCACCTGAATGCCACGATCAGAGGAGCATGAGGGTCGAGCTTGCCGCGAGCCCGGACCGCAGTGATGAACCAGGAAGCTGCGGCACCGTTGGTGCGTCACAGCCTCGACTGAAATATGAGAAAAGGGGACGGGATTTAACCCAGCGCGCGGACGAGATCGCGGGCGAGGCGCTCGGCTTCGTCCTGTGAAGAGGAACGAAACACGGCCTGGCCATAGACCTGTACTTCATAGCCGAATACGGTATACTGAACCCGCACGCGACTGCGATGACGCCGATTGATCTTAAGTGTAGGCATTGCGACATTTACGAAGCAAATAGTATGCTTGGACGTGTGGTCCGCCTGTATCGCAAAGCGAGGGCTAAATGCCGCTGTTTCGTATGTTTGCGTATTTGTTCGCCTCTGTAACTTAGGGCTTTCATCGACCGTCTTCTCCGCTGACAAATGATCTCGAACTTTTCCTCCCTCGTATGAAATCGCTCCTTTCCCGCGTCCTGACGTGCGCTATTCCCGTCATCTTCGCTCTCACTTTTGCCCTGCCTCCCGCAGCGATAGCGCAGCAGACTGTGGCGACGGAGCGGCCCAAGGAATTGCCAGAGGATGCGAAGTTCATTCCGGACATTTCCTACGTGGAGAATGGCCACGCGCACCAGAAGCTCGATCTTTACCTGCCGGCTCAGCCGAAGGGGCCTTTGCTCGTGTGGATCCACGGTGGCGGCTGGGTAGCGGGGACGAAGGATAAGCCGCCCGCCCTGACGCTGGTGAAGAATGGAGTGACGGTGGCGAGCGTGGAATATCGCTTCAGTCAGCACGCCGTCTTCCCGGCGCAGATCGAAGACTGCAAGGCGGCGATTCGCTGGCTGCGGGCGCATGCGAAGGAGTACGGTTATCGCGATGACATGGTGGCGGCGTGGGGGGCGAGCGCGGGTGGGCATCTCGTGGCGCTGCTCGCGGTTACGGGGCAGGTGAAGGATTTCGACGTGGGCGCGAACCTCGATCAATCGAGCACGATCCAATGCGGGATCGATTTGTTCGGTCCTTCGGATTTCCCCGCCTATGATCCCAATCTGCCGACCGCAATGGTGCAGCGGGAGAATCCGGATTCCGTGATCGCCAAGCTTCTCGGCGGGCCCGTGTCGCAGAAACTCGAGCTCGCGAAGCGCGCCAGCCCGGTGACATGGGCGACTAAGGAAGCCGCGCCGCTGCTCATCCTGCAAGGCACCAAAGACCCCCTCGTACCGCTCGACCAGAGCCAGCGCTTGAACGACAAACTAAAATCCGTGGGCGCCGACGTGACGCTCGATATCATCGAAGGAGCAGGTCACGGCGGGCCGCAATTCGCCACGCCGGAGAAGCTGAAGAAGATCATGGAGTTTCTGACCAAACGCTGGGCGGGGTAGCGGAAGGGCGAAGGGCGAAAAATTGAGGGCCGAGGCGGGGCACTCTTTGTAGAAAAATGCATCCGTCGTGTCCAAATGGGCGCATCTCGTTCGTCTTGGTATTGAAGCCATGAACATCGAACTCACCACGAACGAAGACGGCGCTGAGGTCCGGCAGATGATCTCTGCATGGACCGACTCGCTGCTGCGTCAGCGCTCACGGCCCAGCCGGGTTCAGCCACGTGGCCATGAGTGGCGATTCGCTTCGGCGCCCGCTTGGGATTCGCAAAATCCTTGTCCGCCGATGCCCCGCTTTTCTGCTGCGGAAACGGGCTGCGAGCGGTGACCGACTTTTCAGCGGCGACGCCGGCGCTGTCCTCCGAGGAGTGAAAGAGCGCCCACCGCAAGAAGTGCGATACCGCCGGGTTCGGGGGTGGGAGTGAGGGTGACAGTGGGGGAAAAGGTGAGTGAGGAATCCGGGGCGCTACTGGTGGTCAATAGTCCGGAGTCAATCGTCTGGACGGACGTGCCTCCGAAAGTCGACGTCGCGACCGTGAGGTCGCCGTAGACTGGCCCGGAGCCCGGCGAAGCCGCGTGCTGGGACGAGGAGCCGCCAGCGGCGACGGAGGTGACATCGAGCACGAGGCTGGTGCCTGTGAGGATCAAGTTGCCGGTGTCACCCGCAGGCAGGGAGAGCGTGAAATTCGTCTGAGCAAACGTCGTCGAGGCAAAGGTCGCCAGCGTGTAACTGGTCGCCGTGAGGCCGTCGTCCAGGATATTGATCTGGTAGGTGCCTGTGCCACCTTTCGTGAGTGCGCCGGTCAGGACGAGTTCGTCGCCGGCAGCGCCGAGTTGCAGGCTTAAGGTGCCGCCGGCATTCCACATCATGGAGGTGGCGTGCAGGGTTGTTCCGGCCACTCCCGGCGTGCCGGCGCCAGGGGCAATGATGCCTCCGCTATTCAGCGTGACTGCTCCTGCGATCGTTCCACTCCCTCCGAGGGTGCCAGTGCTATTGACGGTGACGGCGCCAGTGCCCGTTCCCGAGCCTGTCGTGTTACTGGCGAGAAGGATTCCCCCGTTGACCGCCGTCCCGCCGGTGTAGGTATTTGCCCCAGTGAGCTTGAGTCCGCCGGAACCAACCTTGACGAGTTTGCCGCCGTTTTGAATCTGGCCGGAGAAGATCGTGAAACGTCCGTCGGAGCCGGTCGTTAAAGTGGCCGTCCCCAGCTTGATCACGCCGCCACCGCCGTTCAGATCGGCAATCGAGCCGACGGACTGGCTGAAGTTGTGGAGATCGAAAGTCGCGCCGAGGGCGATGCCCACGATGGAACTAGTGGAAATCGCGTTCGCCACGCCGGCTTGCAGCGTTCCTGCGGAAATCGATGTGTACCCAGTGTAGGTATTCTTGCCGCCCAAGATGAGCGTGCCGTTTGCGTTGTTCTTGACCAGCGCGCCGCCGGTGCCGAAGGCGCCGTCTTCGATGATGCCGGTGAAGTTGCCGCCGCCCACGATTAATCTGCCCGAGCCCAACCCGACCTTGCCGTGACCGTTGAGAGTGGCGATGATTTCGCTGGCGCCGCGCAGTTCCAAGCCATCGAAATGAGAGCCGCTCAAGGTGTTGCCGAGGCTATTGACAGTGACCGTGGAAGTATCCGCGATCTGCTGCGTGGAAGAGGTGCCGTAGATGTAATCCACGACGCCGTTGCCTTCGATATCCAGGTTCCCGCGAATGGCGCTGTCCGGGTTGGTGCCTTCAAATACGAGGAAGGAGCCGTTGTTGACAGTGGTCTGGCCGGTGCAGTTGTTGAAGTTATTGGGATCGAAAATGAAGGCCACGTAACTGCCTGCGGCGGTAAACGTCGTATTGAAAGTCACGCCGGCGGTTTCGCCCGGGCTGCCGATCGACCCGCCGAAATGGACTTGTCCCTGGTTGGTCGTGCCGGTGATCGTCCGGGTCACTCCATTCAGGCCGATATTCCCGTTGAGAACGAAGTTCTGCGCGCCCGGGTTGGTCGGGTTTGAGTTGGTGGAGATGGAAAAATTTCCGAGAAGAGAAACGGCATTCGGGAGGGTGGAGAATCCAGACGAAGGGAGAAGCGTCGTCCCCAGCGTGCCGCCTTTGATGGTCAGCGTCCCGGTTCCCAGCGGTGTTCCCGAGCCATCGGTGGTGCTGCCATTGGCGATGAGCGTCCCGCTGGTCAGGGTCGTGCCGCCGCTGTAGGAGTTCGCGCCGGAGAGAGTGAGAGAGCCCGTGCCCACTTTGACCAGACTGCCGCCTGAACCGGAAATGACTCCCGTGAGGACGGAATTGCTGTTGCTGCTGCCCGTGGTCAAAGTGGCTGTGCCCAGCGCGAGATTTCCCCCGCCGTTCGGGCCGTCGGTGATCGAGGCTACCGTCTGGGAATTGGAGTTGAGATCCAGTGCTGCACCGCCGTTCAACACGACCGCGGAGGTGCTGGGAAGGGCTTTGGCGAGGTCCGTCCGCAAGGTGCCGGCGATGATGGTCGTGGTGCCACTGTAAGTATTCGTTCCGGTGAAGACCGTCGTGCCTCCGCCGATCAATCGCAGCGAAGTGGGACCGCCCACGTTGGTAATGGCCGAATTGATCGTGAGCGGGCTGGTCGAGTTGTTCGCAAGCGTGATGGTACCCGTGCTGGTGGCGGTGAGGACGCCGTCATTGGGCGTTGCGCCGATAGTCAGGCCGGCGCTGCCCGGGGTGACGAGAATGCCGCCGTCCGTGCCGAGCTTCAGGGTGCCGGCCGCGAGGCTGATGGTCGAAGCGGTGGCGGAATTCTGGGTGAGGGTATTGATCGACGTTGTTGGGTGGACCGCGATGACGTCATTCCCTGCTGTCCCCACCGAATTGATCCGGACGTTGAGGTTGCTGCCGTTGGGCACCGTGCCACCCATGGCGGAGATGTCGGTATAGCCGGTGTAGGCGACGATTTGGTCCAATCCGTTATTCGCCGCATAGCCGACACCGCCGTTCACCGTGGCCCAGCCGCCGAGGATGCCGCTGGCATTGTTGACCTGATGGGTCTTGATGATGGCATCTAGGCCCAGCGTGCCGTTCACTGCCCGGAAGTCGACGAACCCATTCGCATTACGAGTGATGCCGGCCGTGCCAGCGGCGCCGCGAAGATCCAGGGTGGTCGTCGTTCCAAGGTTGTTGACCGTGACAACGTTGCTTCCGGGGTTGACTGTCAACCCATTGAGAATCTGGGTGGTGGCGATTCCGGAGACGCCATTGAGCTGGAATGTACCGCCGTCGCTGACCGTGGTGCCGCCGACCACCAGTCTGGACGCGGAGCTCAACACGGGCGTTGTGGCCGTCGGGGCGATCAGCAGCCCGCTGCGAGTCACCGTAGTAAGACCCGTATAGGAGTTGATGCCGGTGAGGGCGAGTGTGCCACCGCCGACCTTGGCCAGGCCGCCCGTGCCAGAAATGGCGCCCGAGAAGACCGAGCTGCTTTTGGCGTTGCCCACCGTCATCGTTCCCGAACCGAGGGTGATACGGCCGCCGGCGCTGCCGTTCACATCGGAGATCGAACCTACCGCTTGGCTGAAGTTGTGGAGATCGAAAGTCGCGCCGGCGGCGACGCCGACGATGGAATTAGCGGGAATCGTATTCGCCAGACCGGCTTGCAGCGTTCCCGCGAGAACCGCGGTGACACCGGTGTAAGTATTCTTGCCGCTCAAGGTGAGCGTGCCATTGCCGTTCTCGATGAGCGAGCCGCCGGTGCCAAAGGCGCCGTCTTCGATGATGCCCGTGAAGGTGCCTCCAGCCACCATTAACGTGCCCGAGCCCAACCCGATCTTGCCGTGACCGTTGAGTACCGCAAAGGCTTCGTTGGCGCCGCGCAATTCCAGGCCATCGAAATGAGAGGCGCCCACATTGTTGCCGAGGCTATTGACGGTGACCGTGGAAGTATCCGCGATCTGTTGCGGGGAAGTAGTGCCGTAGATGTAATCCACGACGCCGTTGCCTTCGATGTCCAGGCTTCCGCGAATGGCACCGTTCGCGGTCGTACCTTCCAATACGAGGAAGGAGCCGTTGTTGACAGTGGTCTGTCCCGTGTAGTTGTTGACGTTATTGGGATCCAGAATGAAAGCGACATAACTGCCCGCGGCGGTAAACGTCGTATTGAAAGTCACGCCGGCGGTTTCTCCGGCGGTGCCGATCGACCCGCCGAAATGGACTTGTCCCCCATTGGTCGTACCGGTGATCGTCCGGGTCGTTCCATTCAGGCCGATATTCCCGTTGAGAGTGAAATTCTGCGCGCCCAGAC
This sequence comes from Chthoniobacter sp., assembly GCA_041287745.1. Lineage (GTDB taxonomy): Bacteria > Verrucomicrobiota > Verrucomicrobiia > Chthoniobacterales > Chthoniobacteraceae > Chthoniobacter. Next base: position 7,361 of record JBGGMZ010000395.1, on the reverse strand, counting down.
TGGTGGGATTTGAGTTGGTGGAGATGGAGAAATTTCCGAGAAGGGAGATCGGGTTGGTGAGGATAGTGCCCCCCGCCGTCGAAGTCTGCACAGTCGTTCCCAGCGTGCCGCCTTTGACGATCAGCGTGCCGGTTCCCAGCGGTGTTCCCGAGCCGTCGCTGGTGTTGCCGTTGACGATGAGCGTTCCGGTATTCAGGGTCGTGTCGCCTGAATAGGTGTTCCCCGGATTCGAAATCACCAAGGTGCCAGTGCCGCTTTTCGTCAAAGCCAGCAGACCGCCGGAATTCGAGATCGTCCCACTCAAGGTCACACCGACACTCGCATTCACATTCACCAAGCCCGATCCCGATGAGGAGTGATCAATGTTATTGGCGAGCGTGTTGCCAGACACGTTGACCAGGGAGAGCGTACTGCTGTTGAGGAGACTGACCGAGCTGTTCCCGCCGATGGCGCCCGCAGCGGTTGCGATGCCGATTTGCAAGGTGCCGGCTGCGACGGTGGTCGCCCCGCTGTAGGTGTTCTGCGTGTTCTTGAGGATCGTGACGCCGCTGCCACTTTGCGTCACCCCGAGCAAGTTGGTGCCGTTGTCGGTCAGCGCACCGGTAAGGGTGTTGGTATTCGACGAAGCGATATTCAAGGTGCCACCGCCCGTCCCGGTACTCACGTTGTTAGCGAAGGTGTTGCTGCTCACGTTGACCAGTGAAAGCATTCCGCCCTGGCCTAATGTCACCGCGCTGGCCGCATTGATCTTGCCGGCCACAGTCGCAGTGCCGATCTGCAAGGTGCCGACGCTCACCGCAGTTCCGCCCGTGTAGCTGTTCGTCGCGCTGGTCAGGATCAGCGTTCCGGCTCCGCCCACCTTCAGTCCTTTTGTGCCGGCGAGCGGGGCACTGATCATGGCGCTGTCACCGGCATTCGTAACATCGATTTCCGGAGCAGTCCCGGCGAGGGTCAGGATGGAAGTACCGGCAATGGTGTAACCCGAGGTATTGAAGGTCAGTGCCTGGGCGCTGATCGCGCTGTTCAGCGTGATGGTGCCGGCGGGTCCTGAAAAGATGGCCGTGCCGCCTTGCCATTTCGCGTTGATCGTTCCCGTCGAATTGGCCCAGTTGGTGAGCGTCGCATTCCAAGTTCCTGTGCCGCCATTGATCACTCCGTTGGCCGCCAATCCGGACCCGTCCCAGTATTGGAGGAGACCGCCGAGAGGGGTGGCGCCCACGATCGCCTGGATCTGGCTCGTGAACTGGGCGAGCGAAGCGAAATAGGAACGATCCGGCTGATTGCCAGCGGTCGTGAGATCGTGGTCGTAGAGTGCCTGGCCACCGGTGTCCACGTCTGCGTTGACGCCGACGAGTGTCCAGACCCCGCCGTAATTGATGAACAATCCGCCGCCAGAATCTCCACCGGTGAGTTGCCCGGTCGCAGCTCCTTTGGTGGGGTCGAAGGTCGTCACCAAATAAGTGATGCCGCTCGTCGAGTCCGTTGCGTAAGTGCCCAGCGTCGTGCTGGTGCCCCAACGCTCGAGCCGGGTGGTGTCATCCGCCCAGTTCCATCCTTGGTTCGCGACCGGCGTTCCCTTGCCGACACCCCAGCCGATCATCGTAGCTGCCTGGTTGAATGCCGATTGGGAGGAGGTGATCAGAGGCAGCAATGGCAAGCCGGGATCCTGCGCCAGCCGCAGGATGCGCATGTCCGTGCCTTGGATGGCCATGGGTGTGAAACTGCCATCCAAGGTGAAATCCGTGTTATCCAGATGAATCACATTAATGTCGTTATCGACGTGATTGGCCGTGAGAATGTAGCGATTGCCGAGGTAGACGCCGGATGCCCGCGCGCCGAATCCATTGTCGAGACGGGCCACATAGTCCCAGGGCGCGCCGCTTGATGGTGCGTTGAGAGCAGCGGAGTCGTTATTGATAGTGACAATGCCGAACCCAGACTGCTCTGAAGCGATCAGAAGCAGCCAGGCGGCAAGTGGAAGACGGAAATTCATAGCACCGGGGAAGGGGAGGTGCGGAATCTAGCCCGGAATTGGAGCCTGAAAAGTGGAGATGCTCTGAAAACGACGATTTTCCAGACACTTCTGGAGCATGCTCGTCGCGACAGGTATGCTAATGTTTATAGAGAGCCATACGCTGTGTTGCGGTAGAAGCCGCACTTCGGACCACCCCGACATTAGCCCTCCAGCCGCGCGAGAATTTCTCCTGCTAGCGCCTGAAACGCCGCTGCGCCGCTGGCGCTCGCATCGTGCAGCGCGATGGGCTTCGCCTCCATCGGGGCTTCGGCGAGCTTGATGTTCTCGGGGATGAACGTGTCGAAAAAGTGCAGCCGCTTCAGGCCTTTGTCCTCGCGCAATTTTTCCATCGTCTCCGCGTGATAACGCAGCCAGTGCCGCACGCGGGTGAAGACGATACCGAGGCAGCGGATCTTGAACTCGAGCTCCTTTTTCAGGTAGCCGAGCCGATCCTGCAGCAGGCCAAGACCGATGGAGCTGAGGAAATCCGGCTGCATGGGGATGCAGTACCAATCGCTGGCGTAGAGGGCGTTTTGCGTGCCGGTCATGAGGTTCGGCGCGCAGTCGCAGAGGACCAGGTCGTAGTCCTCGAGCGACCTTTCAAGTTTGCGGGCGAAGATGCGCTCGCGGCCAGGCCGCGCCGCGAGGTCGAGATCGAGGAAGGTCAGTGAGAGATGCGAGGGGATGAGATCGAGATTCGGAATCTCCGGCACGACATCGCGGATGATGCAGTCCTTCAGCTTTGCGTGCTCGGCGCCTTTCTTCTTCCACTGCACCTCGAGGACATCAGCCATGGTGCCGTGGTCCTTTTGCCAATTCTCCCAAGCCTTGTCGCTCATGAGCGAGAGCGAGGCATTCGTCTGCGGATCGAAATCGACGAGCAACACGCGCTTGCCGTGGTCGCGCGCGAGATAGGTCGCGATGTTCACGGCGCAAGTCGTTTTGCCGACCCCGCCTTTCATATTGATGAAGGAAATGACTTTGGCTTTCGACATGGCGTGGTCCTTTCGGGCGATGACGGGGGCGGAGTTGCGCGGAGGCTAGGGGAACGGTCCGGCGATGTCAGCGGCAAAGTGAAATAGGTCCTATATGACCTACGCGGCCTATCCGCCGGCCACGATCCGTACCAGCTCGATGACGTCGCTTTCAGCCAGCAATCGCGACGGCCACTCATCCCGGCGCAAGGCGAGACCGTTGTGCTCTACCAAGGTCGCCGGTGCCGGCAAGCCGAGCTCGTCGATCAATTCCGCGACATTCCGGGCGCTGGCAATCTCGCGCACTTCGCCATTCACCGTGACCCTCATGCCACTGCCGCTACGTCACTCGACACAGCCTGTGCATCCAGGATGGCGCGGTCCCAATCCTTCCATACGGGTTCGAATCCGCGGGTACGAATGAGGTCTGCGACCTCGCGCGGTGAGCGCGTGTCGGAAATCTCAAATTGCCCGGTCGCGCCCTCGGCGTCCGAATCCGCCGGCGCCATCACCTTGCCCCGCACGGTGAGATGCAAATCTTTGCGCCCCTGGCCGGTGTACCCGCCGGGCTCGGTGTGGCTGCCCGCGCTCATCATGGTAATCCCGAGCGGCAGCATCGCGTCGCGCAACGCCGCCGGCTCGCGGGTGCTGAGCACGATGCCCACCTGCGGGAAGCACAGTCGCAGCGCGCAGATGAGCTGGATGAAATCGCGATCCACGACGGGATGCGTGGGCGTAAATTCCCCCGCGCACGGCCTCAGCCGGGGCAGGCTCACGGTGAATTGCGCCTTCCAGCAGGTGCGCAACAAATGCTCCAGATGCGCCGCCAGGGCTCGTGCCTCGGTGCGCCAATCGGTCAGCCCGAGCAGCGCCCCGACCCCGATCCGCCGGAACCCGCCCGCATACGCCCGCTCCGGGCAGGCGAGCCGCCAGTCGTAATCCTTCTTCGGTCCCGCCGTGTGCATCGCGGAATAAATCTCGCGATCGTAAGTCTCCTGGTAAACGACCAGCCCTTCCGCACCCGCGGCGGCGAGCGTCGCGTACTCGGGCGTCTCCATCGGCGCGACCTCGAGCGAGACGCTCGGGATTTCCGTCACCAGCGCCCGCACGCAATGCTCGAGATAGCCGTTCGAGACAAATTTCGGATGCTCGCCTGCGACCAGCAGGATATTGCGAAAACCTTCGTTCGCCAGGTGCCGCGCTTCCTTTACCACTGATTGCACCTCGAGCGTCACCCGCAGGATCGCATTATCCCGGGAAAAGCCGCAGTAGGCGCAGTTGTTGATGCACTCGTTGGAAAGATAAAGCGGTGCGAAAAGGCGGATCGTCTTGCCGAAATGCTGGCGTGTCGCCGCCGCCGATTCCCGGGCCATCGTCTCGATCTGCGCATCCGTTTTCGGCTCGAGCAGCGCGGCGAAACGCCGCAGCGTAGGCGAAGGGGCTTGGGATTGGAATGTGGCGGACGTCATGTCGGGGAAGGGAGAATATGCGGGCTCGCACCGGTCTTGTAAATAGACGGCGCTGCGGCACGCTTGGCCGGGAATGGAATCGGTCGCCCTCATTTATCAAATCCTCGTCCTTCTGGGTCTCCTTCTGGCCCTCGGCACTGTGCTGGCCAATCTCGCCTGCTTTCGGGGACTGTATCCCGCGGAGCAGCCGGATGCGGAAGACGCCCCGCTCGTTTCCATTCTCGTCCCTGCACGGAATGAAGCGCTCAATATCGAAGCCTGCGCTGGATCGCTGCTGTTGCAGGATTACCCGAGCTACGAGCTCATCGTGCTCGACGATCATTCCGAAGACGGCACCGGCGACATTCTGCGCCGCCTCGGTTTGCACGAGGTGGGCGACCGCCGCATCCTCACTGGTGTGCCGCTGCCCGCCGGCTGGACGGGCAAGGGCTGGGCGTGCCATCAGCTCTCGCAAGCCGCACGGGGTGAGTATCTCTTCTTCACCGATGCCGATACCATCCACGCCCCCGGCACTGTCTCCGCCGCCGTGGCTATGGCACGAGCGGAACGCGCCGACCTCCTCTCGGCGTGGCCGCGGCTCCTCACCGTCACGTGGGGGGAGAAGCTCATCATCCCCATGATCCTTCTCGTCGGCATGAGTGCCTATCCGCATTGGCTGGTGACGTTCTTGCAGAGACACCCGCAACTCGCCTCGTGGCTGCCTGCCTTTGCCCGGCGCCCGCTCGGCGCGGCGAATGGCCAGTTCATGTTTTTCACGCGAGCAGGCTACGATCGCATCGGCGGCCACGCCTCGGCCCACGATCATCTGGTGGAAGATGTGGCCCTCGGCCGTGCCGTCGCCGGGAAGATGGGTGAGGGGATGCGCCTGCTGAATTGTGAGTCCCTGGATTTCACCACCTGCCGCATGTACCGCTCCTTCGACGAGACGTGGGAAGGCTTCACCAAGAACATGCGTGCCGCCTTCGAGGATTCGCTGGCCGGCTTTCTCCTCCTCGGCAGTCTGCAGTGCATTTGCTTCCTGCTACCGTTTGTTTGCCTCTTCACCGCATCCACCGGTCGCACGCTCGTCTTCTGGCAGATCGCGGTAATCTATTTCATTCGCATCCTGCTTACACTGCGCTTCCGCACCTCGTGGCTGGGTTGCCTGCTGCACCCCGTCGGTGAAGTCCTCGCCCTCGGCATCGGTCTCAACAGCTGGCGGCGGCTCGCTTCCAGAGGCGTGCAATGGAAGGGCCGTGTCTATCAGTCCAGTCGCGGCATTCAGCCCAAATAGCCTTTGGGAATGCGGGCGCGTTTCCGCCCGAGAGCGGAGAAAATCGGGTGACCACGTTGGCTCTGCGGGGATGTTAGAAAGCACTTGACTGTATTTATAATAACCATAAAAGTCAGATTACTGATAAAAACATTTCTCCTCCCGTTCACATCGCTCCCGATGTCCTCTTACCCCAAAAGCCAAAGTCACGCGCAAGACGCCCAAGGGCATCCGCAGATGGGTGCGTTGCGCGAGGCCTTGGAGAGTGCTGGACGCAGCGCCCAGGCGGCGGAGGCCGCATTGGAACGGACCAGGGCTGAGTTGCTTACGGAGAGGATGCGCCGCGCGCAGATGGTGGAACAATGCGAGCGGGCGATCCTCGCGCTGAATTCCCTGCGGGATGAAAACAAGCGCCTGCGCACTTTGGTCGCCGAAAAGGGCGGGGCGGCGGGCGGTTAGCACAGCGGATGTCCCCGCAGGACGATTGCGATGCACTTTTCCGCCAGCGTAACGACGGTTTTGACCCAACGGCCTTCAGGTGAAGTGACGCGCAGAAATCCGGTGATTAATGTGGCTTATCGCCACCCTCGGAAGTGCGAGGTCGCAGATCCATTTCCCTCTGTTGCTTGCAATTTCCCGGATTTCCCGCAACGTGCCTTCCGATGCAATTGACTCTCCTTAAGTCGAAGATCCACCGCGCCACCGTAACTGGAGCCAGCCTGCACTACGAAGGCAGCATGACGATTTCCCGCGACCTTGCTGAACGTGTCGGCCTTCTCCCCTACGAGAAGATCCTCATCGGCAATATGGGCAATGGCGAACGCTTCGAGACTTACGTCATCTACGGCGATGCCGGCACCGGCCAGATCCAGCTCAACGGCGCCACCGCGCATCTCGGCAAGATCGGCGATCGTATCACCATCATGAATTTCGGTTCCTACACGGCCGCGGAGGCCGCGGAGCATAAGCCGCGTGTCATCGTCCTGAATGAAAAGAATGATGTCGTCCGCTACGAAGCTGGCAGCGCCGGTGAAGAACTGCACGTCGTCGCCTGATCCTGTTCCTCTTTTATGAACAAAGACCTATTCCTCGGCCAATTTGCTCTCGGCTTTTACCTTGGCTGCGTTTTCCTCGTCATCGCCTGCTACAATTATCTGAAGCTCAAGAGTGAGCTCTCCCGCTTCCGCCGCCACCTCAGCGACAAGCTCGAGATCGAGGCCGAGACGATGAAGAAGATCAAGGCCGAGCAGGAAGCACTGCGCAAGGAGAATGAAACGCTGCGTGTGAAGGTGAATGCGCTGAACGAAATCCCCGATCGCAAGCTGCAGCGCGATCTCGAGGTCTACGCTCGCGCCGAGAAGCGCATGCTCATCCACGCGCCCGGCTTTGCCCCCGCGTGGGAAACGGCCAAGAGTGACGCCCATAGCGAACTCGCTGAGGAAGAAGCCGGCCGCCAGGCTCCGAAGCGGATCTTCGCCCGCCTCTTCGGCGGTGGCAATGCCTCGAACGCCGCGCTTCCCGGCCGCGATTCGAACGGCAGCCACATGAACGAAGGCGAGACGGCCAAGACCGGCGCGGACCACTAGGTTGCGCTCGTCTCCCATCAGTGGCTCACTGAGCCCCGCTACTGCTTGATCAACACCGGCTCGGCC
>JBGGMZ010000394.1:0-8157 GCA_041287745.1 Chthoniobacter sp. | reverse complement strand
GTAAATTAGGCCCGGTGGGAGCCGTGCCGATCTGCAGGATCCCTCCGGTTATTGTAGTAGCTCCGCTATACAAGTTATTCGCATTGGTTACAATCGTGGTCCCGGAACCATTCTGAGTCAGCGCAAGTAAACCGGCAGAGCCATTGGTCAATGTGCCTGCCAAAAGATTCAAATTGGCCGAGTGAATATCCACGGTCCCCAAGCCCGCATTTGGCACCCCGTTGGTTATGTCGTTGGCAATCGTGACGCCATATATAGCTGCACCGGCGTTCACGATGCGGAGGACGCCGCCACTATTCACGCTGATCGTCCCCGTGCCGTCGAGCGTGCCGGCCGTCCCCGCCGTCCCCAGTTGCACGACCCCTGCACCGACCGTCGTACCGCCGGTGTAGGTATTTGCGGCGGTGAGTGTGAGCGTGCCCGTGCCAGTCTTGATCAACGATCCGCCTGTGCCATCGGTCACACCATTATCGGCGATGACGCCGGACACCGTCGTGCTGAGATTGTTACCGCCGACCGTCAGGCTGTTCGCACCGAGATAGTAACTTCCGCTGCCTTCGATTGAACCAATCTTCATCCCGCCGCTGGTCAGCTGGCTGATATCGAAAACGCCATTGCCGTTGGTAATCGCCCGCGCCGTTCCACCATCGGTGCTATCGCGGAAAAGGGTCCCGCCGCCACCACCGCCATTGGAGCCCCCATTGGTGGTGATTGTCGCGCTTCCACCCTTGGCAGCGCCGTCGAATACGGTATAGCCGCCAGCGGCGCCGGTAACTGTTCCGCCTTGATTGATGATGTTTGCATTCCCAGCGCTGGCCAGAGAGCTGAATTCCAGGAGGCCGCCAGGGCTCCCGTTCATGGTTCCGCCATCGTTGGTGTATTGAGTCAAGCTTCCCGCAGAGGACGAGCCTGCAAAATCGAGTACTCCAGAGCTTCCTGCTCCTGCGCTCGTTATTTCAAAATATTGCGTGACGCCTGAATTATTAATCACGCCTGTACTGAAGAAAGCCGTTAAAACGGACGGCTGCACGCTGATCGTGTAGGGAGACGTGGCGTTGGATGTGAATGTCAGGCTGCCGATGAATGTCTGATGGGAAAGCGAGACGGCGGTCGTGCTCGAGGAACCGAAGGTAACCGCAGCGCCGCCAGAGTTGCTGGGCACCGTAGCCGGGCTCCAGTTGGTTGCTGTACTCCAATCTCCACTCGTCGCGCCGGTCCAGGTTTGTCCCTGGACACCTTGCGGCGCCAGCCAAAGAGCGAAAAATCCAGCGATCGACGCGGCGAGAATCGCAGGCCGCTTACGGCAGAGTTTCGACACGGATCGAGAGGCCACTCCCCTCCGCTTTATCGGTCGGAGTGGCGTTTCCATCGTCGGCGTAAGACGCAGACCTTCTCTATCGGGGAGCAACTCTGAAACCATCGCAAATGTCTGCCCAAAACCATCGAATCTGCCAATCCGAAACTCATTAAAAAACGCGGACGTGACCGCTTGAGGGAGAGCCCCTTAACAAACTGCAACGGCGGTTTACGTCGTCGTACGGCTACAGTTTGCAAACGTGCACTTGAGGGGACCCGGTAACCTTTCCGGCCCGATTGCCGTCTCCCCCATTGCCGCCCATGAAAACCATCCTCCCTTTCGTCGCCGCGTTGATCGTGCTCGTTGCCACCGTTTCCGCTCAAAGCCCGGTGGAATCCGAACTCTTCCCGCCTGATTTCCTCATCGCCCAGCGCGACGCCCTCAGCCTAAGCGACACCCAGCTTCAGGACATCCAGGCGATTATGCAGGACATCCAGCCAAAGTTCGAAAAGCTGAAAGGGCAGCTCGAGGAACGGGCCAAGGCCTTTCAGGAAGCGTTGCGGCAGCCCGAGACGGACATCACCGTAACAGAGGAAAAGCTGCGCAATTTACTGGCACAGGAAAACGAGATGAAGGTCCTGCAAATGCGCCTCATGCTCACCCTGCGGAGCAAGCTCACTGCCGAGCAGCGTGCCAAGGCTCGCCAACTCCGTCAGCAGGAGACAGCCGGGAAGGATCCACGTGATGGCCTGCCTCAGCGGATGCAGAAGAAATTCGAGCAACTACACACGGCGATCGAAGCGCGAGCCTTCGGTGGCGCACCACCGGAGGAAATCGTCAAGCAAGTGGGCGAAATTCAGAAACTCGCACAGAGCGGCCAGCCACAGGAAGCCGAGCGGCAGATCGATCTGCTCATCGTGAAGCTGCGCGAAGGGAAAAAATAGGGCTCATTCAATCACCTGCAAACACCCGGAGATATCGGGCGACTTCTGTGTCACAATCTTCAGTGCATCCGGAACGCTATTGCGCGCCGCATAGCGCTCGGACACATTCACCTCCATCATGTCGACGCTGCCGACCGGCACCATTACCTTTCTCTTCTCCGATATCGAAGGCAGTTCCAAGAAATGGGAACAGCATCCGGACGCCATGCGCGTGGCTCTCGCCGCGCACGACAAAATGCTGCGGGAGGCATTCGAGTCGCAGGGCGGCTATGTTTTCAAGACGGTCGGCGACGCCTTTTGCGTGGCATTCGATACCGTTCTGCAGGCCCTTGTCGGCGCCTTGCAAGCCCAGCGCGCTTTGCGCGCCACGGCATGGCAAGGCATCGACGAACTGAAGGTGCGCATGGCCCTGCACACCGGCGCGGCGGAACATCGTGATGGCGACTATTTCGGCCAATCGCTCAATCGCGTCGCGCGCATCCTCGCCTCGGCCCACGGCGGCCAGGTGCTCCTCTCACTGCCGACTGAGGAGTTGGTGCGCGATCACCTGCCCCCTGGCGTGCAATTGCGGGCCCTCGGCGAACACCGCCTGCGCGACCTTGCGCGACCGGAGCACCTCTTCCAGCTCGTCACCTCCGACCTGCCCTCGCAATACCCCGCCCTTCGCTCGCTGGAAAGCGTGCCGAACAACCTGCCCGTGCAGCTCACCAGCTTCATCGGTCGCGAGCGCGAACTGGCCGAGGTGAAGCGCCTGCTCGGCAGTACCCGGCTGCTCACGCTCACGGGCAGCGGCGGCACTGGCAAGACACGGCTTTCGCTGCAGGCCGCCGCGGAGTTGCTCGATCAATATCACGACGGCGTCTGGTTCGTGGAATTTGCCACCATCGAAGATGGCGCAGTGGTCGTCGAGACCGTCGCTGCTTCGCTCGATCTGCGCCAGGAGCCGGAGCGCTCGCTCGTCACCACGCTCACCAGCTTCCTGCGCAACAAGCAGATGCTGCTCATTTTCGACAACTGCGAGCACGTGGTCGCCGCGTGCGCCCGCCTCGCGGAGACGCTCCTGCGCTCTTGCCCGCAACTGCGCATCCTGGCCAGCAGCCGCGAGCCGCTCGGCATCGCCGGCGAAACCGCCTGGCCTCTACCCCCGCTCTCGCTGCCAAATCACTGGCGCGATCTCGGTGACGGACCGGACGCTTACGAGCGTCTTTCCGAATATGAGGCCGTGCGCCTTTTCATCGATCGCGCGACGCTCGCCCGCCCTTCCTTCCAGCCGACGAACGAAAACATCGTGACCATCGCGCAGATCTGTTGGCGCCTGGACGGCATCGCGCTGGCCATCGAGCTCGCCGCCGCGCGCATTCGCGTGCTCACGTTGCAGCAGATCGTCGACCGGCTGGACGACCGCTTTCATCTCCTCACGACCGGCAGCCGCACCGCGGTGCCCCGCCAGCAGACGCTCCGCTCGCTCATCGACTGGAGCCACGATCTGCTCAGCGAGGCCGAGCGCGTGCTCTTCCGCCGGCTCTCCGTCTTTGCCCGCGGGCGCACGCTGGAATCGATCGAGGCGATCTGCTCGGATGGTGTCCTCGAAACGTGGCAGGTGGTGGATCTCCTCACGCAGCTCGTCGACAAGTCGCTCGTTTATGTAGAGAAGACGGCGCTTTCGGGCGCCCGTTATTACATGCTGGAGTCCATCTGGGACTACGCGAATGAAAAGCTCGTGGCCGCCGGCGAGGCGGACATTTTCCGCGCGCGGCATCTCGATTATTTCATGACTCACGCGGAAAAAATTTCGCCGCAGCTGCGCGGTCCTCAGCAGAAGGAGTGGCTCGATCGCGCGGAACTGGAGGAAGTGAATTTCCGTTTCAGCATCGAGACGAGCGAGGAACTGCCTGGGGAGGCAACGAAGGGATTGCGACTCATGACAGCCATGCAGCGCTTCGTCGAGGTGAAGGGACTTTTCAAGGACGCCCGCGAGCACCTCACCAAGCTGCTCGCCCATCCCGATGCCGCCGCGCGTGATCCACTGCGGGCTCGCGCGCTAGCTACGGCAGGACGCCATGCATGGGTGGCGGATGATATGCCGGCCACGCTGGCCCTGCACACTGAGGCGCTGGAGATCTTCCGCGAGCTCGGCGATAACCGCGGTGCCGCCCAAGCGCTTGCCGACCTCGGTTTCCACGCACTCGATACCGGCGACAAAGAACGCGCAAAAGCGCTGCTCGATGAAGCAGCCGCGCTCGCCACGCCGCTCAATGACCCTCGCCTGACTGCCCACATCCAGCACATCCGCGGGGTCATCGCCGCAACGGAGGGCGACTTCGAGCGAGCCTTCACCCTCGAGGAAGAGAGCCTCTCGCACTATCAGCAGATCGGCGATACGTGGCAGGACATCATCGTCTCGTGGAACGTGGGAGTGAATGCCACTGTGTTGGGACGCTTCGACATCGCCCACACAAACCTCTTGAAATGCCTGAAGGTCGGCCTCGAGCTCGGCAATCGATGGGGTGCCTCCTACCCTTTGGAAGCTCTCGCCACGCTCGCCGTGGCCGAGCATCAATACGATCGCGCTGCCCGGCTCTTCGGCGCCGGCGAAGCCCAACGGAGCCGCAGCGGGCTCGTTCCGCAGGCGGCGGATCATCCCGCGATGCGCGTCGTCCTCGACGCGGCCAAGGACTTTCATGGATCAGCGATAGAGAACGCTCGCCGCGAAGGCCGCTCGCTCGGGCTGGATGCTGCAGTAGTACTGGCCCAGCATCGGGAGTAGCGGCGACGCCACGCGCTTGCGCGTCCCAGCGCCGCCACCGACCATGGAGGCGATTTATCGCACCAGCCGTCCGACCCGGCTGCGCACTCTCTTCAGCGTCCGTCGAATCGCCTCTCCGGCCCCGCGGGCCGCGCGACCAACGGCACCACCGCGGTTTTCCCAAGACACCCGTCGATCCTGCGCCGCGGTGTGCTTCTGCGCGTTCCAAGGATAGCCGCGGAACTCCGGATTCGGCCGCACGGGGCCACGGAAAGCGAGAATGTAGGCACAGCGGGGAAGATCGGAGTGATTTGCCCCGGCGCCATGCAGCGTGCGGCAATGATGCAATGCGGCCCCTCCCGGCGGTAGCGGGCAGTGCACGGCCTGCGCGGGATTGAATCCACCGATGCATTCCAGCGCTGTGATGCGCGGATCGTTATTCGGCGAGCGATGCTCGAGGATCGGTCCCAGATGGCTGCGAGCGATGTAGCGCATGCATCCATTCGACTGCGTGGCCTCCTGCAAAGGCATCCAGATACTGATCTGCTCGTACTCCGTGCCAGCGTCGTCGCGATGCGCCTCGTCCTGGTGCCATGGTGTCTCGGCGCCATAGTGGGGAGGTTTCAAGATCGCGTGTTCGAACCACTGCTCGGTCTCGGGGCCGAGCAGCTGGCGCGCAATAGCCAGCGCGCTCGCACGATACTCCGTGTCGCGCAATTCCGGCGCGAATTCGACGGGATTGAGGAGCTGAGGCAGTTTCGCCGGACGTCCATCGTCGGTCCCGGCCAGATCAAACTGCGCGCCTTTCTTCCAGCCCGCACGCTCTTGGAAAAGGCGCTCGAAGGTCGACCGCAATTGCTCCACCTCCGCCGCCGACGCAATCGCGTCCAGCGCCAGGAAGCCGTTCTCGCGGAAGCGGGCGATCTGCTCGGGTGTTAGCTGGATGGGCTCGGGCACTTCCCTAGCATTAGCAAGGAACGCGCCCCGGACCAACGCTGTTTTAAACCTTAGCGGACTAGACCTGCCTCGTAGACGAACCAGTCCGGCTTGTATTCGGCCAGCGGGGCCTTGAGTTTCTCGAGCTCCTCAGCGGGCCCGTGAATCTCCAGACGAATGACGTCAGAGACCGTCATCATTTCCGCCAGAATCTCACCGACATTAGTCAAGTGCGTCAGCGCGCCCTCCGCACCGACGTAACCTTCCCGGCAGAAAACGATGTCCCCATTCACCGTGAACTCGTAGTAAAGGCATTTCGGTTCGGTGGTCGTCTTCGCTACGAACTTGGGCAACAGGGCACGCGCGGCATCCATCTTGCCGGGGTGAACCTTGAAGTAAGGGTGGATCGAGACGGCGGGTTGGCTCATGGGGTTTTGGAGTTGGAGGTTAGTGTTTTGTTTGCGCTGCATCCGAGGCTCCGGACGCGAAGACGTCTCCCTCGCTTAAACGACGCTTGAATATCTCGATGGCCAGTTCGTAGCACTGCTGGGCGAGCACGGGATTGTAGCGCGGCCCTTCATCGCGGAGAAAGGCGTGCGCGGCATTGAATTCCATCCATTGGAAGCAAGTGCCGGCGGCCTCGAGCGCCGCATGGATCTTTAAGCGTCCCTCCAGCGGCACATGCGGGTCCTGGCGGCCCCAGATCATGAGCAGTTCGCCTTGAATTTCGGGGATGCGATCGAGGCTATTGTCGTTCATGCCCGCACCGAGGCTGCGCTTGTGAATGTCCGTAGCGTAGAAGCATGTCGTGGCGAGAACCTCGGGATTCATCGCCGCACGAAAGGCGAGATGCCCGCCGATGCAGATGCCCACGACGCCGAGCTTGCCGGTGGAAGCCGGGTGCGAGGCGAGATACTGCAGGACCACGCGAGCGTCGGCATCGTAAGCCTCGACGGGCTTGGTGGTCTTCAGCGCGTTCCCGCGATCCGCGCCTGCGGTGTCGTAGGCGAGTGCAGTGCCGGCAGGTTCGTATTCGTGGTAGATCTCCGGTGCGGCCACGACGAAGCCATTGCCCGCCAGCAGCGCCGCCGTGCGCCGGATCGGACCGGTGACCTGGAAGATTTCGGAGAAAAGCAGGATGCCCGGATATTTGCCTGGGGCCGCCGGCCGGAAGACGTGGGTCCGCATCGGACCGGTGGGCGTGGGAAGGTCGACGAACTCGTGGTCGGTGATGGTCATGGCGCGCCCGCTTTATCTCCGGCGGATGGGTTCGGTTCAATCCTTCTGACGGGCTTTTTGGGAACTAAGCGGGTTCGTCGTTAGCGGGTTGTCGAGACGATGAAACTTCTCCCCGGCATTCTCATCGCATCGTCGTTCACCTGTCGCCTGCTCGCGGCAGATGTCGACCGCGGCCCGTGGGTTGAGAAAGCCGCGGCGAAGTCGCCCATGACCGCCGACGAGACGCGCGCCTTCATGAAGCGGCTCGCGGAATACGTGCTGAACAATCATCTCAAGCGCGACGAAAGCTCCCCGCAGCGCGGCCAACCCGGGCCTGTGGGAAAAGCAACTCGCAGAAGCCGGCGAAAAATCCCTGCCCTTGCTCGACCAAGCCAACCCTCAGGAGAAACCGGGCTTTTGGAAGACCTCCGCCGGTGTGGAGGGCTGGCTGCGGCACGAGCTTGGCGGCGGTCTGCGTACGTGGGAAGCGATCTTCGACCAATACGGCTACATCCCGACGGGCCTCGGCACCGGCAGCTTCCTGCCCGGGCGCACGCGGGATGATTACTCCGACACCGGCGGCTACGCGCATCTCATCGGCGCGGCTGCGCAATGGCTTTATGTGCTCGAGGGCAAGCGGGACTGGGAGCAGCATCACCTGCCGGCGGCACGCTGATTTCTTCACTTCATCGGGTCGTCGCACTGCCTCGGTGATTGGCTCCCGGTCCTGGATGTGATGCATTGGGGGTGTTCCCACCCTCCTATGTTCCGCATTCTTTCCCGGGCATGCGTCGCCCTCTTCGTGGCCGCAATACTTCGTGCGCCGTCTCTTTTCGCGGCCGTGCCGCCGCCGACTTTGGCCAATGTGTCTTACGGTCCACACGTCTCCCAAGTGCTCGACTTCTACAAGGCGCCTTCGGACAAACCCACACCGCTCGTCTTCCATATTCACGGCGGCGGCTGGCTCAATGGTGACAAGACGGGGTTCAACGACATCGCGCAATATCTCGCTGCGG
>JBGGMZ010000393.1:0-4280 GCA_041287745.1 Chthoniobacter sp. | reverse complement strand
CCCAGCGCGGCTGCGAATCGACGACGAGCACCTTGAGTGTCTCCTTGCGCACGGCGAGGTGAAAGGCGCGCTCGTTATTGGCCGGGAAGACTTCCTCCGGTTCGACTGGTAGGCGCACGGTGTAATCGCCTTCGCCCTCCGTCTGGGGCGTGAAGACGAGCATGTCCTGCACCTGTCCCATCGGCGGGAGCACGATGCTTTTCTTGCCGGTCGCACCACCCGGACCCTCTACGCTCACGGTCGTCTTCACTTCGCGCGGTAGATGATTCTGCGCCGTGAACATCACGCTGATACGCTCATTGATCAGCCCGTAGCTCGGCGCCAAAACGCTCTGCAATTCCACATCCGGCAGATACGTCTCGCTGCCCACGCCCACGGCGAAGACCGGTATCTCGCGCTGGGCCAGCCCGGTGGCGGCCGTGATAGGGGACTTGCCAAGATTCCAGTCGCCATCGCTGAGCAGCAGCACCGCCCGCAGGTCGCCGTGCTGCTTGAGCACGCGCTCCAGCGGCGCATTGAGATCGGTGCCAATTTCGGTTTCTGCATCCGCCTTGGGATCGGCAGGCGGCTGGGCAAAGGGCTCGACGGTCACCTGATATTGCTTCTCGAGCGCCGACCAGAATTTTGCGTCCACTTGCTGCTTCACCCACGCGGAACGCGCAGCGGTTTCCTTTTCGCCGGTCAGGACGTCGCGTGTCGCCATACTGCCGGAGCCATCCCACAGCACGACCACGCGCGGCTGCTCGGTGTGCTTGTCGAACTGCACGCGCTCCGGTCGCAGCAGCGTGAGGGCGATCGCCACCGCGATGAGCAGGCGCAACACATGGAGGAAAGTCATCCAGCCGCCGCGCCCCTCCCGCCGCATGCTGCGAATGAAAAACAGCAGCGAAGCCACGAGGAACACCGCCGATACGGCGATCACCCACGGTGTCGTATTGATCTGCCAGCCTTCGTTCACGCGGTGGCCTCCGCGGCTTGTGGTTTCGGGGCTGGGGGACGTGAGGTCGGCGATTTCTGGGTGGGCTTGAGAGGCACCATGGCTTTGCTCGTGGCCAGCGCCATCTCCGCGCACATGAAGAGCATGGTAAGCACGATCATCGCCGGCCAGATTTCGCTCTGCAGTCGATCGGCTTTCAACTCGAGCGCACCGGCCATCACCGTGAGTTTCACCCCATGGAACATCTCCGGCAGGCGCGTGCGGTCGACGAGTTCCGGCGCGTCTTCGCTCTCGGGGCGATTGAGCGCGATGAAGTGGGCGCCGTTGCGGTACACCCCCGCGTGCCAGCGCCAGTCGCGCCGGCGATCGGTCTCCACCGCGGTCCACGTTTCCTGCGGGTCGGGGGGCTGCCATTCCCCAGCGATGGCCAGCGAAGGCGGCGCGAGCCGCTTGCCGCCGAGCGTGAGCAGACGCTGCGTCATGGGCAGCATCACGAACCCATCGCCGAAATTGCTCCAGTCCACGTCGGGCAGCGTGGCGCAGGCGTAGACCATGCCAGCGCCGACCTTGTGCGAAAGGAGGAATGGCTTGCCGTCGGCGAATGCGGCGCTGGTGTGATCCGCCTCGCCGCCATTGGGAACCTGACGGCGCGCGATCTCGAGCTTCGCGAGGCCGAGCGGGGTGCCGTTGTCGGTGCGTGCGACGGGACCATCGAGGTCGTCCCAGGCCGTCACGCGGAAGGGGGCAGTCTTGAGAGCAACCTCGGATGCCGTCCAGGTGATGCCGAGCGGTCCGCCGGTCTCTTCTCCGCCGGGCGGGAAGCAAAGCAGCACGCCGCCACCTTCCACCCAACCTTGCAAGGCCTTGGCTGCGGCTTCACCCGGAGTGGGCGCAGCCCAGATGACGAGAGCGGTGTCCTTCCAGGCGATGTTCTCCGCTCGCGCTGCGGGAATGATTTCCGCGACCCGATCGGTGCGCGACTTATCCGGAGCGGCCGCCAGCCGGAAACGCTGTGCGGGTGCGCCTTCCGCGACGATAACCGTCTTCAGCGGGACCGGTGGTGCGTAGGCAAAGTAAGCCGTGTTGTCGCCGGGATTCGCATCGGCGGGCAACTCGAGTTCCCCCCAGCCGGTCTCTGCTTTTGGAAGATCGAACTTCAGATTTTGCCGCTGCGTGGCGGAGTTCAACGGCACGTCCACCTGGCTTTTCGCGCCATCGCGGGTGAAGAGAATCGGGAGCGAGCCCTTGTGTCCGGAATCCGTTTTCAATTCCAAGCCGAGGCTGAGCTGCGCCTTGCCGGTTTTCTCATCGCGCACGCGCAGTTCGGCGGTCTTCAGGGTTAGCGAAGTATTGTTTCCCGGGGGCGAGGAGAGGTCGAGAATGCGCACGCGCACGCCTTGGGTGAGACCGTTGAAACGCGCGGAGATGTCCTGCCATTCGGCGCTCTCGGGCTTCCAGTTGCTGGCTTGCAGATCACTTGCGATCCATACCTCGGCGCTGCCGGGTTTGTTCTTCGCGAGATAATCGAGCGCCACGCGGAACATTGCGGGCAGATCCGCTGCGGTGTCGGTCGCCTCGCACATCTGCATAGTGGCGAGCGTCGAGGCGTCGGCGATTTCCAGCGGTTGCCGCAGGACATTTTCGATGAGGACGAAATGGCTGCCGGTGCTTTGTTTTGCCGCTTGCGAGAGCAGCGAGAGCGCGTGGGCGCGTTTGCTTTCCTGGCCCTCGCCGCCGCGCATTTCCATGCTCGCCGAGCGATCGAAGAGCAACACGACCGCCTCTGGCGCGCCGCCCGCCGCCGAGCCGATCCAGCCACCGACCAGTGGCCGAGCCATCGCCCAGATGAGGAAGAGCAACACCAGGCAGCGCAGGAAAAGCAGGATGTACTGCCGAATCTTCGCGCGTCGTGTGGCCGCGCGATTCGCCTTGAGCAGAAAGATCATCGCCGCCCAGTGAACGGTCTTGTAACGCAGCCGGTTGAGAAGATGGATGATGATCGGCAGCAGCACCGCCGGGAGCACCCACAACATCCATGGCTGAAGATAGGCCATCAGGGGAGATTTCGGATTTCGGATTTCGGATTTCGGATGTGGAGCATGCTCCGAGTCCAGGGAGCAGCTGGGTGCGCTGCCATTTTGCCAAGCTGGAGACGGTGTGCGCGTGGTTCCACACATCCGAAATCCGAAATCCGAAATCCAAAATTCACCGCCGCCCTCCCTTTGTCCGCTTGATGCGCTGCAGCAGGAATTGAGTGAGCACGGCCTCGTAGCCTTGGTCCAGATAGGTCAGCCGGTAGTCCACGTCGAACTCGCGGCAGCCGTGTGCCATGGTGGTGAGATAATCCTGCAGCGCTTCGTGATAGGCCTCACGGACGACCGCGGGATCGGTGATGAGATCTGCGCCGCTTTCCATATCCACGAAGCGTACGGGGCGGGTGAAATCAAAGTCGTACTCCTGGCGATCGAGCAGGTGAAAGACTGCGACGTCGTGCTTGTAAAAGCGCAGATGCTTGAAGCACTCGAGCAGCTCGGGCACTTCGGTGAAGAGATCACTAATGATGATTACCAGGCTGCGCTGGCGGATGCGTTCGGCGAGGTCGTGCAGCGTGGTGACGATATTCGTTTCGCCCTGCGGCTTCGCGTTGGCAAGTGTGTCGAGGAGCTGGCGCAGGTGCGTGGGCGTGCGTCGTGGTGGCAGCTCGTGCAGCGTCTTGTCGGTGAAGCAGCAGAGCCCGGTGGCATCGCCCTGGTGCACGAGCAAGTGCGAGAGCGTACCCGCGATGCGTCGCGCGATCTCGAAACGGGTCGTGTCGCCGCTGGTGAACTTCATCGAAGCACTCGTATCGAGCACCACGTAGCAGCGCAGGTTCGTGTCCGCCTCGAATTCGCGGATGAAATACTTGTCCGTCCGCGCAAAGACGCGCCAGTCGAGGAACTTCAAGTCATCGCCCGGCGCATACTTGCGATACTCGGCAAACTCCACGGAAGACCCACGCGTCGCGCTGCGGTGAATGCCCGTCACCGAGCCCAGCATCGGCAGCCGCACCGAGACCGTGAGCCGCGAGAGGCGGGCGATCACCGCCATGTCGAGGAACTCCCAGTGATGTTCGGGCTTGGCCATGTGGCAGAAGTGCTTGGTGCTTAGTTCTTAGTCCTTAGTCCTCAGTGATGTGCTCGCACGGGCGCTTACTGGGCACTGAGCACTAGTCACTAAGAACTGCTCAGTCCTTCGTCTCGGCGATGATGCGCTTGATGATCTCGACGCTATTGATGCCTTCGCTCTCCGCGTGGAAGTTCACGAGGATGCGGTGGGCGAGCACCGGCTCGGCCACGGCGTGAAC
>JBGGMZ010000392.1:0-4311 GCA_041287745.1 Chthoniobacter sp. | reverse complement strand
CCTCGCGCGTGCGCACCTTCTCCCGCTCCGCGGCCGCTTTCGCCAGCTTCGTCTGCGTGGCTCCTGTCGTTGCTGCCGAAGATTCTCCCTATATTCAGCTGAAGGAGGGCGCGGAATGGACGATGGACGCCAAGTTGATGTCCCCGAAGGCGGGGGTATTGCCCGCGGTCGGACGTCGCGTGATCGAAAGCGGGGTGGAAAAGGACGGCAAAAAGTATCTGCGCGAGCGAACCTGGCTCGAAGTGAAAGGCGAGAAAGTGACCGGGTATAGCAAGCTCGTGCGCAAGGATCCGGCTGGCTTTTATTCGATCCAGGAAGACCAGGAGGGGGCCACTGAGCAGTGCGAAATCGTCCTCCCGCTGAAGGCGGGGCAAAGCTGGGAATTCCTCTCCAAGGGGAAAACGATGAAGTGCACCGTGATCGGCCTGGAGACAGTCACCGTCGGCGACAAGACCTATGAAAATTGCTTCCACCTGCGCACTGCGGAAGCAGGGGGTGCGTTTACGGAAGATTTTTGGGAGTCACCCAACGAGGGCAACGTGAAGTCGGAGCTGGTCTTCGGCAACGGTGGCAAGTTGACCGTGACCCTCAAGGAATTCAAACCGGGGAAGTGAAGTGGGGCGGGGCGCGCTGAGGGACGCGGGCGCCCGCAAACCCGACGCAAGGCTTACGCTGCGGCGCGCAGGAATTCCGCCGGATCGGTCTGGCCGGACGTCGTGAGATAGTTTTGGTATTCGGTCTCGAAGCGACTGAAGAGCCGGTCGAGTTCCACCTGAAGCTGTTTTTTCAGGAAGGGGATGGTCGTCTTTTCCAGACGTTCCTCGCGGACGTCGATGACCATCGCGAGATAGGTGAGCGTAGGGGGCATCGTGAGCATGCACCCTTAATTAGCATAGGACATGCCTGCGCTTACGCAGCGCTACGAATAAAGTCGGGATGACCTTGGGCTCCGTCCGTGGCTCGGTTTTTCCGCCAGAGAAGCCGTTCTAGTGTTTGTGAAAAACCTTGTTCATGATCTTCCACTGGCCCTCGATTTTTAGGAGGGTGAAGAAGTCGGTGAAACGGTAACCGGTCCAATTCTCAATTTCCAAACGCACCACGGCGACTGTCTCAGCGATGTCCACGTGGGTAATCTGGGTCTTGATGTCCGGCGCGGGGCCGTTGGCGTCGTCCCAGTCGAAGAGCTTCTTAATCGGTCCGTTGAACGGCTCTCCATCGAAGAAGCCGAAGATATAGGCGTCTTCGTGGAAGACCTGGCGCATAGGCGCGGAGTTGCCGGTGCGGGCGGCTTCGACGTAACCCTCGATAGCGGCGCAGACGGCCTTGTAATCGCCGACGGAAGTGTTGCTCATGGGGGGCCGTTTTACGGGATGGCAGCCGGTGAAGCAATTTCAACCTGACGACCGAGAGGGCAGCGCTTCACAAAGCTTCCAAATGGTCGTCCCACTTTTCGAAGGTAGTTGTGTCGAGGAGCCTCAGTTTCGCCCCCATGGGCGACCGAATGAGCGCAAGATGCAGCCGGTAGATGTGGACTTGGGAGACGATGACGGTCCCTTCGAATCGACCATCGGCAAATCGCCATTGGCCAAACCATGCTTTCGGGAGATATTTGGAGTCGTCTATTCCGCCTTTCTTGATCACCGCATCGACGATTCGGACCAAAGCGAGGCGACCGCTTTTCGCAGGCTGTTTGGGCATTACGAGACTGATCTCGATGTCGTCTCTTGCGGGCCGATCAAGAATGAGGGCCGATTTCGAATCGGTCGCCCAGACACAACGAAACGAGTGAGCCGATTCATCGACGGGCGACTCCATCTGCCAAAGGATTTTTCCCTCGCGGGTCAGAATGTAGGCGGCGGGTTGATCGTAAAGATCGGTTTTTCTTTTCCGCGAAGTGCGCTGGGGATCAAACGTGTCGGTATGGCGGACGAGATATTGCCGGTCCGGAGAAGGCCACGATTGTTCGAGATTATCTTCGTCGCCGAGGCCGGTCGACGTGAGGAAGGCGAGAGCCGCAAAGAGGAGAAATTTGGAGTCGATCACTCGGATGAAACGCCGAAACGTCGCGGAGGCTTACAGACAAGTATGAGTCGGCAATAGGAAACGCCTCCAATGCGAGAGTCGTTCGCTTAGATTTTCTGAATTCTCCTCTGCGGCCCTCCGCGTCTCTGCGCCTCTGCGTTTAAAATCCCGCCTCGACTCCAGAACTACGCCCGGAAGCCGTAGCGCGCTCCAAGCTCCAGCACCTGAGCCAGCGGAAGCATGCCGCCAGTGCAGGTCTCGTCGGCCAAATTGGCGGCGGCGGCGCACACGCCGTAGCGCAGCCATTCCTTCACGGGAAGAAGCTCGTGCCAGCCGAGGAGGACGCCTGCGGTAAAGGCATCTCCCGCGCCGGCAGCTCCCTTAATGTAGGTATCCGGGAGCTTCACGCTGGCGTGCTCGTGGAACTGGCCGTCGATGCCGAGTGCAGCGCCGCCCTCGGGGAAGTGGACGATGACATGTTCACGCACCCCGGCCGCCAGGATCTGCTCCATCGCTTTTCTCAGCGCAACACGATCGAGACCGCTGTCGGTCCGGATGTGCTGGCCGGTGACGCGGCCGGCCTCGAATTCATTCATGATGCAGAGGTCGACATGCTTGAGAGCCGGCGAGACCACCTTGGCGAAGCGGTCGCTGTCTTCGCTCACGAGATCGATGCTCGTCTTGAGTCCGGCGGCTTGCGCGCGGGCGAGGATTTCGGCGCCCACGGTGCCATACTCGGGGTGGGGGCTATCGATCCGATCGAGCAGCAGCAGGTAGCCGAGGTGAAAGAGCCGCGCGCTGGTCTGGCTGAAATCGAAGTGCGGGGAATCGAGCAGGGCATTGGCGCCGCGGGCGTGGAAAAAAGTGCGGCGTCCATTCGATTGCACCGTCATCACGTCGGTGTAAGAGGTCGGAGCCTTATCCGTCTGCTGCAGCGCGGTGGCGTCGATTTTGAACTTCGCACAGTCGTCCAGAATGATCCGGCCATCCGCATCCTGGCCCACGAGGCCCACGGCCGAGAGGGGGAACGGCGCGCCCATCTTGGCGACATCAATGAGGATATTGTAGGGCGAGCCGCCGGTGCCGTGCGTGCTGGAGAGGATATTGGCCAGCGCGTCTTGCGACGGCCAGGTGTCGATGATTTTGACGTGGTCGATGATCCAGTTGCCGCCGGCGAGGATTCCTGAGCGTGAGTTCATTTTGGGAGGGGCAGGAGGATTCACGCCGCGAGCGCGGGGGCAAGCGGAATGTGCGGAAAGGATAGGCACGCTCTCTCGTCGAGCTGACCGGGGGTGGCTAGCGAGGTCCCGTAGGGGAACCACCGAAACGGCCACTTCTTAACCTAAATTTAATATTTTCGCTAAGAGCGAAACTTGTCGCTGCTTAATGGGTTAGCCGCTCCAAGAACACACAGCATATGGACATCAACCAACATCTCCCTTCCCCCGAAGATTTTTGCGTTACCCGTCGCCAATTCCTCAACCGTTTCGGTATGGGATTTGGCGCCCTCAGCCTGGCCAGCCTTTTCGGCATCTCCATGGGTGGCCACTCCCAGGCGGCGATGAACCTTTCCCCGCTCGCGCCCAAGGAGCCGATGTTCCCCGGCAAGGCCAAGCGCGTGATCCATATCTTTTCGCAGGGTGGACCGTCGCACATCGACACGTGGGATCCGAAGCCGGGCATCGAGAAATACATCGGCAAGGACGTGAAGGAGATCGGCGGCATCCCGCTGCCCACGCAGTTCAAATTCACCAAGCGCGGCCAGAGCGGCGTGGAAGTGAGCGAGATTTTCCCCAAGATCGGCGACCACATCGATGACATCGCGGTCATTCGCTCGATGAATACCGACATCCCGGCGCACGATTTCGCCACGCTGATGATGAATACCGGCTCCGGCCGCCTCGTGAAGCCCTCCATGGGCGCGTGGGTGCTCTACGGCTTGGGTGCGGAGAATCAGAACCTCCCGGGTTTCGTCGCCCTCGGCGGAGGTCTTGGCGGCGCCTCGAACTGGCGCTCGGCTTTCCTGCCGGGAGCCTATCAGGGCACGCTGGTCGGCAATGTGAGCGGTCCGGCGGATCGCATCATCGAAAACATTCGCAGCCAGTACGCCACGCATAACCAGCAGCAGCGCCAGCTCGACATGCTAAAAGCGATGAACAATTTGCGCGCCGAGCGCCAGGCTCACGAGTCCGCGCTGGAGGCGCGCATCCAGTCTTTCGAACTCGCGTTCAATATGCAGACACAAGCGATGGATACCTTTGACTCCAGCAAGGAGCCGCAGAATATCCG
>JBGGMZ010000391.1:0-6476 GCA_041287745.1 Chthoniobacter sp. | reverse complement strand
CGCCACCGTCGCCACGCTCATCACCGATCTCGAGAATCACAAGCTGCTCGACAAGACGCTCATCGTCATCGCCAGCGAGTTCGGCCGCCCGGCCCATTTCGACAGCGGCGGCGGACGTGGTCACCACGGCAAGTCCTTCAGCGTGATTCTCGCCGGTGGGGGCTTGCGCACCGGCCAATGTGTCGGCACCACCGACGATCTCGCCATGAACATTGTCGCCGATCCGGTCAGCGTGCCCGATCTCTTCGCCACCATTCTCGCCACCATGGGCGTGAATCCGAACAAGAGCATCATGGATGGCGAACGCCCCATCCCGCTCACCGACAAGGGCACCCCGGTCGCCAAGCTCTTCGTTTAGCGAATCGCCTCCCCGCACGGCGGCGCAGCCGCACCGGCCTGAGACCTCACGAGATCAGACCGGCGGACTCACTCCACATTCGTTTCTACGCCTCGGCGTATCCGCCCAGCCATGCCCGCGCTTCGGGCATTTGGCTGTGCTCGAAGTAGTTCACCTGCGCCGTGGTGAATGGCTTGCAAAATGCCGTCATCCACTTCTGCCACTTGGAATCGCCGACTACCGCGATGCGCTCCACGTGGTTGAAGTGCTTCGCGTCCCACTTGATGTCTTCCCAAAGCGCGCCTGCATCCCACCCATGGAAGTCATCCAGGATGACCAGCATGTTAATCTTCTCGTGCTGCCGGATCATCTCCTCGGTGTCCGGGACAAACCGCGCATAGTCCTCTTTAGTCAGCGTCCCATTCAGGCGAATCTCCATCACCTTGCCGTAGATTTTTTCATCAACGTGCGTTGTCATATTTACTCTCTTTCTGTTTTCAAATTTGGACATCCCTCCGTGATGCCCTGTTCATCTTAGGATTCGCAGGCGGACCCGCAAAACGACGTATGGCGCGGTGTTGACTAGCGTGTGCGGGACGATGCCTCAGGCGGCGCCGAACCGCTTACCCATCCTCACCGCAGGCAGCTTTATTTCACCCTTGAGCGCAATATCGTAGCGCTCGATGACTTCGTAACCGCAGGCAGTGTACAAAGGCTCCCCGGCCAGCGTCCCCACGAGCACGGCTTCACGGAAACCCGCCGCCCTGATCGCCTCCTCACAGCGACCGAGAATGAGACGCCCGATGCCCCGTCGCGCGAAATCCGGATGCACGAAGAACGCACGCACTCGCGCCGGATCCTGCGCCGGATTGAGAGCTGCATCCTCCCCCTTCCGTTCACGGTCGCCGCCAAAGACCGCCTTGCGTCGACTCCAGCCTCCGCAGCCGACGATCGTCCATTCGCTCTCCACGACAAAATAGGTACCGTCGCGAATGAGTTGCCGATCCACCCCGAAAACCGGCCCAATCGCTGCCTCCATCTGCGCCGGCGAATAGGTCGCAGCTTGCAACCCACGGACGGAAAGTGGAATCAGCGCCTCCAATGCGGGAATATCCGCTTCACAGGCCAGGCGAATGGAAAAAGGCATTGAAAAACATCCAACATCGAACGCACGACGTCCAACATCCAATGACGCCAGCAAGTCTGAAGTGACGTTCTGCGATTGGGGATTGGACGTAGAACGTTGGATGACGGATGTTCACGCCACGTCGCAATAAAAGTGACGCAACCAGCCCTAAAGCCGGCGGTTTCACCCGCCAGCACTTTGTAGTCCTTTCGCATGTCCCGCATCTCCATCTGGCAACGTATCCCCTTGCGGGTGCAAGGCCTCGTTTTCAATAGCCTGCCGCTCGTCGCCGTCCTCATCACCGCGGTCTTCGCTTATTACAGCAACCAGCAGCGGGAGCACACGGAGCTGTCGCTGGCCCGGCACTACGAAGTGGTCGAGAGCCTGGTCGATGTGCAGACCTCCCTGCTCAACGCTTCCGCCGGCTTGCGCGGCTACATGCTCACCCACGATCCCAGCATGCTCCAGCCCGCGAGGGACGCACGCACGCTCATTCCGCAAAAGCTCGCCCATGTGCGCGCCCTCATGGACACCATCCAGCGGCCCCTCATCCGCACGCAAAAGCTCGCACGACTCGACGCGGTGGAAAAACAAGCCTCCGACGAACTCGAGGTACTCACCAACCTCTACACCGCCGAGACCGGCGGTGCATCCGCCCAGGACATCAGCGCGCAGATCCTGCGCAATCAGCCACTGCTGGAATTCGTCGGCCAGCAGCTCTCCTCCCTCCGCGCCAGCGAGCAGCGCCTCTTCGCCCGGCGCATCGATGAAATTCGTTCCATCCGCCAGCGCGATTACCTGCTGATCTTCCTCTCCGTTTTCATTGGTCTCGTGAGCCGCGCGGTGGCGCTGTATTTTTTCCACCGTCGCGTCATCCGCCGAGTGCGCCAGCTCACGGAGAATGTCCGCAGCCTGCGCGACGGCGCCACGCTCGTCCACGAGCCCTCCGACCACGCCGACGACATCGGCGAACTCGAGCGCGAACTCGCCCGCGCCAGCGAATTTCTCACCGAACGCCGGATCGGCTCGTAGCAAGCTCGGTAAAAGATCCACCGTTCATCCGGTGCTTTCGACCGATACCGACGGATTTACTTCAGCAGCGCACGGGGCGGCCCGTAGAATCGCGCGTGCAGGGCTCGCAGTCGCGCGAGTTCGTCGATTGGGGCGGGATTGTCTTCCACCCGCAGGTCCATGTAGCGGTCGTTGTCGCCTCCCGGGCCACCGTTGGCGTGGACCACGAGGAGTGCGGCGCTTTGCTGGCCGCGTTTGTCGCCGCCGGCGACCTGACCTGCTTGTAGCGCTGCGAGGAGCCAGTCTGCGAGCTCACTACCTTCCTTTTTCTTCGCTGCTTCGAAAGCCTCGGCCATGGCGGTGAGCACACCTTCGCCGGCGAGCAGGTTGCCCTGCACCGTGTAGTTTTTCCCTTCGCGATGGCCGGCGTAGTCAATGCACTGGGCGCCGGTGTGAGCAGCCGTGCGGCCCTGGGCATCCACCATCCCGACCTGCCGCTCAGTGGAATTGGGATCTGCCGCGAGTAGTGACGTCAGTGCTTCACGTGGCGATTTGCCGCCTTCCATCAGGTCCAATCCCTCCGGGCCAAAGCTCACTTTTGCCCGTGCCTGCGTGGCCACCGCGCCCACGCCGGCCCTGGCCCATGGCACCACACTGCCAACACCGAAATACTTGCTCTCAACCGCGACACCGAGTTCGCCCGTGGCCGGGTCGAAGGCCACGATGGAAAACGTGTGCACCTCCGGGTCCGCCGCGCGCAGGCCGCAACACAGGACGAGAAATAGAAGCAAGGCGTGCCATGAAATCATGCCTGAGTATTAGCACCGCCCGATCCGCATTGGCACGCAGGACTGACTGAAATCCGAAAGCTCCCCGACTCCTGCCACTGGAACTTTGAACCACAGAGACGCAAAGATCACAGAGAAAGAGATACACGGACCTCTTCTCCGTGCTCTCTGTGCCTCTGTGGTAAAATAAAGCTCAGCGGGCTCTTCAGTTCCGCGAGTGCAGGGTGTGCGCCCCGCTCCAGTGCGGCTCCATATCCTGCCAATACACCGGGGCGGCTTCGTGATTCTGGGTCCACCAGTATCTGCCGGTCCAGTGGCCAACCGCCTCGCGATCGTCTTCGAAATAAAGATGTACGACCTGATACAGCTCCGGCTTTTCCTCAGCGCACAAGTGAAGGGTATGGTTCTCAGGCATGGCGTGAAAAAATGTTGGTTTAACTTCTTCCAATCGCTGCTGCGCCGCCAGGTGCGGGTATTATTTTAAGCCCTTTTCCAATGCCGGCACATCCGGCTTCCCCGCTGCTCAATCGTCGTCGCCTTCCTTCACGTTGAGATTGTACCACTTCTTGGGAAACGCCTCGCCGGGCCGTTGCGCGGTCCACACGGCTCGCGCCACGATCGCCGGGTTCGCCTTATCCAAGTCCGACCAGTCGAGCCGATCGCAGGCTTGGGCGAGACGTTTGGCCTCGCCACGCAAGGCAGACACCGGCGGGTTCATCTCATCCAGCGGCATTTTGTTTGGCAGGTGAGTGTAGGGAGTTTCATCGGCCACATCGGCGAAGCAGCTCGTCATCGACGTGGCCGTGCGGTCGAAGCGATTCATCGCCGGCAGCCCCAGCACCAGCTCCATCGTGCGGAGGAAAGAGGTGTGATTGTAAACCTCGCTCACCACCGCACCTCGCCGCGTGTAGGGCGAGATGCAGTAGGCAATCGTGCGATGTCCGTCCACGTGATCCATGCCGAGCTGCGAGTCGTCCTCGATCACCAGGATCAGCGTCTCCTTCCAGAATCGCGAATGGCTGATCCCCGCGACGATCCGCCCCAGCGCGAGATCGTTGTCCGCCACAGCCGCGCGCGGCGTGGGGAAGTTTGGCTTCGTGCCCGTGGTGTGATCATTCGGGAGCAGCAGGATGCTTAATTGCGGCATCTCGCCGGACGCCTCGAAGCTCTTCAGCTCGGCGAGATATTGGTCTGCCCGCCACTGGTCACTCACCACCGTCGGGAAGCCGATGTAGTTCGGATGCAGATAGGGCCGCAGCGCCGCGTTGTCCGTCTCGGCGGTGATGGAGTATTTCTCTCCGCCCGCCTTATAATCTTCCCAGAGTTGCATCCATGTCGGCGTCTTGCCGGTGGTCTTGTCGACAACGCGGGGGCGATTGACGAACTCGCCGTAGACCCGCAGCGACTTGTGCGCCTTTGCGGCGGCATTCCACAGAAACCCTTTCGGTGAATAGGCCAGCGGATCGCCTCCATCGTAGGGATAGCTGCGCGAGTGCGCAGCGTAGTTTTGCTCCATGTAACCATTGGCCACGGCAGACATCGTCCACTGGTGGCCATCGGCGGAATTCGTCCCACTCGTGTAGGTATTGTCCAGCAGCACCCACTGCCGTGCGAGCGCATGCTGATTTGGCGTCACCTCCTCGCCGAAGGTGCAGATGCTCGGCTCACCATTCCCCTCCTTCATATCGCCCAGCGTACTGTCGTAGGTGTGGTTTTCCTTGATGATGAAGACCACATGCTTGAAGAGCGACGGCTCCCCTGCCCGCTCCGGGATCGGCACCGGAGCCACGCCTGAGCGCGGCGGGAGCTCAGTCTTACCCCAGCCGTTATTCAGCGCGACCAGCCGGGTGAGTTCGCTCCTCGGCTGCAACTGCGCTGGTTCGATGAATTGCACCGTGCCCACTGAACCCGTCACTTGGAAGGCCTCCTTTGCTTTCGTGTAGCGTGTGCCGAAGCCCTTACTGCTCGCAATGAAGAGACGACCCTCACGTTCCTTCACGGCGATGGGATACCACGCCGCCGGCACGTAGCCCGAGACCTTGCCGCTGGTCAGATCGACGCAGGCCACGGCATTCGCTCCACCGCAAGTCACGTAGAGCATTTTGCCATCGGCGGACAAAGCGAGCGCACTGGGAATCTGCCCAAAGCCGGGATCCTGCTCCGGCCGCAACGAGATACTCGCACGAAATTCGCGTTTGCCGGTGTCGAAGACGCTGACGGTGTCCTCATCCGAATTGGCGATGTAGAGCGTGGCGCCATCGGGCGAGAAGATCAGGTCGGAAGGCTGCCGGCCCGCGTCGATCTCCACACCCGTGAGCTTTTCCGTATCGATGATCGTGAGACTGCCCCGCAAGGCGGCATCCGTCTGCGGATCGACCCGCACCTGCGTGCCCGCCGAGGGTGCAGTCGGTTCTCCCTTGGCGGGGACGCGTCCGCCGCGATTGGCAGAATAGAGCGTCTTTCCATCCGGGGAGAGTGCGATGCGATACGGGGCGATACCGGTCGGAATCGAGGCCAGGTTTTGCTTGGTGGCAAGATCGACCACCGCCACTTCGTTGTTGATCCCGAGCGCGGCGTAGAGCCGCTGCCCATCGGGCGAAACGGCAAGCCCGGCGACCTGCGGATCGTTCTTGCGCCGCGGTCCGGCCACCTGCTTCGCCTCGCTCGCCGGTGATAAATCCGACGGAGTGAATTTCTTCACCTTGTTCACATCGATGACCCGGAAGGTCGTCGCCTTCCAGTCGCCACCCTCGCGCGTGATTTGATAAACCGCGCCGTCTTCACCGCTCGCGTAAAGCACCTGCCCATCCGGCTGCCAGACAAGCCCCAGCGGACCTGGTTTCACCGACACACTCCCGTTCAAGGTGCCGTCCGGTTTATAGAAGAGCACTTTGGAAGTGGTCAGCACGGCCAGGGTCTGCCCATCTGGCGAGAGCGCCAGGTCCTTCGGTCGCGCGGCATCGATCCGCTGGACTTTCCCGACCGGGGTTACGAGCTGGTTCGTCGTCACCAGTACGCCGCCATCCTGCTGCTCCCCCACCAGTTTGCGGGTGGATTTCGCCGTCGGCGAAGCGGCGTGGCTGACGAGGGAGAGCCCGCCTAGCGCGAGCGCGATGCAAATGACTGGCAGTGGCAGGCTGCGTGAGTGGACGTGTGTGAACATGGGGGAAAAGAGCCCGACGCGCTTTGCGA
The DNA here is from genome assembly GCA_041287745.1 of Chthoniobacter sp. Taxonomy (GTDB): domain Bacteria; phylum Verrucomicrobiota; class Verrucomicrobiia; order Chthoniobacterales; family Chthoniobacteraceae; genus Chthoniobacter. Next base: position 22 of record JBGGMZ010000391.1, on the reverse strand, counting down.
TGGACGACGGTGATCGCCAGCG
>JBGGMZ010000390.1:0-13775 GCA_041287745.1 Chthoniobacter sp. | reverse complement strand
TGTATGTCTCGGGCATCACCCAGGGACTGATGCTCAGCGCCACGAAAGAAGGCGGCACGGTGCTCGCCTACCCGAATTTCATCGAAGCGGTCACGTCGACGAGGATCCTTATGCACATCCGCGCCCTGGGCGGGCTGATGTATCTCGTGGGCTTTGTCATGCTCGCTTGGAATATCTGGAAGACCGCGCGGGGTGCGGAGCCGGTAAACGGAAGCATCGAAGTCTACATTGAGAAAAAGGCCGGCGGCATGGGGCTCGTAGGCGGTTTTGTGAACGCTCCGGTTATCTGCACCACGCTGCTCATCATCTTCATCGCAGGCTGGGCGGTACTGCCTGGGCTGGCCAGCGCTCTTTGCATCGCCGCGATCATTGCAACATCGCTGGCCATGAGCATGAGCATCCAGTTCTCCAAGCAGGGCTGGGGCCATTGGTACGAATTACTGCTCGCGAATGCGCTGCCCTTTACTGCGCTGACCATTGTCGCGGTCTTCATCGGCGGCCTGGTGCAGATCATCCCAACCGTGATGGTGAACACCGGTGCAAGCATCGAGGGCATGCGGCAGATTCCCTATACGCCACTCGAGCTCGCCGGCCGCGACATTTACATTCGCGAAGGCTGCTACAATTGCCATTCGCAGCAGATTCGCACGCTGGTGGGCGACGTGTTGCGCTACGGCTCTTACTCGAAACTCGGCGAGTCCATCTACGACCACCCTTTCCAGTGGGGCTCGAAGCGCACCGGCCCAGACCTGGCCCGCGAAGGCGGCAAGTATCCCAACTCCTGGCACTTCTTCCACATGCGCGACCCGAGGCAGATCAGCCCCGGCTCGACGATGCCGGACTATCCGTGGCTTTACACAGACAAGACAGACACCGGCGCGCTGCCCAACAAACTCTCCGTCCAGCGCCGGCTCGGCGTGCCCTACGCACCGATGAGCGACGCCGACGTCCAGAACGCCTGCGACATCCAGGCGAAGACAATCGCGACCGACCTCGAGACCGCCGGCGCTGTGGTGCCGCCCGACCGCGAGATTATCGCCCTCATCTCCTATCTCCAAAAACTCGGCAAGGCGGAAAAAGTCGAGCCCGACGGGACCATCCAAACCGCCACCAAATAACCAGCCATGTTTCACCGCGTCTTCGTCGAAGAATGGCAGCGTGCCCTCAGCATCTTGAGCATCACGCTCTTCTTCTGCGTCTTCCTCATCAACTTTGCCCGCGTCCGCCGGATGCCGCGCGAGACCATTGCGCGCCTCGAAAAACTGCCTTTGGAAAACGATGAACTCGACTGATCCCAGCCACTCTTCTCCGGACGATTCCATCGACCGGAACGCCTTGCGTGCACACACCTACGACGGCATCCAGGAATACGACAAGCGGCTCCCCCGCTGGTGGCTGCTCACCCTTTATGGGGCGATGGCGTTCGCCTTGTTCTACTGGGCCTACTACGAGGCGTATGGCCTCGGTTCATCGCCCGCGCAGGTACTGGAAAGCACCATGGCGGAGAATACTGCCCGAGCGGCCCGCGGCTCCGGGGTCATCGACGATGCCGCGATCTGGAAGCTGAGCCACGATGCGCAAACGCTCGCTGCGGGCAAAGCCACATTCGAAACGACCTGCGCCGCCTGTCATAAACCGGATCTCTCCGGTTTGATCGGCCCGAATCTCGTCGACCACGAATGGATTCATGGTGGCAAACCGATGGACGTGCTCAAAACGATCACCGAAGGCAGCCTGCTCAAAGGCATGCCTGCGTGGGGACCCTTGCTCGGGAAACAAAAAATCACAGAGGTGGCAGCTTTCATTTTCTCCCACCACCAGGCCGGCGAAGAAATCATCGCAGTGCCGGGATGGACGCCACCGCTCGGCGTCCTGCCCGCGCCTGCGCCTGCGCCCGCTCCATGACTGCGACGCCTCTCAAGCCTTCTCTTGAATCCGTCGCCACCATCAATGACGACGGTTCGCGGCGATTCATCCACAGCGCCGCGGTCAGCGGAAGATTCACGCGGTGGCGGGCGATCCTCGCAGTCCTACTCACCATGCTCTACGTGGCGTTGCCCTGGATTCCGATCAATGGGCATCCCGCGCTCTTCCTGGATGTCGCCCATCGCCAATTTCACTATTTCGGCCTGACCTTCGTCGGGCAGGATGTCTGGGTCGTCTTCTTCGTCCTAAGCGGGCTCGGCTTTTGCCTTTTCTATGTCACAGCGCTACTCGGCCGCGTCTGGTGCGGCTGGGCCTGTCCGCAGACTGTCCTGCTCGATTTTGCCCGGCGTATCGAGCGCTGGTGCGAGGGCGACGCGCCGGCTCGCCGGGCGCTCGATCGTTCGCCTGCCACCTTGGCGAAGATCGTTCGCCGCAGCGCAAAGCATCTGCTCTACATTCTCTTCACGCTGCTCCTCGCGCACGTCCTCCTTTCCTACTTCGTCTCGCTCCCGGGCCTCTATGCGCTCATGACGCACTCGCCCGGTGAAAACTGGAGCGCGTTTGTTTTCGTCTTCCTCATTGCCGCTGCTCTGTGGTTCGACCTTGCGTGGTTCCGCGAGCAGTTCTGCATCGTGCTCTGCCCTTATGGGCGGCTGCAATCTGCTCTGATCGACAACGACTCACTCGTCGTAGGCTACGATGAAAAGCGGGGCGAACCGCGCGGACGCAAGGGAACGGCGGGCGCCGGCGCCTGCGTCGATTGCCTGCGCTGCGTCCAAGTCTGCCCCACGGGCATCGACATTCGCCAGGGCCTGCAGATGGAATGCATCGGTTGCGCTGCTTGCATCGACGCCTGCGATACGGTGATGGACAAGCTCGAGCGGCCTCGCGGCTTGGTGCGCTACGATTCGCGGCATGGATTCGAGGGACAGCCAACCCGCTGGCTGCGCCCTCGCATCCTCCTTTATACCGGCCTCGCACTCCTCGGTGCCGCCGCACTGACCTACGCCACCTCGACGCTTCAGAACGCTTCGGTGGGCCTGACCCGTGTGACCGGCATTCCCTATGTCGTGGAAGCGGGCGTGGTGCGGAACCAATTCCTGGTGCGAATCCTGAACAAGCACAATGCACCGGTGACGTTCCATGTCGACGTACTCGGTGGCCCTCCCAATCTACGCTGGAGCGGGGCGGAAGACGGCGTCGCTGTGGCTCCGCTCGGCGAGGAAATACGCACACTCGTCCTCACCCTGCCGGCCACAGGATTGAAAGAGGAGCTGCCCATCCGCTTTCGTGTCGTGAGCAGCAGCGGCACGATCGTGGAAAAACCGGCCACCTTTCTCGGACCTTTGACACCATGAAAGAACGCCCCTGGATTTGGCTCATCGTAGCGAACGTCCTTTTCATTGCCGCGACGATCACTCTCGTCGTGATCGCCGTGCGCCACACGCCGCAAGAGGTTCCGACTGCCATCCATGAACCTTAGTACCACGACGCCGCTCGCCGCCTTGGTCGCAGGGCTGGTCACCAGCGTGCATTGCACCGTCATGTGCGGTCCTCTGGTCTGCGCCTTTCGGGTCCGTCCGCTCGAGTATCACGCTTCGCGTTTTATCTCCTACACGCTAGCCGGGATGCTTTGCGGAGCGATCGGGCAATCGGCCGCCGCCGCCCTCCAGGGAAGCACCGCACGCCTGATTCCGTGGGCGATGGCGGCTATACTCGTGGTATTGGGCCTGGGCTGGGAAAAGCGCATCCCGCAGCCGCGCTTCGTGGCGCAATTCCTCTTCCGCGCCCGGTTGCACCGATCGCTCGGCTGGCTCACTCCGCTGCTGCCGTGCGGTCCGCTCTGGCTCATGCTGGTCGCCGCTGCGCTCACCGGCTCCTGGTTGAGCGGCGCCGTCCACATGGCGAGTTTTGTGGCCGGTACCATCCCTCTTCCGCTGCTCCTCCAGGCACAAGCAACCCGCGCGCAGCACGCGCTTTCTCCACGGGCGGCACGTTGGACGCAACAGACCATGGCATTTGCTTCCGCCGGCCTGCTCGTCTGGCGCGCCGCCATTCCCCTCCATGCAAGCTGCCATTGATCAACGCGTCTGCATCCACTGCGGCACGCCGTTTTGCCCGACAGCGCATCGTCGGGATTTCTGCTGCACCGGCTGTCAGTTCGTGCACGACCTCATCGCCAAAAATGGTCTCGGGCAGTTTTATGATTTGCAGGAAGGCGTCCTGCCGCCGGTAGCTTCCCTCGTCTTTCAAAAACGCGATTACACGTGGCTGGAAGAACTCGCTGCACAGACCGCAGGGCCTCTCCATCTCGACATCCAGGGCCTATCGTGCATCGGCTGCACATGGCTGATTGAGCGGCTATTCCTCCGCCATCCCGGCGCACTGTTCATCCGCATCGATCCCGCGCTCGGGCAGCTTGAGCTGCAAGGCGAGGCCAATTCCTTCGACCTAGTGGCCTTTGCGCGCGATCTGCAATCGTATGGCTACCTCGTCGGCCCACCGGGGAAAAGTGCGCCCACCAACCGCGCGCTGAATCTGCGGTTGGGCCTTTGCGCTGCTTTGGCGCTGAACACCATGCTGTTCACGCTGCCGCGCTATCTCGGGATGAGCGTGGACTTCGAATTTGCCCCGCTCTTCGATCGTCTCACCTTCCTCTTCGGAACGCTGAGCTTTCTCATCGGTGGCAGTTACTTTTTTGTCCGGTCGTGGCACAGCCTGCGCCAAGACGTGCTGCACATCGACCTGCCAATCTCGCTGGGGCTCCTTGCCGCCTATGCGGGCTCGGTCTTTGCGTGGATGCGAAACGCGCACGGGTTCGTCTATTTCGATTTCGTGGCCACGTTCAGTTTTCTCATGCTGGTGGGTCGCTGGCTGCAGCAGAAGGCCATCGAGCGGAATCGCCGCCAGTTGCTTTCCGCAATGGCAGAGCCGCCTCGCGTACGCGACGCCGCAACGGGCGAAAGACTCGATGCCGGTGACATCCGCAGCGGTCGCACATTCGTCGTGGAGCCGGGACAAACCGTTCCGGTCCGCTCGCGTCTCCATTCCGCTTCCGCCTTGCTGGGACTGGAGTGGATCAGCGGGGAAAGCGATATCACCATCGCTGGTCGTGGACGTATCGTCTCGGCCGGAGCGGTAAACCGCGGTCAGGACGCCATTGCGCTCGAGGCCCTGGAACCGTGGGCCGACTCCTTGCTTGCGAAACTCCTCGTCATCACGCCCGGCCCTGCACCGCGCGACGCAAGACGCGAGCGCTTCCTGCGAATCTACATCGTCGCCGTCATCGCCATCGGCACGCTGGCTTTCGCCGGTTGGTGGGTGATGACGGGCGCACTGCTGCCGGCGTTACAGGTCTTCATCTCAGTCCTGGTCGTATCGTGCCCCTGCGCCTCAGGCGTCGCCCTTCCGCTGGCCAACGATCTGGCCACTTCCGGTCTGCGGCGGTTCGGCGTCTTCGTCCGCAATGCGGAGTTGTGGGCCAAACTCGACCGGGTTCGCAACGTTCTCTTCGACAAAACCGGCACGCTGACTCTCGAGACGATCTCATTGCGCAATCCCGAGGCTTTATGCGCTCTCTCGGCCGAGGAGCGTGCGGTGCTGCTTGCCATCGTATACGACAGCCCGCACCCAGTCAGCGGCTGCCTGCGTGAGCAACTCCTCGCCGATAGAGTCGAAGCCGCTGCGTTGGCCCGGGCGACGGAGACCTTCGGGTTTGGCCTCGACCTGCGGCACGCCGGCTCCCTCTGGCGGCTCGGACGCCCAGAGTGGAGCGGCGTGCAAGAGTCCGCCGACTGCGTGTTCACCCGCGATGGCCTGCTGCTCGCGAGCTTTCGTTTCGGCGAGGAGCCGCGTACCGATGCCCTCACCGAGGTGCGGGCGCTGGAAGCGCGCAATTGCCGCATCTTCATCCTGAGTGGCGACCGGCATGCCAAGGTCGAGTCGATGGGCCGGCGACTCGGGCTGCCCCAAGAGCGCTGTTTCGGCCAGCTGTCGCCCGAACAAAAGGCGGAGTGGGTCGCCAGCTTTGACCGGCGCGATTCTCTCTACATCGGCGACGGTGCCAACGACTCGCTCGCCTTTGACGCCGCCTGGTGCAGCGGCACGCCCGCTATCGACCGCGGATTGCTCGAGCAAAAAGCCGACTTTTACTTTCTGGGTCGCGGGTTGGGCGGTGTTCGCGCCTTGCTCCAGGCAGCCGCTCGCCGACGCCTGGTGGCGGGAGCGGTCATCGCGTTTGCCATCGGTTACAACGTGATCGCCATCGCGCTCTCACTCGCCGGGAAGATGAGCCCTCTGCTGGCAGCGATCCTCATGCCCTCCAGTTCATTGGTTTCTCTCGCGATCGTTTTTGGGTGGCTTGGCCGGCGTGGTTCGAGATCTCGGAGATCGTAACCGGGCCAGCGTCACTTCCCCGTCACAGCTTGGGAGCGACGAGAAGTTCGACCTAGGCATTTTGCCTAGGACCCATCGGAAAACAGTCCCGGGCACGGATGGTACTCCAGCCAATAGTGGAAGCACGAGGCGTTGCCCTATTCTGTAGCCAGCAACCAACCAAGCCCGAGTGGACATGTCCACCTCTGCCGCTGCCTGACCTATGAACTCCAATCACAATACCGTCCTGGAAAAGCTATCCCGCTCCCAAATCTACAAGGACTATGAGCGGGCCTTCGGCGAGGCGACGGGCCTGCCCTTGAACCTCAGCCCTGCCGAAGGCTGGAATATGGCCCACCAAGGTCGGCGCCACGAAAATCCGTTTTGCGCGCTGCTGGCGAAGCAAAACAAGGCCTGCGGCTCCTGTCTGCAGACGCAGCACGAACTCACCACTACAGCACAAGAGCAACCTCGCACGGTGACGTGCTACGCGGGCTTTTCCGAGACGGCCATTCCGCTGCGCGTGGGAGGGCAACTCGTCGGCTTTCTGCGCACCGGCGAAGTGCTGCCGCATCAACCCACCGCGCAGAGCTTTGCCCGCGTGCTGCGACGGCTGGAGCAATTGGGAATCAAGATCGACCAGGAGAAAATGCGTGAGGCCTATTTCAATTCGCAGGTCTTCACGTCCAAACGCTATGAATCAGTCCTCCTCTTGCTGCGCATCTTTGCCCAGCATCTCTCCATGGTCGCCAATCAGATCGTCTTCCAGAGCGAGAATGCGGAAGCGCCGAGCATGACAAAGGCACGCGAGTTCATCAATACTCACCATACGGAAGAGCTCTCCCTCTCGAGGGTCGCCCAAGCGGTGCACATGAGTATCTACTATTTTTGCAAGCAATTCAAAAAAGCCACCGGGCTCAGCTTCACCGAATACCTCAGCCGTGTGCGTATCGAAAAGGCCAAGGAGCAACTGCTCAAGCGGCATGCACGCATTAGCGAGGTCGCGTATGATGTGGGGTTTCAGTCACTCACCCACTTCAATCGAGTCTTCAAAAAGTTGAATGGCGAATCTCCCACGACCTACCGGACCCATCTCCCGCTGGCCGCTTAATCGAACGTTCTCGACCTGTCACGGCTACGCCTGCGACTGTGAATAGAGCAACGATGAAATCTGACCACGACGCCAAACGGTCCGGGACAGGTCTCGACGACGTCGTTCGAGAGCTCTCCGATATCAAAGCAGCCTTGGACGCACACTCCATCGTGGCGATTACTGATGCCGCGGGGAAGATCACCTACGTGAACGACAAGTTTTGTGAGATATCCAAATACTCGCGCGATGAGTTGCTAGGGCAGGACCATCGAATCATTAATTCCGGTTACCATCCGAAATCCTTTTTTACCGATCTCTGGAAGACGATCGCCAGTGGCGAGGTCTGGAAAGGAGAGATTAAGAATCGAGCAAAGGACAATAGCTTCTATTGGGTAGATACGACCATTTATCCCTTTCTGAACGCCCAGGGACGCCCCCGTCAGTATGTGGCGATCCGCACGGACATCACGCAGCGGAAAGAAGATGAGTTGCGGCTGAAATTCCTGGCAGAGGAACTGGCGGCAAAAAACAAGGAGCTGGAGACGGTCGTCTATGTCGTCTCGCACGACCTGCGCTCGCCGCTGCTCAACGTGCAAGGTTTCGGCCACGCATTGGTCCGCGCCTGCGGTGAAATGAAGGAGAAACTGAGCGGAGTGGAAGATGCCGACGTCCAGCGCCTCTTCGCGACCGACATTCCGCGTGCTCTGCACTACATCGAGGCAGGGGTGGCAAAGATGGACGCACTGCTGACCGGCTTTCTCCGCTTCTCGCGCATGGGCCGCGTCGTGGTGCAAATTCAAACCATCGTGATGAACAAGCTCGTCACGGGCACGGTGCAAGCGCTCAAGTTTCAGACCGAGCAAGCGAGTGCGCGCATTGAAATTGGAGCGCTTCCCGACTGTCAGGGCGATCCGACGCTCATCGGTCAGGTCTTCTCCAATTTAATCGACAACGCGCTCAAATACCGCGCCAAGGATCGCGCGTGCATCATCTCCATCGACGGTCGCGTGGATGGCGAACAGGCGATCTACAGCGTGGAAGACAACGGCATCGGCATCGCCACGGAGCATCAGCCCAAGGTGTTTGAGCTGTTCCATCGTCTTGATCCAAAGAAGACCATGGGCGAAGGACTGGGGCTGGCCATCGCTCAACGCGCTCTGGAGCGGCAGCATGGCCGCATCTGGGTTGAATCACGTCCCGATGAAGGCACGACCTTCTTCGTTTCCCTTCCGGCGATTGCTCGTGTCTCAGGGAGTTGTTATGGATCGTTTTGCCATGAGTGAGACCCCCACAATTCTGATCACGGACGATGATGATGGCCACGCTTTCCTGATCGAAGATAATCTCCGCCGCTCGGGGGTGAATGCTCCTTTTCTTCGATTCAGCGACGGACAGGAGGTGCTCGATTTTCTTTTCGGGCGCACCACCCAACCGGCTTTCGAGCATGCCCGCCCTTACCTGCTCCTGCTCGATATTCGCATGCCAAAGATCGATGGTGTAACGGTCTTGCGGCAGATCAAATCGGACGCCGTGCTGCGCAAGCTGCCGGTGATCATGGTGACGACGACGGATGACCCTCGCGAAGTCGCGCGTTGCCATGATTTCGGGTGCAATATCTACCTGCAAAAACCCGTTTCCTATGACGGCTTCGCTTCGGCGATCAACAAGCTCGGGACATTCGTGAATTTGCTGCGACTGCCCACACTGTAATGGGATTTCCCGCACACAAAGTGGCGCGTTTGCTGATTGCCGATGACGAGGAAGGATTGCTCTTCCTCATGGTCGATGTGCTCCGGCGAGAGGGTTACGAAGTCGAGGGTTTTGCCAGCGGAGGCGAGACGCTCGAATGGCTCAGCCACGAAACGGCCGATCTTCTGCTGCTCGATTTGAAACTGGGGGATCTCTCGGCGCCCCTGCTGGTCGATCGGCTGCGCGAACGCGGCATCGACATTCCCTTCGTCATCGTGACCGGACATGGTGACGAGCGCACCGCGGTGGATGTGATGAGGCGAGGCGCGCTCGATTACGTGATGAAAGATGCCGGTATGCTGGAACTGCTGCCGAGTATCGTCCGCCGCTCGCTGGGAACAGTAGAGCGGGAAAGGAAATTGATCGACGCCTACGAGGCAATTCGGCAGCGCGAAGAGCGGCAAAAATTTGTCATCCAGACGGCACTCGACGGCTTCGTGCGATTTGGCAAAGCCGGCAACGTCCTGGAGGTGAACGAAGCGCTTTGCAGTCTCCTGGGATATTCACCCGAGGAGCTAATCCAAAGAAACGTCTTCGATGCAGAGGACGCTGCGTTCAAACAAGAAGTGCGCGAGGAAGTGACCCATCTCGAAGCGGGCTGTGCGATGCATTGCTTCACTCAACTGCACCGCCGGGATGGCAGAGTCATCGAGACAGAAATTTCGCTCCGCGAAGACCGAGGAGAAGTGTTCGGCTTCGTGCACGATATCTCCGAACAACGCCGCCTGGAGCGCGAAGTCCTGCACATTACCATGGAGGAACGCCACCAGTTCGGACGTGAACTACACGATGGCCTCGGCCAGCAGCTGACCGCCTTGGAGTTGATGACACATACGCTCGCGCGCGAGTTGAAAACCGCGGCTCCGGTTCAAGCCAAAAGCGCGTGGGAAATCACCAAATACATTCGCCAGGCAATTACTCAGACCCGTGAACTGGCGCATGGCCTGTCGCCCGTCGCCGCGGAGGGCGAAGGGCTCATGCAGGCTCTGCAGGACCTCGCCCAGATGACGACCTCCGCCGGCACCCCCTGCGACTTCGAGTGTCCCTCTCCCGTCAAAATCGATGACAGCGCGATGGCGGGGCATCTTTACCGAATTGCACAGGAAGCCGTGACGAACGCGCTCAAGCATGCAAAGCCAGCGCAGATCGTTTTGCGGCTCGAGGATCGAGAGACTGTGATTGAGCTAACCGTTGAAGATAACGGCTGTGGCTTTCCCCGGCGCAAATCCAAGAAGAACGGCATGGGCTTGCAAGTGATGCAGCATCGCGCACGGCTCGTCGGCGGTCATCTCAGCTTGCATTCGGTTTCTGGAAAAGGCGCGCGAGTGGTATGCTCCGTACCGAAAAAGAAGTGAAAGCCAAACCCTCCAGCCCTTCGCGGCCTACCACCAAAACGCCCACGAAGAGCGCCCCCAAAGAACCTCCGCGGAAACGTGTCTTTCTCGTCGACGACCATCCCATGATGCTGGATGGCATGAGCCGGCTGATTGACAGCGAACCCGGCCTGATGTGTTGCGGCGGAGCCAAGAGCGCCGAAGAAGCCCTGTCCAAAATTTCCCAGAGTACCCCCGATCTCGTAATCACGGACATTACGCTCCCTCATCGTAGCGGAGTGGAATTAATCAAGGATCTGACGGCGATGCACCCCGACGTGCCGGTGTTTGTCTATTCCATGCACGACGAAAACTTTTACGCCGAGCGAGCGTTGCGCGCGGGAGCCCGCGGCTACTTGATGAAGGAAGCTGGCAGCGAAATGATGCTCGAGGCGATTCGCCGGGTACTCGATGGAGAGATTTGCGTCAGCCCAAGAATCGCGGCGAAGATTCTGAATCTATTTTCCGGCGCGAAATCGAGTGGCGCCGGTTCACCGGTGGAAAAGTTGACTGACCGAGAGTTCGACGTCTTTCGCCTAATCGGCCAGGGCAAATCGACCAAGGAGATCGCCGGCCAACTTCATCTCAGTCACAAGACCGTGGCCGTCCACCGGGGCCATATCAAAGAAAAGCTGCAAATCAGCAGTGCCGCGGAACTGGTCCACCAAGCGATTCGCTGGGCCGAGTTGAAGGCAAACACCGGTAACTAATCTCGCTTACCAGCTGCTTCCGCCGTCGCCAAGGTCACGGCTTGCCGTTCACTTGTGTATTGATCGAGAAAGTAGGGCAGCGATTTGTCCACGACTTTTCCCCAGATCCAAGCATCGGATGTCGAGGGGCGGATGAGAATCCATGGCATTCGGTTCTTCCCGACACTACTCTTCCGCCGGGTAATCGCTGCGCGTGGCTTGCCCATTGCCAGCCCCTTCTTGGCCATACTCGGGAAGATCGACCGTTCTTCCCTGCTATCGACCCAAGGCAACCCACGGACAGGAATGCGCAAGTGATGGTTGGAGCAAACCAGGCTGTGCGCGAAGATACTACTAACATGAAAGCCGATCAAAACCCGGGTCCGATCGAACGCATTCTTGCTGTAAATCCGCAAATCGAAGGTCTGCGGATCGATGCGGAAGAACGTGACCTTGAGGTGGGCTTCGCCGAGGAGGTCCCGCCAGCACCAGTGCTGGCGAAGATAGATAAGAGTCTCAGTCATGACCTGCCAAATCCGGAGCTGGTCGTGCACTCACCTGAGGTATTCCATACTCCGGGCGTCGAAGGCGCAAAGGTGCATTTTCACCATCATCATCTCGGCAAGGGCGCGATCGAGTTCCATCGGGGAGAAGCCGAGCCACTCGGCACCATCGTATGGCGGAAATTCAAAGTGCCGCGGTGGCAAAATCGTCTGCTGCCGGAAGCGGAATCGGACTATCGCCTGATGCTACTTCTCTCCGGTGTGTGCGGCGCGGCGGGGCTGGCTGGCTATTTTGCTGCTCAGGCGCCGGCGACCGCCTGGCTCGTGCTGCCGGCGTTTTTGATCTCGTACGTGAGTGGCGGATGGTACGCAGCCCGCGAAGTCGCGGGCGAACTTCGGCGAGGAAAGATCGATGTGCATTTCCTCATGTTGATCGTAGCCCTAGGCGCTCTGCTCGTGAACGCCCGCGCGGAAGGCGCCACGCTGCTCTTCTTGTTTTCCTTGAGCGGTGGCCTTGAACAGTTCGCTCACTATCGCACCCGGAAGACCATCAGCTCGCTCCTCAAGGTCGCGCCGAAACAAGTCCTCCGGCGCAGTGCCGGCACCTGGGTCGAAACCGCGATCGAAAACGTGCAGCCGGAAGATGAACTGCTGATCAAGCCCGGCGAACTCTTCCCGGTCGACGGAGTGGTGCTGGAGGGCGCGACCTCGGCGGATGAATCCGCGCTGACCGGCGAATCTCTTTCCGTCACGAAACGCGTGGGCGACGCCGTCAGCGGCGGCACCCTAAACCTCGAAGGGCAGGCGGTCGTCCGCGTGAAACGTTTGCCGCGGGATAGCGCGGTGCAGCGGGTCGTGGCCCTCATCGAAAGCGCTCAAAAGCAAAAGGCGCCCGCCCAGCGCTTCACCGACACCTTCAGCCGGTATTACACGTGGGCAGTGCTTGCACTGAGTGCCATTCTTTTTCTGGTGTTGCTGGCGATGCATCGGCCCGTAGCGGAAGCTTTCTATCGCACGATGACACTCCTCGTGGTCGCCTCGCCGTGCGCGCTCGTGCTCTCGATTCCATCGGCGATCCTCGTGGCAATTGCCTCCGGCGCACGGCGCGGCATTCTCTTTCGGGGAGGCGTGGCGGTGGAGAATCTCGCGGGAATCAATCAGTTCGCCTTCGACAAAACAGGGACACTCACCAAGGGGAGCCTGCGTGTCGCGCGGATCGTCGCATTGAGCGGCACGACCGAGGAAGAGGTGCTGCGTCAGGCTGCGAGTGTCGGCCAGTACTCCACGCATCCCCTCTCCCGGGCAATTGTGAGCGAGGCCGCGCAGCGTGGCATCGGTCTCAATCCGGTGACCGATTTCGAGAACCTGACCGGACTCGGCATGGTGGGACGAAGCGGAGCCGAGGCGATTCTCGTCGGGAGCCGCGCGCTACTCGCGAGCCGAGCCATTCCACTCACTGCGGCAAATGACGATCATGCGCATGTCGAAGTCTGGGTGGCGGGCGCAGTACCGCGTGGCGTCATTTATCTGAGCGACGAATTGCGACCGGAAGCCAGAGCGGTCATCGAGCAGCTGCAGCGCGATGGCGCGCAAGTCACGCTCATCAGCGGCGACCGCGCCGCCGTGGCGGAGGACATTGGCGCGGCCCTCGGCATCCGTGATGTGCGCGCCGGGCTCAGCCCCGCAGACAAGCTGGAGTGCATCCGCCTTTGTCAGGGGGAAGGCCGCAAGGTAGCGATGGTCGGCGACGGCATTAACGACGCTCCTTCGCCGACGGCGGCAGATGTCGGCATTGGCATGGGAGCCCGCGGCTCGGACGCCGCCCTCGAGCAAGCCGACGTTGTGCTCATGCACGACAAGATCGAGAACGTTTCAGAGGCGGTCGGTTTGAGTCGCCGCGCGCGGACGATTATCCGCCAGAACCTCATCATCTCTCTCGGCGTCGTCCTGCTTCTTGTGGTCTCGGCGCTTTGCAACCAGATCGGCCTCTCCCTGGGCGTCGTCGGCCACGAAGGCAGCACCGTTGTCGTGGTTCTGAACGGGCTGCGGTTGCTTCGCGGCCGCCGAT
>JBGGMZ010000389.1:0-6961 GCA_041287745.1 Chthoniobacter sp. | reverse complement strand
GGTATTGAGTTGTGGGCTTTCGATCTTCGAATCGATGACCCAATCCGCCGACGCGGTGGCGATCAAAAGTGTAGTGACAGCGAGAGCGGAAAGGAATGCTTTCATAGTGGTGGAGGGGAAGTCTTGCGGGCGGTCGCCCCGGCGGAAAGCGAAATCGTGCCGCCGAATGTTTCGGATGGGTTAACTATTGAGTTACCGATCCACCCCTTGCCGACCCCAGGCGACACTTGAGAGCGCTCGATTGTCCCCCAAATGTCGCAATTCGCCTCCTGCCTTGCCCAAAATACCTTTGACTCCCCCGGCGCACTCGTTTGTCTTGTGTCGCCTTCATGAGCACTACTACCGCTGACTTCCTGCTCATCGACAACAGCAATTCCTTCACGAAATTTGCCCTCTCTACGCGGGAAAAGGTCGGCCCATCGCGCAAGCTGCGCACTGCCGAACTGGACGCTGCGAGCCTGAAAAATGCCCTCTTCGGCTGGCAGTGGCAGACCGCCATCCTCTCCAGCGTCGTGCCGGCCAAGGGCGACGCGATTGCCGATTTCCTCTCTCCCAACCCCGTCGTGCGCGTGGGTCCGAAGACCAAGCTCGGCGTCGGCATCGACTACCCGCAGCCGAAGACGATCGGTGGCGATCGCCTGGCCAATGCCGCCGGTGCCTTCGCCGCTTTTGGCGCGCCGATCGTGGTGGTCGATTTCGGAACGGCCGTGACTTTCGACATCGTGTCTGCAGCCGGCAATTACGTCGGCGGCGTGATCGCCCCGGGTCTCGAGGCGATGACCGACTACCTGCACCAGCGCACGGCCTTGCTCCCGAAGATCAGCCTGCTCGAGCCGCCCAGCGCCATCGGTAAATCGACCAAGCACGCCATGCTGGCCGGTGCCGTCTATGGCTACCGCGGCCTTGTTCGGCAGATCCTGCAGGAAATCGGCAAGGAACTCGGCACCAAGAAACTCCCTGTGGTCGCCACCGGGGGCTACGCAGACCTCATTGCCGCCGGCCTGCCGGAGATGAAAAGGATAGTGCCCGAACTCACGCTCGATGGATTGAGGATCATCGGGACGCTGAATTTGTAACGGCAGCGGAGCAAGCCGGGTGCGCGGCACCTCACTTCACGGCTCTCAGTTTTCCATCGCCATCCAGGTCGCGGAGGTATTTGGCCGACGACGCATCGATCGTTAGATCGTCGTCGCCCACGGAATCAAAACCAATCTGCTTCACCTCGATTCGCTCCGTGTCCCGCAGCTTGCCATCGTGATACTGCTTCAGGATCGCTTTTCTCGGATAGGGGATGCGCTCGCCACTTTCCAATTGGACGAAGCCGATTTCTTCCACCGAATAGGAACAGGCTATCCCGCCGGCTAACAACCGCCGCTCCCACTTCATCGGATACCAATCGGGCGCCTTGGCGAAATAGACGTCGAACAGGCATTCGGCATCAGACGCTGGATCGATGTTTTTACCAATGCCAGCGACCTTTAAATAGGACTGATTTTCCAAGCTGACTTCTTCGACGACAACAGTTGGCGGCAACGAAGTCAGTGCCTTTTCCCAGTCGTCTTTGTTGGTCAGGCCATCATAGGAAAGCTGCGCAAACACATCCTTCTGGAACGCCGATTGCAGAAAGAGAAAGGGCGTGAAAAAGGCGTGCCCCCGGCACATGACGATGTCGTTCAGAAACCGTTTGGACGCCACCGTAAGCGTCTCAGCAAGACGATCGTAAGACTTGTAACTATCGCCGTCGAAAGACTCGTCCCTGTTATAGGTTGTTCCTTTCGCGCCGACGTAATCGACGCTGTAACGAAAACGGCCCCCCTTGTAGAACAGCTGGAAAGTTCCCGTGAAGTCTGGCGAATCATCGTGTCCAAAGCCCAGCTCGACGTGACCGGTTTCGAGGACGACCATGGAAAGTGATTTGTGCGCCGCGAGGGTATGATGGAGCCCCGCCAAATGTTGAGTGATCGGAGCGAGCTTCTCAGCGCCTCCTTTATCCTCTTGTGCGCTCAAAGGGCGGGTGAGCGCCAGACCCACAGCGCCCACCCAGAGACAAGCCTGCAGAGAAGTCATACCGTGGTGAGTATCACGGCGGATCGGCTGATATCAATCCTGCACCAGCTTCGGAGGGCTGGTGTCGCCCCTCTACACTTTCTGCCAATCCGGCTTCCGGTCGTAGACCCAACGGTAATATTCCGTCCGCTGCAGCTTCGTCGCGGCGGCTTCGTCGATGATGCACTGCGTGACCGGGTGCATCTGCAGGATCGACGCGGGAACCATCGCGGTGATCGGGCCTTCGACCGCGGAAGCGATCGCTCCGGCTTTCTTTTCACCAAAGGCGAGGATGATCACCTGCCGCGTGTCCATGATCGTGCCCACGCCCATGGTGATGACGTGAAACGGCACCTTGTCCGGGCTGCCAAAGGCCTGCGCATTGTCGTGACGCGTCTCAGCGGTGAGCGTCTTGATGCGGGTGCGCGACGCGAGGGAAGACGACGGCTCATTGAACCCGATGTGCCCATCGGCGCCGATGCCGAGCACCTGGAGATCGATGCCGCCCGCAGCCACGATCGCCTCCTCGTACTTCCGGCAAAACGCCGGGATGTGCGAGGAAAGCCCGTCGGGAATATGCACGCGCTCGCGCTTCACATTGATGTGGCTGAAAAAGTTGTCCCACATGAAGGCGTGGTAACTCGCCGGATGCTCCGGCGCGAGGCCCACGTATTCATCGAGGTTGAAGGTGGTGACTTCGCTGAAGTCGAGCCCCTGCTCCTTGTGCATGCGCACGAGCTCGCGATACATCACGAGCGGCGTGCTGCCGGTGGCCAGGCCGAGCACCGCATTAGGCTTGTCACGCACGAGTCGCGCGACATGGCGCGCAGCGATCATGGAGGCGGCGTCGGGTGTAGGCTGGATGATGATTTCCATGGCTCGGAGGTAATGAGAAAACGTCTCTAGGCTAAATTAAACACAGAGACACAGAGAGCACAGAGATTGGAAATATTGGAGCCGCATGCGCTCATGGCATTTCCAATCTCTGTGTCCTCTGTGTCTCTGTGGTCCAAAATCGAGTTTTCGAAAGCTCCCTATCTCCCCAGCCGCTTGCGGAGTTTGGAGGTCACGTCGGCCTTAAAGCGTTCGATGAATCCTGTGACGTAATCCACGATATCCAGCGAAGCGTCGTGCGCCAGCGGTGTAAGGTCCATGGCAAAAGCCAGCGCATCGCTCTGGTCCACGCCGTGGCTTTCGAAAAAGGTCGCATTCGCCCGCCGACGGCCGATGACGGCGAGGTCGTAGCGCTTTCCCCCGGCGATCTGCGAATCGAAAAGCCCATTGAGCGCCGCGGCGAGATTTTCGTGCCCGCACACGTCGTGCACCACCTTCTCCCCGTCCGGCAGCCAGTCGAGATCGCGCCACACTTCGCAGCCGTAAACCGCCTCCGGACGTTGCTCACGCGGCAGTTCGCGAATCGCTTGCAACACCGGCACCACCACGGCCACGTGCGTGTCGTGCTTGTCTGCCGGGTTGTGCGTGTAGATTACACGCGGGCGGGCCGCGACGAGAATGTCCTTCAGGTCATCCTTCAACCGCGCATCCACCGGATCTTTCACGATCTTGCTCGCGTAATCGAGCTGCAGCATCACCCCGTAGCGCCCTACGATCGCCGCCTGGCGCTGCTCCTGCCGGCGCACGGCCATCATTTCCTCGTCGGAAAATTTCGCATAGCTCCCCGTGCGCGAGCTACCGGACCCATTCGTGCAAGTCACACCGCCAAACCAATCCGCGTCGCTGTGATAGCACGCCTGGATGCCGTGAAAGGCCATGAACTCCAGATCATCCTGATGTGCGCCGACGCCGAGGTGCGTGATGCGCGCCAGCGCCTCGGCCGGCTCCTTCCCATCGGGGATGAAAATGTCTGCGGAGGGATTGCGAAGTTGCATACCGGCAGCGTGCCCTTATCGCCGCAGCGCGGGCAAGCTCGCCGCTGCAACCGCCTGCCCATGGCGCTTGTCTTTTTCGCCCGGCGTGCGCAGCCGGATCTTCTCCGCCAGCTCCGGAAATTCCGCGCGCAAGACCTGCTCCGACTGCTCGATGATCACCGCCCCGCCCTCGCCACTCGTCACGCGACCGAGGATGAGCAGGTTGCGGATATCGTAGAAATTCGCGAAGTGCGCGATGGTGTAGCCGAAGCACACACCGATCGTCTCGTAAATGCGGCGCGCGCGCTCGTCGCCCGCGGCCATGAGTCGCTGCACCTCCACCAGTTGTTCGGCAAATTTCATCCCCTGCGGAAGTTTCAATCCCGCCAGTGGCGCCAACCGTGCGACGCCCTGCTGGCAGAAATACTGCACGCCGCAGCCCCGATCGCCGCTCCATTCATCGATCGGCGCATTTTCGCGATAATCGACCGGCACGAATGCGAGCTCATTCAGCCACGGAGTGATCGAGCCATCGGCATTCACGTAGCCTCCCGCCACACTCGTGCCCATGGAGACGCCGAGCACGGAGTTCTCTCCCATGCTCATCGAGCCGGCGAGCGCGGTCACTTCGCCGTCGTTCACCACCTCGAAGGGCACATCGCCCCACGCTTTCTGCAGCTCGAAAAAAATTCGCCGGATGCGTGCGTTGAAATCGGCCGGCGCCACGCCGCGGAAAAGCGAAGCCACGCGTACCTCGCTGTTCACATACACGCCGGCTGCGCTGCCCCCGATCGCATCCACTCGCGGCAGATGCGCAGCGGCGCGCTTCAGTGTGTCGTTGATCCCATCGTAGTGATACTGCGGATCCCCCTCGAAATACGGATCCCACGTCACTTCCTCGGAAAAGACCACGCGCCCATCGATCACCGCCGCGCATTTCCGATCCGACCCGCCGAGATCGAACCCGATGCGGCAGCCATCGAGATGACGCCCCAGCGGCATCGATCTTTCGCGCGCCTCCGGCATCGCCTCGAAATCCAGGGATTCGACCGTGAAGGGGCGGCCATAAATCCTGGCGCCCATGAACTCGTTGTCGAACTTCCGTTCGCCCTGCGGCGCGTAGATGTCGTGAATCATCTGCCCAATCGCCAGGTCGCCGCCGATCCGGACCCAATGTCCGCCCCGCGCCCAGAGCAGGAACTTCACGAGCCGCTCCACATACTTGCGGTTGAGCGCGATATTGTCGCCGTAGTGAGGCAGCACACGCGTATCGAAACGCGAGATCGTGCCGTCCGTCCGCTCCAGTGCGATCGCCAGGGGCCGGGCTCCAGGATCCTTCTCACACCGAACCTGATAGGCGCGATTCCATAACACCGCCGGAATGAAACCGGGATCGAGCGGCGGGGTGATGGAAGAACTGAAATGCATAAGGGGGCGAAATCAATAAAGTGGCATCCAAACATTTACCAGTCTTTTTCGATTATTTGCATGATTACCAGCGCGTACATCCCCCTGAATAACGCTGCAGTTAACGGTGATTGTGTCCACAATCAACGACAGGAATGCATGGCTTGGACGGGTTGCATTCGCGGAGAGATTGCCTCGCCCGGCCGAAGATTGGCCTGCTCATTGCAGAATCCGTGGTGGCCTTCCGCCTCCGCAAGCCGCACACACCCTGTCACCACAGGCACACCCCCTGCTAAACCACAGCCGCCCATGAAACCCCGCACCATCGTGCTCCTCCTTGCCATCGCCGCGTTGGTCGCAAAACTCTACTGTGCTGCCACGACGATCGGCTCCTCCGACGTGGTGTTCTTCTACCAATTCGCCCACATGATCCACGAGCGCGGCTTGCTGGCCATGTATGAGGCCTCCATTTTCTTCAACCACACGCCGCTGGTAGGTTGGTTTTCCGACGCCGCCTACACCCTCGCCGGAGCGAATACACCGGACCCCGACGCGAAACGCTACTTCGTCTTTTACCTCCGCTTGCCGGCCATCTTCGCCGACTTCTTCGGCGTCATCGCACTGCTCTGGTATCAGGAAAAAACCGGCCGTCCTCTCTGGTGGGCTCTCGCCCTCTACGCGGCCAGCCCGGTGGGCTTCATGGTGTCCGGGTATCACGGCAATGTGGACTCCGTCATGGCGCTGGGCATCCTGCTGGCGGGCATCGCCTGCGCCGTGGATCGCCCTGCGATCGCCGGGCTGTGCCTCGGCTTTGCCTGCAATATCAAGATCATCCCGCTCATCCTCATTCCCGCTTTCTTCTTCCTCTGCTGGCAGAGACGGCAGGCGCTGCGTTTCACGATCCCGCTGATCCTGACGGTGCTGATCGGCTGGTCCTATCCGCTGCTGACCATCCCGAAGACTTTCCTGAAGGACGTGCTCGGCTACGGCAGCATCTGGGGAGTGTGGGGAATCACCTATCTTCTCCGGCTTACGGGGCATCCGGCGTTGCGCGAAATCGCCTTTGTCCAGCCGACCGAGGCACAGACGGCCATCATCACCGGCCTGAAAGTACTCATCGTCGCCCTCGCGGTGGTCGTGGCCTGGCGTCGGCGCCGGGCGGAGCCCGCGGAAATCTTCCAGACCCTCGCCGTGATCTGGGCGGTCTTCTTCGTCTTCGCGCCCGGTTTCGGCGCGCAATACCTCGCGTGGATCATGCCTTGCTTCCTCCTCGCGAATGAGCGCTGGTACGCGGTGCTCACCGTGGCGAGCAGCGTGGCGCTCTTCGTCTTTTACAATGCCATTTCCGGCGGCATGCCGTGGTGGCAGGGCTTGAAGGTGCATTCCATCGCCAATCAATGGACGCCCGCGCTCGTGCTGCCGTGGCTGGTGCTGACCGCTTTCCTCGGCTGGCAGGCGTGGCGTGCGGTCGAAAAGCCGGTGACGGAAGCTGAAACCCAGACCGCGTAACCCGAGGCAGGACCGGGCCCAACGAACCCGGCTACAGCACGGCCAGCACTTCCTGCGCGCGGGCGGCTTGGGTGGCTTCATCCACCGCGGGAATCAGCTTCGTGCCGACGGGCAACTCCGGCAGCTCGATC
>JBGGMZ010000388.1:0-2955 GCA_041287745.1 Chthoniobacter sp. | reverse complement strand
CACCCTTCGTCCGTAAATCCTTGATTCGCGCGCTTTCGCGACCGGTTCGCGCGTCACAGGGAAAGCGTCGGGAAGTCAAGATCGCGATCTTCAAACCCGACCGCTTCGGGGATCTCATTCTCGCGAGTGGCGCCATTCAATATTTCACGAAGCGATACGGGCCGGAATCTTGCGCCCTGCTCGTCGCGGATTTTGCGGTCGAGCTGGCGGAAAAGTTGTTTCCCGGTGCGCTGGTCATCGGCATTCCGCACGCGCACAACGATTTACTGCGCGGCGTCATTCCCAATCTGTGGAAGCTGCGCCCGATGCTCGCGCGCTACGCGTTCGAGAAAGTGATATGTCTCCGCCACCAGAGGTCGCTCTACGAGGAACTGCTGTTAGGGAGGTTGCTCGCCCGGGAATCCTTCGGCTTGAGGAATACCGTCGATTACATGCTGCCCTGCGACGTGGAGACCTATGTTTTCCCATTGACCCGGTCCTGCTCGTATCCCACGGACGCACCGCCCGCGAGTTGCCTTGAACTCGAGGCGCATCGTCTCACCGTCATGGCTGCGGAGAATCATGAGGTGACACTCGAAGAAGTATTGCCGCGCCTCGAGATCGCGCCGGCGGAGGCGAACTTCGCCTCTGCCGTCATCGTCTCTCCCTTTGGCAGCTCGGATATACGCACCTATCCTCTCCCCTTGGTGGTGGAAGTAATGCGTCTGATCCAGCAACAGTCTGATTGCCGCTTTGCCCTTTGCGGGGAAGGCAAAGATGCCAACCGTCTGGCCGAGCTGCACCACCTCGCAGAATCAGCCGGGGTGCGGGAAGTGAGCATCCACACGCCTGAGTCTTTCCTGGATTTTGCCCGGATCGTGGCCGCCGCGCGCGGCGCAATATCCGTCGATACTTCGACCGCTCACCTGGCCACCGCACTCGATAAGCCGGCCGCGGTCATCATCGGGGGAGGAACGTACGGCCGTGTCGGGCCATGGAGGCGGTCCGAGCGACAGATTTGGATTACGCAGCCGGTTCCTTGTTTCTATTGCCTTTGGGACTGCTTCCAACCGAAACCCTTTTGCATCACGGAGGTTTCTCCAGCCACGGTTGCGCAGGCGATGATCGAGCGTCTACCATAGGCGGCTCTTCGCATTATCCGCTTCATGCAATACGTTTTCTACACCGACTTTCCGCCAATCCAGAATGGGGGCAATGCCAGCCACTCGATCGCCTGGAGCTGGTGCCAGGCGATGAGGGAACACACCGACCTCGTCTTGACACGGCGGTTCCACCGCAACATCGATACCCAGGAAATCCAGAGGACGTTGGGGATACCGATCATTTTCATCCCCGACCTGGCGCGCTTTGGCTTGCGCCGGTTCTCGGAATCCTTTCGCTATCTGTCGGATGCGGTGTTGCTCGGTGTGTGGCTTCTATTTCACTCAAGGACGGTCCGGAAGAGCGGCGGACGGATCTTTTTCTTCAACTCGAACCACTTCTCTTCTCTGGTCAATGCCCGGCTGATCCAGTGGCTCACCCGGATGCAGGTGGACATTTATCTGGTGGATGACCTCGAAGCCTCGGCTTTACTGAACAAGCGCTACTGGCGGGCGCGTATCACGCGCTTCGTCGAACGGCGCATGCTGCGGCACTTCGATCGGATATACGTCATCAGCCAGGGCTATGTCGAACACCTGAAAGCAAAATATGGCGTAAAAGCCCAATGGCTGCCTTTGGTGATCCGCACGGCAAAACCCGTTACCTTTACTGCTCCGCCAGTCCCCGGCGAGGTTCGTTTCATCGGTTTTTCGGGCTCCATCAACGAACTCTACCGCGAAGCACTGCTGGAACTGAATGCGACCGTGCAAAATTTGAACAAGACGGCAGCGATTCGCTACAAAATCGCGGTCTGTGTGCCCCAGGCATCACCCGACTTAGAGAAGATTTTTCCTGACCCTTCCATCGTGGAAATTTTCGCGGGCCTCCCTAATGACAAGCTGGTCGAAAGACTGGCGGCAAATTATGCCAATTTCCTGCCCTATTCCTTCGCGCCCGCGCTCGAAATTATGGTTTCAACCGCCTTTTCCTGTAAGACCTCAGAGTACTTTGCCGCCGGGCGGCCAATCCTCGTTTATGGACCGCCATATGCCAGCTTGCCGCGCCATTTTATCGAAAACGACCTGCCTCTCGTCTGCACTGATCGAGGGAATCTCGAGAGGCTAATCCGTGACGTCGAACGCTTTGACAGCCCTGCGTTGATCGCCAGCTACAGCGACCTGGTAGAAAGCTTCCACTCACCTACTGCCCTGCGAAGACGCTTGGTGTATGATAATCCCGGCGTTCCGGTAGCAGCAACAACGAGCCCTCTATGACCACAGATTTCTCCCAACCATCTTTGGCCTTCCGTGCAGCTCATTGGGTCCACATGGCGCACAAAAGCCTATTTTCCGCTTATCGGCTAAAACGTTGTAACATTGCTTTGCGCGAGGCGCTGGATTCCGTCGAGCGGGAGTTCATTTTGCAGTTCGCCTGCGCTCTTCGCCAGCCCGAGTTGGTGGTTTTCGACATCGGCGCCAGTAGCGGGGTCGTATCGCGGGCGTTAGCCAAACTTTCCAATGTCAAGACGGTGCATGCTTTCGAGCCGATTCCCGACTCTTTTCAGCTTCTCCGGGACTACGTGGCTGGTTACCCGTCCGTCATTTGCCACAACGTCGCGCTCGGCAATCGCAACCAGAACGAAAAGCTGCACCTGAGTTCGCAGCCGGATTCGAGTTCACTGCTTCCAATGGCACAGACCCACAAGACCGAATTCCCTGGCAGTGCCGACTGCAGGGAGATCGAAGTGAAAGTGGCAAGACTGGACGACTTTTCAGCCGAGCATCAACTGCCCCCACCGGACGTGATGAAGATCGACGTGCAGGGTTACGAGTTGGAAGTGCTCAGGGGGGGGCTTCAAACGTTGCGGCAGGCCCG
>JBGGMZ010000387.1:0-10482 GCA_041287745.1 Chthoniobacter sp. | reverse complement strand
GGCGTTGCCTTTGACCGTGCCCGTGCCGGAGAGCGTGCCTGCAGTGAGCACTTTCACCACGCTGGCTGCAGCGAGAGAGCCGTCGACCTCCAACGTGCCCGCGTTGATGGTGGTCGCTCCGGTGTAGGTCTCGATCTTGTTCAGGATAGTCGTTCCGATACCGTTCTGATTGAAGCCGCCGGTGCCGCCGATCAACCCCGAGAGGGTATTGGTGCCGGACTGAATCGCTTTGATCGAAGCGCCCGTGGCACCGAGAGTGATAGTCGGAGCGAAGGTCGAGCCATCGGCGAGGTTGATTGCCAGGACGCCGGTGCCCGAGACGGTCACTCCGCTGGTGCCCGTAAGGTTGCCACTGGTACCGTTGCCGATTTGCAAGGTGCCGGCAGTCACAGAAGTCGCCCCGGTAAAGGTGTTGGTTCCAGAGAGCGTGAGGGTCGCACCCGCGCCGCTCAGCGTGAGCGTGCCGGGCCCGGCAATCACGCCGCCAAAGGTGCCGCTGGCCGTGCTGGAGTAAGTCAGTTTGCCGTTGAGCGTGCCGGTGCCACCGAGCGTGCCGCCGGTGACCGAGAGCCCGACCGGCGCGGTGAGGGTGCCATTGAGGTTAAAGGCACCGCTAGTGGAGGTCACCAAGCCGGTAACCGTTCCCAAGCCGTTCCAATTGCCGCCAGTAATACCGAGCGTCCCGACAATGTTGCCGGTAGAGCCGAAGTTGATGCTGCCGTTGCCGGCCAGGGTGGCGCTGCCATTGATCGTGCCCGTCCCGGAGAGCGTGCCAGTGCCCAGTACATGCACCGCGCTGGCTGCGGCGAGAGAGCCGTCGACCTCCAAGGTGCCCGCAATGATGTTGGTCGCACCGGTATAGGTCTCGGCGATGTTCAGAATGGTCGTTCCACTGCCGTTCTGATTGAAGATACCGGTGCCGCTAATCAACCCCGAGAGAGTATTGGTGCCGGACTGAATCGCTTTGATCGATGCGCCCGTGGCGCCAAGAGTGATAGTCGGAGCGAAGGTCGAACCATCGGCGAGGTTGATTGCCAGGACGCCGGTTCCCGAGACGGTCACTCCGCTGGTGCCCGTAAGGTTGCCGCTGCTACCATTGCCAATTTGCAAGGTGCCGGCGGTCACAGAGGTCGCCCCGGTAAAGGTGTTAGTTCCAGAGAGCGTGAGGGTCGCACCTGCGCCGCTCATCGTGAGCGTGCCGGGCCCCGCAATCACGCCGCCAAAGGTGCTGCTAGCCGTGCTGGTGTAAGTGAGTTTGCCATTGAGGGTGCCGGCGCCACCGAGCGTGCCGCCGGTGACCGAGAGCCCTGCCGGTGCGGTGAGAGTGCCATTGAGATTAAAGGCACCGCTGCTGGAGGTCACCAAGCCGGTGACCGATCCCAAGCCATTCCAATTGCCGCCGGTGATGCCGAGCGTCCCGACAATGTTGCCGGTGGAGCCGAAGTTGATCGTGCCGTTGCCGGCCAGGGTGGCGTTGCCATTGATCGTGCCCGCTCCGGAGAGTGTGCCGGTGCCGAGCACATGCACAGTGCTGGCTGCGGCGAGGGAACCGTCGACCTCCAAGGTGCCCGCGTTAATGTTGGTTGCGCCGGTGTAGGTCTCGGCCTGATTCAGAATGGTCGTTCCGCTGCCGTTCTGATTGAGGATACCGGTACCGCTGACGGCCGAAGAGACGGTCGTGGTCCCGGATTGAATGAGTGTCAGCGTCGCAAGCGTGCCGTTGAGATTGACGCTCGGATTGAAAGTCGAGCCATCGGCGAGATTCAAAAACAGGTCGCTTGAGCCATTCACCGCCACTCCGCTCGTGCCGGTGAGACTGCCCGTCGTGCCATTGCCCACCTGCAAATTGCCCGCAGTCAGGGTCGTCGCCCCGGTGTAGGTATTATTGCCAGTCAGCGTCAGCGTGGCACCGCTATTCAGGGTCAATGTCGAACCTACACCTGCAATGTTGCCACCGAAGGTGCTGCTGACCGTGCTCGTGTAAGTGAGTTTGCCATTGAGCGTGCCAGTGCCTGCGAGCGTGCCGCCGGTGACCGAAAGTCCTGCCGGCGCGGTGAGAGTGCCATTGAGATTAAAGGCACCGCTGCTGGAAGTCACCAGGCCGGTGACCGTTCCCAAGCCATCCCAATTGCCGCCGGTGATCCCGAGAGTGCCGACAATATTTCCGGCGGAGCCGAAGTTGATGCTGCCGTTGCCTGTCAAGGTGGCGTTGCCCTTGATCGTGCCGCTACCCGTGAGCGTGCCCGCAGTGAGCACGTGGACGACACTGGCCGTGGCGAGGGAACCGTCGACCTCCAAGGTGCCCGCGTTGATGTTGGTCGCGCCGGTATAGGTCTCGGCCAGGTTCAGAATGGTCGTTCCACTGCCGTTCTGATTGAAGATACCGGTGCCGCTGATCACCCCGGAAATGGTGTTGGTCCCGGATTGAATCGCTTTGATCGACGCGCCGGCGGCGCTGAGAGTGATAGTCGGGGTGAAGGTCGAGCCATCGGCGAGGTTGATCGCCAGGGCGCCGGTTCCCGAGACGGTCACGCCGCTGGTGCCGGTGAGGTTGCCCGTGGTTCCGTTGCCGATTTGCAAGGTGCCGGCGGTCACGGTCGTCGCCCCGGTGTAAGTCGCTGTACTGGTCAGGATGCTCGTCCCGGTGCCCGACTGCGTCAGGCCCAATGTGCCGAGAGCACCATCCGCGAGATTGCCGGAGAGCGTGTTGGTCGTCGTCGCATTGAGTTTCAAGATGCCCAAGCCGCCTACGCCGTTACTGACGTTATTGGAAAATGTGTTCCCGGTTACGTTGACCAGGGAGAGTATGCCGCCGTTGCTGATGCTCACGTTACTGGTGCTGGCGATCGAGCCGGCATCCGTGGACAAGCCGATCTGCAGGGTGCTTCCCGTACCTGTGATGGCGGTCGATCCCGTGTAGGTGTTTGCGCCGGTCAAGGTGAGCGTCGTGCCAGTGCCGGCCTTGACCAGCGAGAGCGGTCCGGTGATGGCGCCGCTGAAGGTCGTGCTGGTCGTCGTGCTGCTCACGGTCAGGACCGCGGCACCATTGTTGGAAGTGATCGTATTGCCTGCGCCCGTATTTCCCGCGGCCACCGCGATGCTGTTCACCGTCTGGCTCTTTCCGTTGAGATCTACCGTGCCGACCAACGCGGAGCTCGCAGTGCCGAGGATCAGATTCGTCGTTGCGGGCAAAGCTCCAACTACGTTCGTGACGAGCGTCCCTTGGGCGACTGTCGTGTTGCCGGTGTAGGTATTCACTCCGCCGAAGGTCAATGTCCCCGTACCGGATTTGATCAATCCGTTTGTCCCGCTGATCACCCCATTTATCACCGCACCGGCGGTGTTGTTCACCTTGATCGTGTTGGAAGATGAGCCGAACTTCAAATTGGCGTTCAGCGTGAACAGGCCCGCTACGAGCTGCACGTCGATGCCGGTTCCGGCGTTGCCGGCAATAGTCAGCGTGTATGGGCCACCCGGTCCGGAATTAATGGTGACGGCGGTTGGGTCCGTAATTTTCAGGCTGTGAATGGTGAAATTCTGAGCCAGAAATGTATTTCCCTGGTTACCGGCACCCGCGGCCGAAAAGGTGATATCATCGGAGGCAGAAGGATAAGACGTGGAGGGGCTGCCCAGAGCGTCGGTGGCCCAGTTGCCATTGCCGATCCAGGAGCCGTTGAGTCCGCCCCGCCAGAACGCCGGCTTGCTCAAGAGGTTGTATCCGACGACTTGAAAAGCCGTTGTTTCGTTGATCCCCAAATTGGCGGGCGGGGCGCTCCCGAACGGCGTGGCAAATGCGTCCTGCACTTGGGGCGGGGTATTGCCTTGATCCTGGCCGACCACGCCGGTCCCCCAATCCGCGTAATCTCCATCTCCGGTCTGAAGGAAATGGGTCAGCACCGTTTTGCCTCCATCGACCGAAAAATAAGAAACCGCGTTGGAATTGGCGGTGAAACTCCGCACCCCGTTTCCGCTGTAGCGGAAGAGATCCAACGATCCGAGCGTATTGGGCGTAACGCCCGGCGACTCCAGCGTGGAGGCGTATCCGCCGATTCCCAGCACCTCGTCGATCTCATGTTGGGCGACCGTCTGCAGGTCGTACTTTGAACTCGACTGCCCGCTGGTCCGCGAAACGTTCATGATCGACAGGTTCAGGTAAATGGTTCCGTTGAATCCGCCGTTGCCGTTGATTGCGGCGTTCGCCAGCGATGTCTCTCCGATTGCCATGAGATTGGCCGCGGTGAGAGTCATCATCGTATTGTTGTTGAGTGCGGCGATCGGACCGGTCGGCATGGTGGCGATCGCTGCAGTTTGCAGTGCCGATTTACTCGGGTTGGATTGCAAGTCGGCCAGGTATTGGCTGTAGGAAAGGTTGTTGGTCGCGCTGATGTTGCTGCCCAAGCCGGTGCTGTTATCGATTACGAAATTGATGCTGACGTTATCGATATGGAAGGTCGTGATGGTAGCCTCCGTCTGCGCGATGGCCGCGTTGATCGCCGCCTGGATGGCTGCCGAGTTGGAGAGGCTCGTAATGGAGCTGTCCCACGTCGGCGTGATCGTCAATTGGGCGCGCGCGGAGAGGGCGCAGACCATGGCAATGGCAAACAGCACCAGCAATTTTACCGGATAGTTCAATCCGCGTGACGGGGGGAGGGAAGCCAGCCTCGAGTTCATCGTTAGCGTTAAAGGAAAGCATTTTGCCGACCATTGGCGACTTCTTTCGGCGGTTTTCTTTCCCGAGCTGGATAGGTAAAAACCCTCAGACCATGCAGGGCAAAATCGGCTTTAACGCAATGTTGCGTATCCGCTTACGGAAGCTCTGGAAAACCGCGCGGCGCTGCAAGGGGAGATCAAGTTCCTGAGAGGATTACGCGCTCACGTATATTGCGTCGGGAGGGGCGCATGACAGTATGCGCCACCTTACGGGGCACCTGCCTCCACTGCTTTTTTTGATGAAACGCTTTCTCCCCTTGGCCGTTCTCCCCTTGGCCGTTCTTCCCTGGACCCTTTGCGCAGGCGTCGCGCTGGCGGCGGATAAGATCGATTTCAATTACGACATCCGTCCGCTCATCTCCAGCAAGTGCTATCACTGCCACGGCCCGGACGAAAAATCGCGCAAGGCCAAGCTGCGGCTCGACGTGCGTGAGGACGCCATAAAGGAACATGAGAGCGGCCCGACCATCGTGCCGGGTGACCCGAAGGCGAGCGAGCTGATCAAGCGGCTGATTTCCCAGGATAAGGATGAAGTGATGCCGCCGCCCAAGGAGGAGCATCCCTTGAGCGCAGCGGAGGTAGATCTATTCCGTCGCTGGATTGCCGAGGGTGCGGAGTACAAGCCGCACTGGTCGTTCGTAAAAGCGACCCGCTCGGAAGTGCCGGCGCTTGCCCCGGGCGACGTGGCGCACAATGCAATCGACCATTTCATCACCGCACGTCTCGCGGGTGGTGGGCTGAAGCAATCGCCGGAGGCGGATCGCTACACACTCATCCGCCGCGTCTCGCTCGATATCACGGGACTGCCGCCGACCCCAGAGGAGACCGACGCCTTCATCAACGACGCGAGCCCGGATGCTTATGAGAAATTGGTCGATCGCCTGCTCGCCTCACCGGCTTACGGTGAACGCTGGGCCAAGCTGTGGCTCGATCTCGCGCGCTATGCCGACTCCAGCGGCTACGGCTCGGACTTCATGCGGCTGAATATCTGGCCTTATCGCGACTGGGTGATCAACGCCTTCAATCACGACATGCCCTACGATCAATTCACGATCGAACAGCTCGCCGGTGATCTGCTGCCGAATCCCGCTACCGAGCAACTGGTGGCCACGGCCTTTCATCGCAATACGATGACGAATTTCGAAGGTGGCACGGTGGACGAA
Organism: Chthoniobacter sp.; assembly: GCA_041287745.1. Lineage (GTDB taxonomy): Bacteria > Verrucomicrobiota > Verrucomicrobiia > Chthoniobacterales > Chthoniobacteraceae > Chthoniobacter. The sequence goes on along the minus strand of JBGGMZ010000387.1, from coordinate 4,609 downwards.
GAATTCCGCGTTGCCGCGGTGAAGGATCGTATCGCCACGACCGGTGAAGTGTGGATGGGTCTCACCGTGGGCTGCGCTCAATGCCACTCGCACAAGTTCGATCCCATCTCGCAAAAGGACTACTACAGCTTCTTCGGCATCTTCAACCAGACCGAGGACGCCGATCGCAACGACGAAGAGCCGAAGATGGCGCTGCCTACCCCCGAGGAAGTGGCCAGGACGGCGAAAGTGAAGGACGAAGTCGCCACGCTGGAGAAACAGCTCAAGGCCGGGTCCTCTCCGGAACTGGAGGCCGAGGAAGCCATGTGGGAAAAGGAAGTCGGCAAGCCGGTGGCCTGGCAGCCGCTCGTGCCCCACGAAATCAAGGCCGCCAGCCCGGGGACCGATTTCATGAAGCTGCCCGATGGCTCCACGCTGGTGCACGGCGAGGTGGCGGAGACAGATACCTATACGATCGATGTGCGGACCGATCTGCACGGCATCACCGGGTTTCGTCTGGAAGCCTTGCCTGATGATTCGCTGCCCGCGCACGGCCCCGGCCGTGCTGACAATGGCAACGCGGTGCTCACCCATTTCCGCGCCACGCTCGTACCTTCCGAAACGAAGCAGCCGCGCGGGCGGTACGTGCGCGTGACTCTCCCGGGCGTGAAGAAGCTGCTCGCGCTGGCTGAGGTCGAAGTTTTCAGCAACGGTCAGAACCTGGCGGTGAAAGGCGAAGCCAAACAATCGAGCACGGCTTACGGCGGCGATGCGAAGCGGGCGATCGATGGCAAGACCGACGGCGATTTTTACAAGGCGCAATCCGTGTCCCATACCAACACCGAGAACGATCCGTGGTGGGAGGTGGATCTCGGCAGCAGCGTGGAGATTGAGCGCATTGCGGTCTGGAACCGCACGGATAGCAATGTCGGCAGCCGTCTCGCGGACTTCCGCGTGAGCGTGCTCGATGAAATGCACAAGCCGGTATGGGAGCAGGGTGTGGGGCCGGCGCCGAGTCCCAGCGTGGCGCTCAATCCCGCCGACGGACAGGGAATCGTGCTGCGCGACGCAACGGCAGATTTCAGCCAGGATGGGTGGACGGTGAACAAGGCGCTCGAGGGCGCGGAGAAAGGTGGCTGGGCATTTGCGCCGCAAGTCGGGCAGCCCCATGCCGCGGTGTTTCAGACGGAGAAGCCGATCGAGGTGAAAGACTCGGTGTTGCGCATCACGCTGGATCAGCGTTACGGACAGCATCATACGCTCGGCCGTTTCCGCCTCTCGGCCACCACGCAGGCGCAGCCGGTGCGGGAGTTGCCCACGCGCATCCGGGACATTCTCGCCGTAGCGCCGGATGCACGCAGCGAGCAGCAGAAGACGGAGCTCATGAATTATTTCCGGCCGCTGTCGAAGACCTACGCCGGGCTTGGCAAACAGCTCGAGGCCAAGCGCACCGAGCTGGCCGCCATCAAGCCGCTGCAATTGCCCATCCTGCGCGAACTGAGCGCCGAGAAACAGCGCGAGACGCACGTCTTGAACAAGGGCAATTACCTCGTGCCCGGCGACAAGGTGCAGTCTGGGCTGCTCACGCAATTCGCTTCGTTCGTTCCGGCGGATGCGAAGATGGATCGCCTCACCGCAGCCCGCTGGTTGATGAGTCCGGAAAATCCGCTGACCGCTCGTGTGGCGGTGAATCGTTTTTGGGCGCAGCTCTTTGGCATCGGTATCGTCGAGACAGAGGAAGACTTCGGCTCGCAGGGCTCGCTACCCAGCCATCCGGCGCTGCTCGACTGGCTGGCCGTCACGTTCATGTCGCCGAAGTCGGACGATCCTGCGCAGCCGGGGCTCGGCTGGGATATGAAAGCGCTCCTGCGACTCATGGTGACGAGCGCGACCTATCGGCAATCCTCCAAGGTCACACCCGCGATGCTGGAGAAAGACGCGCGCAATCGGTTGCTCTCGCACGCGCCGCGCCGCCGCCTCGAGGCAGAGGCCGTGCGCGATCAGGCGCTGGCGGTGAGTGGCTTGCTGAGCCACAAGATGGGCGGTCCGAGCGTTTATCCACCACAGCCGGACGGCCTGTGGAAGGTTGCCTTCAATGGCGGGCAAAATGGCTACCCGACCTCCAGGGGCGAGGATCGCTATCGCCGCGGGCTCTACACCTTCTGGCGGCGCACCATGCCTCCGCCGAGTATGACCACCTTTGACGCGCCGAGTCGCGAGTCCTGCACGCTGCGGCGCATCCCGACGAATACACCGCTGCAAGCCTTCGTGACGATGAACGATCCGGTCTTCGTCGAGTGCGCGCAGTCGTTCGCCCGTCGTCTCATGCGCGAGGGTGGGAGCGATCCCGAGGCACGCATTCGCTACGGCCTCCGCCTCTGCCTCGGCCGGCCGCCGACCGATGATCAGGTGAAGACGCTGGTCGCCTTGTACGAAAAGGAATTGCCCGCCTACCAGGCTGACAAGGAAGGCGCCACCAAGCTGGCCACGCAGCCGCTCGGACCATTGCCGGAAAACTGCGAAGTGGCCGAAGCCGCCGCCTACACCGTGGTGGCCAACGTGCTCCTCAATCTCGACGCTTTCCTGACCAAGAACTAGAGCGCGTCATGCACCTCATTTCCTGCTTTTCGCTGCGCTGTTCGACGTTACGCAATAGAGCGTCGTGGGATCGAACGCCAACGGCGTTCAATCATCTAGCCCAGGGTTGGCGCGACGCAGGAGCGCCTACCCTGGGTAGCCCTCCGCAAAGCAGCGCCAACCCTGAAAGGGTTGAATACTTTCGGACTGGTATGTCCGCGATTCAACCCTTTCAGGGTTGGGCGCTCTTTTTTTCGATACCCAGGGTAGCTCGTTCCTCGCAACCGGCTCGCCCGTCACCGGCCTTCCACCATTCCCCTCCGCCACCTCGCTGGGCTGGAAGATTAAACGCCGTTGGCGTTTCCGCAGGACGGCGCCAGTTGAGCAACCCGCGACCTACGCATCTATGAACCTACGACTCGAACACGCTCGCGCGCTCACTCGGCGCGAATTTCTCACGCGAAGCGGCAAGCTCGGCCTCGGGGCCATGGCCTTGGACGGCCTGTTGTCGAAAGGCCTGGCGGCCAGTCAGACGGTCAATCCGCTGGCGCCGAAAGCACCACCCCTTCCGGCGAAGATCAAGTCGGTCATCTATCTCTCGATGAGCGGCGCACCGCCGCAGCACGATCTCTTCGACTGGAAGCCGGAGTTGGTGAAGCATCACATGCAGGATTGCCCCGCGGACTTCTTGAAGGGACAGACCTTTGCCTTTATCAAGGGCACGCCGAAGCTGCTGGGGACGCAGGCCAAGTTTGCCCAATACGGGAAAAACGGCGCATGGGTGAGCGAGCACCTGCCGCATTTCCAAAAGATCGTGGACGATGTGGTGATCGTGCGCTCGATGAACACCACGCAGTTCAACCACGCGCCGGCCGAGCTGTTTCTGCATACCGGCAATATGTTCGCCGGCTCGGCCAGCATCGGCGCATGGGCGACCTATGGGCTGGGCTCGGAGAATCAGGATCTGCCAGGCTTTGTGGTGCTGCTCAGCGGCGGCACCGATCCGACCGGGGGCAAGGCCACGTGGGGCTCGGGATTTCTGCCCAGCGTCTATCAGGGCGTGCAATGCCGCGCCGCGGGTGAGCCGATTCTCTACGCAAACAATCCCGACGGCATGTCGCGCGAAACGCGTCGGCAATCGCTCGATGCGCTCAAGACGCTCAACGAGGCCGAGGAGAAACAATTCGGCGACCCGGAAACGGTGACGCGCATCGCGCAGTACGAGCTCGCGTATCGCATGCAGATGGCAGTGCCGGGTGTAATGGATATTTCCAAGGAAAAGCCAGAGACGATCGAGATGTATGGCGCGAAGCCGGGCGAGGCCTCGTTCGCCAACAACTGCCTGCTCGCGCGCCGGCTCGTGGAGCATGGAGTGCGCTATGTGCATCTCTTCGACTGGGGCTGGGACATGCACGGCACCGGGAAGGACAACGACTTGCTCGGTGGTCTGCCGCGGAAGTGCGCCAATGTCGACCAGGCCAGCGCGGCGCTCGTGCAGGATCTCAAGCAGCGCGGGTTGCTCGATTCCACGCTCGTGGTGTGGGGTGGGGAATTCGGTCGCACGCCGATGAATGAAGCGCGTGGCGGCTCGACCTTCCTCGGGCGCGACCATCATCCGCATGCCTTCACGCTGTGGATGGCTGGCGGAGGATTGAAGAAGGGCGAAGTCTTTGGCGAGACGGACGAACTCGGCTATTTCGTGACGCAGGACAAGGTGACTGTGCGCGACCTGCAGGCCACGGTCATGCACCTTTTCGGGTTCGATCCGTACAAATTCTCCTATCGCTACCAGGGGCTCAACAACCGGCTCATCGGCCCGACGAATGAAGGGCAGATCGTGAAGGGGATCCTCGCGTAGAGAAGGGGGATTCACCACGAAGGCACGAAGACACGAAGAAGAGGCAAAAGGCAGAGGAAATGCCTCTGTTTGTTTGCACATCTTTACTTCGTGCCTTCGTGTCTTCGTGGTTTATTTAGGCACAACAGCGGTTTGACATTCTATGTCTCGCAAGGGCATTGATGCGGGCGATGAAACGCTTCCTCCCATTGCTTT
>JBGGMZ010000386.1:0-5555 GCA_041287745.1 Chthoniobacter sp. | reverse complement strand
GCGAGCGCCTGATGATCAGCCCGAGCGGAACGGATATCGCGCACATTTCCCGGCAGATCACCATGCTCGAGAAGGGTGCGGAGATGGTGGTGACGATGGTCGGGCAACTGCGTGGCAAGAAGCACGGCGAAGAGATCCGCGACGCTTACGATGGCTTGCAGACGATCGAGGGCGATGCAGACAAGCTGATGAACGAGCTGCTGCGCGAACTGTATCACGGCAGTGAGGACGCGCGGTCGGTGGTGTTTTGGAAGGACCTTTATGAGTTGCTGGAGAAGGGGATCGATCGGTGCCGCGACGCCGGCTACATCGTCTTCCACGTGGCGCTGAAATACTCCTGAGCGGGCGGCGGTCTCCGGTTTGCAGGTCCTTTCCCCATGCTCCTCTTTTTCTTCGTTCTCCTGGCCGCGCTGGCCTTCGAATACATCAACGGCTTTCACGATACGGCGAATGCCATCGCGACCGTGGTCTCGACCAAGGTGCTCACACCACGGCAGGCCATCCTGCTCGCCACGGTAGCCAATCTCATCGGCGCCTTTCTCGGCGAGGCGGTCGCGAAGACCATCGGCCAGGGACAGGTGGATACCCATTTCGTCTCGATGACCACGATCCTTGCGGCGCTCTCCGGGGCGATCATCTGGAACCTGCTCACGTGGTGGCTTGGGCTGCCCTCGAGCTCCAGCCACGCGCTCATCGGCGGCTTGTGCGGTGCGGCGCTCGCGACCAGCGGGGGAAATTGGGCCGTGCTCATCTGGGATCGTGTGACGCCGAAAGGCGCGGACGGTCTCTGGCCCAAGGTCATCAAGCCGATGCTCATCTCGCCGGTCTTCGGCTTCATCATCGGCTTTCTGCTCATGGCCATCATTACAGCCTGCGTGCTGAACTGGCGGCCTCGCACGGTCAATGGCGTCTTCGGCAAACTGCAGATTGTCAGCGCCGCCTGGATGGGGCTGAGCCACGGCACAAACGACGCGCAGAAGACGATGGGCATCATCGCCTTGGCTCTTTTCACAGGAACGACGGCGGGAGCGTTCGATCATCTGCCTGGCTGGCTGAGTTTTCTGCATACGCCGGAGTTTAAGATCGGCATCTGGGTGAAGGTGATGTGTGCGCTGACCATGGCGGCGGGCACGGCAGCGGGTGGCTGGCGGATCATTCGCACGATGGGGCACAAGATGGTGCGACTGCAGCCGGTGCATGGCTTTGCCGCGGAGACCACGGCGGGAGCGATCATCTTCACGGCCTCGCACTTCGGCATCCCGCTCTCCACCACGCACGTCATCTCTACGTCCATCATGGGCGTCGGCGCGATGAAGCGCTTCAGCGCTGTGAAATGGGGCCTCGTGCATCGGATCGTATGGGCCTGGGTGCTCACGATTCCCGCAACGGGGCTGCTCGGTTATCTCTTTGCCAAGGTGTTCACACTCGGCGGCATGGGCCGATAGGCCCACTGCACCGAGGATCTACGTTTGGCGATCTACCTCGCCATTCGGGCGGCGGCGGTCCGCCTTCTCCGCTCAGTGCAAATGCTCCATGGTCCACGCGAATTCGCGGGACACACTCCTCACCACATCCCCGGGGTGCACCTCGGGCGGAAGCACGTCGAAGGTATACGTCTCGATCTCCAGGTGCGGGCAGATGCCACCGCGGACGAGCTGGAAGAACTCCGGGGTGAGCGTATCTGCGGTCGATTGCAGCGGACCGTTGCCGGTGAAGAAAAGCGGCACGTGGAAGTGGATTCGCAGTTCATCGACATCGGGGAAACCGGGGAGTTCTTCGATCGCCGTCGGCAGATCGTACCAGGAAAAGAGGGCGCCCGAGGTGGCACGTCCCTTTACCTGATGCAGATAGGTCGTCTCGGCAAACGGCAGCAGCGCCTCCCACGTGTCCGGGTTCGATTTGGCCCGCAGTGCGGCACTGAGCTGGATCTTCGAAATGCGAATGCCCTCGGCTTGATACGCGCGCAGCGAGTCCGCCAGATTCTCGCCTTGCAGCGCCACGTGGCAGGTATCAAAGCACACGCCCAGGTGCTGGCGGATCATTGCCTCGGCGTCCGAGCGATAGCATTTCAAGATGCGCGCTACCTCCTGCGTGCCGTGGGTGAAAAGGACGTCCTTGAAAAACGAAATCGTCTCCGCAGTTGTCTCAAGATAGCAGTCCGGCTCGGGCTCCAGACCGATGTGGATGTCGCGGCCGGTATCCTCACGCAATGCCGCAAGATAGGCCACTGCAGCGGCGAGATTGTCGACTAATGCGGCGACGTCGCCATTACCATTGATCCACGGCTTGAACGAGCACGGCACGGTGCTGATGCTGCCGTCGATCGACTCGGGCAGCCAGCCGGAGAGGAGGTCGGCGAGTTGGAGGGTGTAGTGAAGGCGCTCGGGCGAACGCCAGTCGGGCGCATAGACATTTTCCTTCACCGGCCCGGAATGAAACCGTCCGTAAGGAAAGCCATTGATCGTGAAGGGATAAATCTGGTTTGCGGAAAAGAACTCCAGCGCCTCGGTGCGCAAATCTGCGTTGTTAGTTAACTCCTCGGCCGCCTGGTGCGCGATACGCAGGCCGACGCCAAACCATTGCCCGGGCGCCACCGCTTGCCGGATGGCCAGCGTTTTCTCCTGCATCGCTGCGAGATTCTCCGCCCAGCTTTCGCCTGGGTGGATGTTGAGGCAGTAGGTAAGATGAAGGGGAGGACGTTGCTGGATAATCATCGGGAGCGCGCGAACGATTCGAGTTCCTGCAGTGCCAGCTCCATCAAGGCAAGATCGATTTCATGAACTTCGTGTCTTGCACCTAATCCACGGGGGAATGTCACGGTGAGTTCCCCTCCGAGGTGTTCCTGAAAGTCGCGCAGTCCGCCGAAAATAGTACGTAGACCATCGGCCTCTCGACGATTGAGTTCGTCGAACCAAAGGTGAAATCCGCTCCGGCGAAAACCGTCGCCGATAGCCGACAATTCTTCCTTCGTGAGCCAGCCCTTTTTCTCGGCGTAGATGGAATCGAGGAGCACGCCCGTCGCCACTGCCTGGCCGTGCGAGATGGCAAATCCCGACATGAGCTCGAGCTTGTGCGCTGACCAATGGCCGAAGTCCAGTGGCCGCGCGCGCCCGTATTCAAAAGGATCGCCATTCGTGCGAATGTGCTCGAGGTGGATCTCCGCGCAGCGAGTCACCAGCGTCTGCATCGCCTCGAAATTGCGCGCCGGATATTTCTCTGCCTCGGCGACGAGCTCGGCGAAGAATTCGCGGTCGCGAATGATGGAGACCTTGAAGGCTTCGGCCACGCCGCACAGCCAGTCGCGATCGGGCAGGGTGAGGAGAAAGTCGAAATCGTTCAGCACTGCGAAAGGCGGGGCAAAGGTGCCGATGGCATTTTTGCCACCGAGGAAGTTCACGCCATTTTTCACGCCCACGCCGGCGTCGTTTTGACCGAGCACGGTCGTCGGCACGCGAATCTGCCGCAGGCCGCGATGGACCAGCGCGGCGGCCAGGCCCACGGCATCCATCACGGCGCCGCCGCCCACGATGATCACGAAGGCCTGTCGGTCGAGATGCGCTTCGAGCATCTGGCGCATGAATCGATCCACGAGGCTGAAGTCGTTCTTGATCGCCTCGCCGCCGGGCACGACGCACGGAGCACCGACGAGCTCGAGCTTCGCCGGATGTGCGGTGAAGTAAGCCGTGATCTGCTGCGTGAGTTGGGGCAGCGTCTCCGCCACGCGATTGTCCACGAAGACCATGGCGCGATGCCGTCGATGCTCCGATTTTCGGTCGAGTGTCGTGACCAACACCGGATTCGCGGGATCGAAGAGTGCGTGCGTGAAGACGACTGGGAACTCCCAGTTCACATCGATGCGCTGCAGCACGGTGTGCGCGGAAGTCATGCCCGCGCCTCCATCCAATGTTGTGTTGCCTTGGCCAGCTCGATGAAGCTGGCAGGGGCTGGATCGAGGGGAAGGGAAGAAGTCCACGCCACCTCAAATCCCGCGCCGACATGGCCATGCGCGCCGTGAATCTTCGTCGTATCGAAACTCACGCTGCCGGGTGGCCAGCCGAAGAAAAGTTCGCACGGGTCGTAGCCCGGCTTGTTGTGGATATCGACGTGGCTGGCGTAATCGGGCGCCTCCTTTTTCTCGAACCACGGATAGGCAAACCACGCCCCCGCCTCCGCCACGGCTACGAGGTCACCACTGCGCCGATGCGCGATGCCGCGCGACTTCTGCGCCTCGCGGTCGAGCACCTCCGCCACACCGGGCAGGGCCTCCAGGCACGCCTTCGCCGCGGTGATCGTCTCCGCATTGCGGCAATAGACGTGCGCGACCTGGTGATCCACCACCGCAAAGGCCGGGCTGGTGAAAAAGTCCGTGTAGGCCATGTGCCGGATGTCCCGCACCTTGAAGAGTCCTGCCTCGCGAAGTGCGCGATTTGGAAAGACGGCGCCGCGCTTCACCGGCTCGATTGCGTAATCCCCCACGAAGATCCAGTCGTAACCAAAGTCGTTGCACGCCGCTTTCAACCGCGTGAGATAGCCGAGGAGGACATCGAGCGATTTTTCCGCCTGCTCACTCTTCGGCCCGTGGCGTTGGAGATCGTAGTCGAGATGCGGGATGTAGGTCAGCAGCAGGTCGGGAGCGATGTCGGGCTGGCCCATCACGGCGACGATCGCATCGACGATCCAGTCGCTCGACTTGTAGTTTGCCAGCGGCCCCCAGTAGTTCATGAGGTTGAACGGCCGGCCGACCGCCTCGTTCAACCGCTGCTCCAGCGACGCCGGCTGCGTGTAGCACGCCTGAATCATACCACCGCTGTGCTTATGGATCGGCGCGGGCGTCACGATCAGGTCCACGTCCTCGCCCATGCTCTGCTGCCAGAACATCATGCCCACCTTGCCTCCGCGGGCGCGGAATTTCTCCCAGATGCGCGGCCCCTCGCAAAGGGTGGCGCTCTGCTCCCAGAAGAGCACTTTGGTCAGGTCCTTGAAAAAGAGGCCATTGGCCACGATGCCGTGCTGCTCCGCCGGCGCGGCGGTGCGAAAGCTGGCCTGCGCGGTGCAGGTCAGGGCGGGCCAGGCCGCTTGGGCAGGGCGAAACTCGGGCAGATGCGACACGAGATTCCAGCCAAAGGCGGCGATATCGACGACGAGGAGCTTTTTCGGGGCAGTCAAAACAGGGGTTTTTACAGAAGGGACGAATAGAGAAGCACGAAAACAACAAATGGCCAGCAATCGAAGCCACTTTGAAAATTTTGCCTAAGAGATGTCCCGGAGGGGCGAGGCACCCTGCCGCCCTTCGACCCTTCGGCGATTTGGGAAAAAATCGAACTACGATTAGGCACGATTGACCACGATTACTCTGGACCGGTGCCACTCAAGGAGCGGCGGTTTGCAACCGCCGACCCACCCGCCCGCGCAGCGGTCTTCCCAGCCACTCCCCCAGTGCGTCGAAAAATCAGACACGATTAACCACGATTCAGTGCGATCCGCCTCGATTCGGTCTTTCTCTCGTTGCCAAGCTCCTGCTTGGAAATGCCAATGTCTGCGAAGCTCCAGCTTCG
>JBGGMZ010000385.1:0-17598 GCA_041287745.1 Chthoniobacter sp. | reverse complement strand
TTGGTCTCCAAGTGCGTCCGTAGAGATTGTAGGCCAGGGCCAATTCGGCGAGCTTGTCGCGACCGGGCATGCGAGCAGGGAGCCGATGAATCCAGCCGCGACTGGTCATGATGTAGCTGCCGTGAAGGCCCATTAAACTGGCCACGAGAATGATCAGGGCGGGCCATACGCAGCGCGCAACTTCCGGGTAACTCATGAGCCAATGCCAATCCGCAGTGATCATGACCATCGCTAAAACGGTCAAAGCGATCAGGCCGACCAGCCGGTCGACGAGCACTGAGAGAAGGGCTACGCTGCGCTTCCCGGGAGTCTCCTTGAGCAAATAGAAGATCTTAACGACGTCGCCGCCAGTGCCTCCAGGGATGATGAAGTTAAAGAAGACCCCAATGAGGAGGAGGGAAGATAGCCGAAACCATCCGAGCTCGATTCCCTGGACGCGCAGCAGCAACTGCCAGCGCCATCCAGCGATGATCTCGACCACGCCGTACATCGCGAAGCCGAGGAAAAGCCAACCGGGGTCGGCCTGGCGGAGTGTCCCCATCATTTGCGTCCGCACAGACGGATCCCGCAGGAGGTAGTACAGGATAGCTACCGTGACGGTGATTTGGAGTGCGGTGGCGATTGCCTTTTTCAAGCGGGGAAGGGGATGGGGAAGGGAGACGGGGCGCGGATCAGGCGCCGTACTTTTGAGACCACTTTTCCCGCGCCTCGACGATCTCTTCCTTTGTCCGTCGCGGGCTCATCTCGAAGACGAACATCGTATCTTTCGGCAACAGCGGGATGAGCTGATCGTAATCGATATCACCGGTGAAGGGGGCGAGGTGATCGCGGCCCGGCCATTTCGTATCGTGCAGGTGGCAGCCGATGAGGCGCGGCGCCGCCCCCGCTAGCCATTCGCGGTGATCGAGAAAGCCAAGATTGTGCTTCACCTGGACGTGGCCGAAGTCGTGCCAGTAGCCGACCTCGGGCACGTTGAATTCATTCAGCACCGTGGCCATTTCGCGCTCGTTGGGAATCTCCTCGTAGCTGTGCCGGCTCTCGATGCCGAGCTGCACGCCCTTGCCCTGCGCGTATTCCACGATGCGGGCCAGGCATTCCCGCGAGCGTTGCAGATAGGGCCCGACTTTGTCTTCCCGCTTGCGCACGCATTCCATCTTCTCGCGGACAAAGCTTCGCGAATGCAGCAGCCCGACCTCAGCCATGTGCACGAGCTTGTCGGTATAGCGATCAATCGGCGCGCTGCCGAGATGCAGCACCACGAATCGTGCGCCAAAGCGCTGGGCGAAATCGATGGTCTGGAAAGTGTGTTTCATCGCCCGGTCGCGTTCGCGCGGATCAGCCGAGGAAAATTGATAACAGTCCGGCGCGGCGCGGGTGATCTCGATGGGCAGCGGGCAAAAGTTATGCAGGCTGGAGATGCTGAAGCCGCCTTTGTTGAACCGCCGCTGGATGCCTTCCATGAGCGAGAGCCGGATGCCGTGCCCGAGTTCCACGCGCTCAAAACCGAGGTCGAGGATTTCTTGCAGCATCGCTTCGCCGTCCTGGTGGCGGCTGGAGTTCCAACAAGTTGAACACGAAAGCATCGGAAATTCTTAAAAGCGAGAGTGGCGCGAGGAATGGGTTATCGGCAATGCCTAATCCGCGGCGCCAAGTGATTTTTCCGGCGATTGCAGAGGCCCGATCGTGCGGAGCTGGGGCCATTTCCAAGCTGTGGCGAGGACCACCAGGACAGTGCCGATTCCGCCGCCGACGACCGAAAGGACGGGGCCGAAACGTGCGGCGGTGATGCCGGATTCGAAGGCGCCCACTTCATTGGAGGAGCCGATGAAAATGTTGTTCACGGCCGAGACGCGCCCGCGCATGGCGTCCGGAGTGAGCAGTTGCACGAGAGTGTGCCGCACAACGACGCTGACGTTGTCGCACACGCCGGTGCAGGCAAGGGCGAGGAAGGAGAGGGCATAGTTCCGCGACATCCCGAAAACGATGGTGGCTGCACCGAAGCCGGCGACGGCGAGCAGCATCGCGTTGCCGGCCTGCCGCAAGGGCGGCCGATGCGCCAGGATGAAGGCCATGGCCACCGCGCCGACCGAGGGGGCCGCGCGCAGCCAGCCCAGGCCGACCGCGCCGACACCGAGGATGTGGTCCGCAAAAATCGGCAGCAACGCGATCGCTCCGCCGAGAAGGACGGCAAAAAGATCCAGCGTGATGGTGGCGAGGATGATCTTGTTTTCGAAAACGAAGCGCAGACCGGTGGAGAGATCCTGCAAGGGATGGGGATGCGACTCAGCGATTTCCTGCGGGGCATGGATGGGCAGGATGAAGAGGAACCCGATGAGGGCGAAAGCGGCGTCGAGAGCGTAGACCGATGGAATATTGATCTGCGCAATAGCCAGGCCGCCCAGCGCGGGCCCGATGACGCAGGTCAGCTCGAAATTGCTGCTATTCCACATCACAGCATTACTCAGGGCAGAGCGTGGGACGAGGTTTGGGAAAAGCGCACCTCGTGCAGCCCAGCCGAAGGCGCGGCTGATGCCATTGATGAAGAGCAGGCCATACATGAGCGGCTGGGCGGCTTCGAAAACCACATCGCTCTTCTCCCCGAAGAGTGCCGCCAGCCAGTAGAGTGCATGCGTCCCAGCGACCAGCGGCGCCAGCGCCGGCACGGCTACATGCTCGAGGGCGAGGACCGTGAGTCCCACCGAAGTCAGCGCGGAGAGGAGTTGGGTGACGAGGATGATGGCCTTGCGGTTGAGCCGATCGGCCGCGATGCCCGCTGGAATGGACAGGAGGATGATGGGCAGCGCGCCCATCAAGCCCACGAGCCCGAGCGCTGTGGCCGAGTGCGTCCTGTGGAAAATCTCGTAGCCCAGCGCCACGCCCAGCATCTGCCGCCCGAGATTCGCCACGAAACTGCTGATGGCATAGCTGCGGTAAGCCGGCGAGCGGAAGGCGGCATAGGCATCGCGTTTGGCTGGGGCGGGCGAGGGGACGTCCGTCGGGGCGGTGGGCATGAACTGGACAGCGTGGCGCTTGTAATAGCTGGCGACAAGCGGTTTGGCGCGAAAAGTCCCGGCCGCCGTTGGCATTCGGCTCTCGTTCTTCGTCTTCTTATGCCACGTGCACTGCACTTTCCTCTTTGCAGCCGCGACAACGGGAAGTTTAGTGGAAACCTCCCCAGTTTTTATGAAATATCGGACCTATCTCATTTTCGGCGCCCCCGGCAGCGGCAAGGGTACGCAAGGCAAAATCCTTGGCGCGATTCCGCGGTTCTTTCACTGTGCTTGTGGCGACGTTTTTCGCCAGCTCGATACCCGCACGGCGGTGGGCCAGGCCTTCATGGAATACTCCAGCCGTGGTGAACTCGTGCCGGATGAGATCACCGTGAAGCTATGGATGGCCCGTCTCGGCGACATGGTCGGCTCGCATACCTTCAAGCCCGATATCGATTCGCTCGTGCTCGATGGCATTCCCCGTAGCGTGAGTCAGGCAAAACTCATGGAGGACATGATCGAGGTGAAGAAGGTCTTTCACCTCTCCTGCCCGGACCGCGCGGCGCTCGTCAACCGCCTGAAGAAGCGAGCGCTCAAGGAGAACCGCTTCGACGATGCCAACGAGGAAACCATCCGGCGTCGGCTTGCGACCTATGAAGAGGAATCCAAACCGGTGCTGGAATTTTACGGCCCGGATTTGGTGACCGACATTGATGCGACGCAGACGCCGGTGAAGGTGCTGCAGGACATCTTGTGTGCGGTGAATTCAGGAAGTTGATGGTTGAGAGTTGAGGGTTGATAGTCCTCCGCTTTCCCGCTTTCTTGCGGCGCTCCGCGCCGGAGTAGAGATCTAGCCGCGCCGCGGAGTAGCCATACCGCCGGCCTCGTGGCGGACTCTCCACTATCCGCTCTTCCTTACCCACATGTCTCGCATGCGCGCCATCTTCATGGGCACCGGTGAAATCGGCCTGCCATCACTCACCTGGCTGCTCGACAGCCCGGAGTGGGAAGTCGTGGCCGTCGTTACGCAGCCGGACAAACCGGTCGGCCGCAAGCAGGAACTGCACGCGCCGGCTCCCAAGCGCCTCGCGATCGAGCGCGGCGTGCCGGTGTTGCAACCGCTGAAAATGCGCGCGCCGGAGGCGGTCGCGGAGATCGTCGCGCTGCGAGCGGATGTGATCGTGGTCATGGCCTACGGACAGATTTTGCCGAAGTCGGTGCTCGATGCCCCACGGCTGGCCTGCCTGAACCTGCACGCCTCGCTGCTCCCGCGCTGGCGTGGAGCGGCGCCGATTCAGGCGGCGATCGAGGCGGGCGACCGCGCATCGGGCGTGACGGTGATGTACATGGCCGAAGGACTCGACACGGGCGACATCCTGCTCATGCACGAGACGCCCATATCCGATACGGATACCGGTGGCAGTCTCCACGACCGGCTGGCCGATGTCGCTGCCGCCGCGCTGGCGGAAGCACTGCCGCTCGTGGTCTCGGGCAACGCGCCGCGCACACCCCAGGACAATGCGCAGGCAAATTACGCGCCGAAGCTCTCCCGTGAAAATGGCCGCATCGATTGGAAGGGGACGCCGGTGGAGATCGACCTGCGCATCCGGGCCATGAATCCGTGGCCGGCCGCGCACACCTTTCTCCCGACACCCGCCGGTCCACGCCAGCTCAAGATCTTCGCGGGCATACTGCAGGGCGACACCTCGGCTGCGCCCGGTGAAATCCTGCGGGCCGATTCGCAAGGGCTGCTCGTTGCCGCGCGCGGCGGCGCGGTCCTGCTCACCGACATTCAACTCGAGGGCAAACGCCGGATGAACGCCGGCGAATTCCTCCGCGGGCATCCCATCGCGCCCGGAACTGTGCTCAGCTAATGGCCCGCCCCACTGCCGCCCAGCGCCAGCTCGATGATCTCGTCACCCGCCTGCGCGGCTGCACGCTTTGTCCGAAAATGCACCGGCCGGCCGTCTCCGGCGGTCCCGTTTGGAGTCGGGTGATCACCGTCGGCCAGGCCCCCGGCACGAAGGAACCGGTGCTCGGCCGGCCCTTTGCCTGGACTGCGGGCAAGACCCTCTTCGGCTGGTTCGATCGCGCCTGCGGGATTACCGAGACCGAGTTCCGATCCAGCATCTACATGGCCGCCGTGTGTCGCTGCTTCCCCGGCAAGAATGCCGCCGGCGGCGATCGCGTGCCCGACGCGCAGGAGATCGCCACCTGTTCCCGCTGGCTCGAAGAGGAGATCGATATCCTGCGTCCCACGCTGGTCATCCCGATCGGCAAGCTGGCTATCGAGCAATTCATCGCCTCCGACAAGCTCACCGAGATCATCGGCAAAAAACAGAGCGTCACCTATCGCGGCCACCGCTTCGATCTCGTTCCGCTCCCACACCCGAGCGGCGCCTCTCCCTGGCACCGCATGGAGCCGGGTAAGACGCTGCTCGCCCAGGCGCTCGAACTCATCATCCATCATCCGGCGTGGCCGAAGGCCAGGCCGCCGGCGTGAGTTTGAGAAGGTGGTTGAATCGAAAGGAATTTGCCGCCCGCCGCTGGGCATGATTTACTTTTCGCATGAGCACGCTCAGTGAAATAGAAGCTGCTGCAGATCAGTTGCCACACGCGGAAAAGCTGCGGTTGATGGAGACGCTTTGGGCGGAGCTCAGTCGCAAAGGAGAATGGGTGTCGCCGGCGTGGCACGGTGACGCTTTGGCGGAAACGGAGCGGCGTCTGAAAGACGGGCAGGAGGAGATGATCGATTGGCAACAAGCCAAGGCCGAGCTGCGTGCCAAGGCCCCGTGAAGATTCGCGTTCTCACTTCCGCCTTCAACGACTTGGCGGATGGAAGAGATTTTTATGAAAGGCAGGGTGAAGGTGTCGGCGACTACTTCATGGATTCAGTCTTTGCAGATATCGATTCGCTCGCCCTTTACGGCGGGATTCATTCCAAGGCTTTTGGATATCATCGAATGCTGGCCGCGCGGTTTCCATGGGCGATTTACTACCGCATCGATGGGGATGCGGTGCTGGTTTTTCGGATCCTCGATTGCCGTCTAGATCCCGGCAAGATCCGCGGTGCGTTACGCCACAGCTAGCTCAGCTCGCTCTGCCGCCAGCAGTAGTCTAAGATCACTTCGAACTCCAGGCGCTGGATCGTCGCGAGATCCTTCAGGCCCTCGGTCTCCCCGAAGCGAGCCTGCTCGCAAAGGCCGGTGAAGAGGTATGGGTCCCAGTTGGATTGCCGGGCGATGTCGGCGGAGACATTGCTCGCCGCACTCTGCAGCTCTGCGAAGAAGGCGAGTGTGCCGGAGCGGCGGAACCAGTAGCGGGCATTGTCGAAGTCGCCCTCGCGTCGGTGCATGATGCCGTGCCAGTAGGAGCCGAGGTCGCCGGGGCTGTCCTGAAAGATCCGGTGCGCCTCGTCGATGGCGTCGAGGGCGTAAAGGAGGCCGCCGCGCACCAAGGCAAACATCGCTGGCTTGCCGATGGCTTTTCCGCCGCTGACCGTCGCGTCGTCCGCCGCGCGGAGCTTGAGGAGGAGATCCACGTTGAGCGCTTCGGTGGGCACCAGCTTCTCGAGGAGGTGTTCTTCGCGGAGGATGCGGTCGACAAAGTCCGAGTAGGTCTTCATGGCGGAAGATTCCGTGTGAATTCACAGAGGAACAAGGAAATTTCAGAACTGATGGCAAGGTGGCTGCTACAGAGAAGTCTCAATATGAAATCCATCGCCATCTGCGCACTCCTCACCCCAGTGATCGCCGGCGGGGGACTGGCCCTTTGGCCGCAGGCTGCCACGCCTGCTTCGATGATGCCCTCGCCTTCGATCTCGCAGGCGGCCGTCGTCGCCCTCACTGCGGCAGCCACGATGCAGCCTGAGCCGGCCAAACCCGGGAAGGCCACTACGACCCAGCCCCAGAACATGGATTTGCATACGGCCATCGAGCGCGGTCAGCTCGCGGCCGAATTCCGCGGCAACGGCCGCGACGCTCTCCGCGCGATCCTCCTGAATCGCACCGCCGGTTCTCTTACCATCCGCGTTCCCGCTGGACAGATGTTCGAGTCGGGCAGCAACCTGGTCATCGCCCTGCGCTCCGGCGAGGTGGAGCTCCGCCCCGGCAAGCCGGTGGAGGTGACCATCCAGACGGCCGCGACCCGCTCCGCGAACAAGTTCGCTGACCGCGCTTATACGCTTTCCTACGGCACTCTCCCCCGGGTCAATCCGTTGCTCACCTTCGCCCAGGAGCATCCCGAAGTCACCACGCCCGCCCTGCAGACGGCGGTGCTCGCCCTCACGGAAAATCTCCCGCTCAGCGCCGTCTCGAAGTTCAATGCGGCCGGTGGCGATCTTCCTACCCACTTCGACACCAGCGCTTTCCGTGTCGAGACCAGCGACATCATTCACGCCCTGCTCACCCTGCGCTCCATCGGCGTGCGCGATGGCGATGTGGCCATGAACATCGACCCCCAGCTCAAGATCGAGTCGATGATCGAGCCCCTCACCCGCCCGGCGGCCATGCGCTACTACGGCATCACGCCCGCCACGGAGTGGGACTACTGGAAATCCGAGCTCCTCTCCGGCGACCAGAGCACCCGCCACTACGCCCTCTATGGCATTGCGCGGTTCTACCCAGACATCGCTCTGGAAATGCTGCCCAAGTGGGCTCGTGAGACCAAGATGGCCACGGTCTTCCGCATGTCGGCCATTCAGGCGCTTGCGGATACCCAGCGGCCCGAAGCTCTGCCGATGCTGGAAAAATTGGCGGACGAACTCGGTCGTGAGACCGAACTCGGCCGGACAGCTTCCAGCTCGGCGAAATCCTTGAATGGCAACTTGGCGAAGCTTTCCGTCAACCGGACGGCAACGGTGAGTTTCCGGAATTCCAGCGCGGCCTCGCAATTCTAATAAAGGCTGAGAAAAGCCTGGGTTCGCACACCCAATGAGATCGCAGATCGTCATCAGCGCGATCTGCGCGCTGGGTTAGGCCTTCGACCACTGGGAGGCATTGGTGTGATGGTGGAAGGCACCACGGTAGAAGATAGCGCGCGCCGACTGCACTCTAGTGTCCTGTCAGCCAAGTGCTTTGCAAAAATCAGGCATGGAGAAGGAAGATCACCACGAAGACGCGAAGGCACGAAGGGGCAAAGAGCGAGGGCAGCTGCTGAGATTGCGCCCACCTTCGTACCTTCGCGTCTTCGTGGTTAATTACTAATACTTCCCGAGATAAGCGCCCCGAATTAGGGAGGAAACTTCCCTGACAGGACACTAGCAGCAACGCTAGGTAACCGGGCAGACTTGAAAAGCCCCGGCGACCGGCACGGTATCGGCATCCGCGATGCATCACAGCTTTCGATCGGATTCTGCAGGACGGCTGTCCGACTCACTCCTTCACGGGCAGGAGCGCAAACGCACGCAGATCGTAATCGTCGTCGTGCACCTCGCCCTTGCCCTCAATGATGCACCGCTCGCGCTCCAGGATGTCCGACCGCTTTTCCTCGTCGTTCTTGTATTCGGAGGAGGTTTTCATCGCGGCGGAGATCTGCTTCATGCGCTCGACTTCGCTGCTCCACCGGACCTTCTCCAGCTTGTGCAGCTCTTTCGTGCCCGGGCCATTGGTAAGGACCGTCATGTCGAAGCAAAATAGATCGGTATGCAGGGAGCGATGGTCCTTCCCAAAGAGTTGCTCGCGATACTCCGGCAACTCCGCATCCCAGCTCTTTTTGCGTGCGAGGGAGAGCTGGTAGTCCCGGAACTGAGGGATCGTCTCGAACGCCGCGAAAAGCTGCGCAATCTCCGGCCGGGGCTGTTGCTCGTCCGGATCGGCCTTGGGATTGCGGATGGCGAACTTCACGAACTCTTCGTGGTTTTTCTTCAGGCCCTTCGGCTTAAATCCGTCGACGAGCTCAATGAATTTCGCGGCGTCCTTGGGGGCGAGCCGCTCCCGGGCGAGTTGAAAGACCGCGCCACTGGTGGCGGCGTTGGCGTTTTGCAGGAACTCCTGCAGACTGCCATCCTCCGAGGTGAAGCCGACGATGCCGAAGGTGACATTGGGGAAGTTATCCGCGCTTTCCGAGGAGCCTTCGAGCTTGTTCAAGGTACCTTCCCAGCAGTCGATGAGATTCGTGCAGCGCACGAAATCGTCCGGCCAGGTCAGCCCTAGGGCATCAAACTCCACCGGACCTGCGCGACCCGATGGCGCGTGTGTGCCGGCGAGGTTGGCCTGAAGCAGCCGGGTATTTTCCGTGGTCTCTGCGCAGAATTCATCCGGGGTCTTGGGTACCCGCACATGCTCGGGGGAATTCTTGCGCAGATAGGCCACCAGCCGATCATTATAGTCGCGCATGAGGAAACCGCGCGCGCCCTCGGCAAAGGAGTAGCTTTCGGCAGCGCTCAAGGGCGCCACAGCCAGGGCCAGCAGCCACGCGGCCATCATCAGAAAGAGACGGTATTTCATGAGACGGGGCGGAAAAATAGCGCAGGTCTGCGGCTTCGCGAGCGGGAATCGCTTTTTCCAGAGTAAAACGACCGTTCATTTACTTCCCCATTGCCCGTCAGGGAGGAAGCATGCTCGACTCCCCGCGATGAAATCTCTCTCCGACGCGCTTCTCTACGGCATCCTCGATCTCGGCTACACGCCCGAGGCCGATCTCGAGCGCGTGGCCGAGCAGATGCTCGCCGGCGGGGTGGATATCGTGCAACTGCGCGCCAAGGATCAGGACGAAACGGAAATCGAGGCTCTCTGCAACCGCCTCATCCCGCTCACCGAAGGCGCCGGCGTCCCGCTCATCATCAACGATTTTCCCCAGCTCGTCCCCTCGGTCGGCGCCCAGGGTGCTCACGTGGGGCAGGATGATTTCGACGTCTCCGATGCCCGCTGGCGCGCCGGTCGCTCGCTGGCCGGGGAAGTGCCGCCGCCCATCATCGGCAAGTCCACCCACAGCTTCGACCAAGCCGTCGCCGCGGAAAAGGAAGGCGCCGACTATATTGGCTTCGGCCCACTCCACGCCACGCCCACCAAGCCGGGCCGCCCGGCCATTGGCCTCGAGGATATCGCCCGCGTCCACGCCACGGTGAAGATCCCCATCTTCTGCATCGGCGGCATCAAGCTGGAGAACCTCGACACCATCATCGCCGCTGGCGCCCGTCGCGTGGTCATAGTCTCCGGCCTGCTACAAGCTCCCGACATCGCCGCCTATGCGCGGCAGGCCCGGGAACGTCTGAGTCAGCTCGCAGTTTAGGAGAAGAGTTACCACCACAGAGACACAGAGAGCACAGAGATCTGAATCCGGCTTCACGGAAGAAGTCATCCTCTCCGTGCTCTCTGTGTCTCTGTGGTTTAATTTCCTCTCTTGCTCCATCCTCCATACACCTCGATTGCACATGACCGAAACTCCTATCCAAAACGTCGGGGATACGGCCTTCATGGTCGCCGCCTATCGAGCCGTGGAAAGCGAGCGTGCCGATGCGCTCTTCCGCGACCCGCTCGCGGATCGCCTGGCTGGTGAGCATGGACGGAAAATCATCGCTGGTTTGCCCAAGGGCGCCTTCGTGGGGGGCTGGTCGGTTATCATTCGGACGTGTGTCATCGACCGTCTGATTCTGGAGGCGATTGCGGAAGGCGTGGATACCATCCTGAATCTCGGCGCCGGCCTCGATACGCGGCCCTATCGTATGGACCTGCCCCCGTCGTTGCGTTGGATCGAGGCCGACTTCCCGCAGATGATCGAGTGGAAGGAATCGAAGCTCGCCGGAGAAACCGCACGCTGCCGACTGGAGCGGATCGCTGTCGATCTCGCGGACCATGCCAAGCGGGAAAAGTTCCTCACCGAAGTCGCAGCCAACTCGCAGAAAACTCTCGTCCTCACGGAAGGCGTCATTCTCTATCTCGCACCGGAAGAAGTCACCGCCCTCGCCCGCGATCTGAAATCGAACCCTGTCTTTCGTTATTGGATCGTCGATTACTTCGGCCCGGAGACCTATCGGTATCGGCGACGCAAAGGGATGACACGAATGTTGCGAAACGCTCCCTTCCGCTTCGAGCCCGCGGATTTTTTCGGCTTCTTCCGCGACCTCGGCTGGCAGCCGAAAGTAACGCGCTATCTCGCCGAGGAGGCGGAGCAACTCCATCGTCCGCTCGTCTTCCCGTGGCCATTCCAAATGTGGATCAAGCTCGTCACCTTTTTCCTGCCGTCCGAGAAACGCGCGGCCATGAAGCGATTCATGGGTTACGTCCTCATGGAGCCGAGTAACGGAAATCCCGCAGCCTAATTCGGAAGCACCGAAAGGCACCGGGATCTCCAGACAACTATTGCGGAACCGCCGTCGCCGGAGCGGGTGGCGTTGACGGAGTGGGTGCCGGCGTCGGCGCGGCCTCCGGTGTCACCGCGGGTTCCGGCGCGGGCTTGATCTTGTAGAGCTTGATCCCCGGTTGCAGATACGAGATTGCGCCCTTCGGCCATTCCTTTAGCAACTCGCCTTCCGCGAAGAGTCGGGCGTAAAAGTCGCGGCGCTTGTCGTAGCCAGATTTCACATCGGCCTGCGGCTTGGTTTCGTCGTTGAAATAGCGGCCGTAATTTTGCCGGCACACCGCCACGTATTGCACACCCTTCTTGCGCAGGTCATCGAGCGAGCCGAGATCGGGGGCGAAGCTCGCATCCATCACCTTTTGCGGTACGCGCGCCGCGCTGCTCAGGCCGTCGGATTTCGTGGCGGAGAGATTCACGCGATGATCTTCGGCGATGATGGCCGTGAGCGGCACATTGGCCTTGATCCAATTTGCCACGGCCGTCGGGTCATCGTGCTGAAAGCCTTCCCACGAGCGATGAAACGCGGGCCATTCCGCGCGGGTCATCCAGACGAGCAGGGCCGCCGATACCCCACAGCCGATCACATTGCGCACCGGGATTTTTGGTGACCGAATGGCGCGGCCGATTTCACCTGCGCCGAGGGCGGCGAGCAGTGGCACCAGCGCGCTTACGGGCAGCAGGTAGCGCTCGGCGATTTTTGGCGAGCAGGAGATCATCGCCAGGTAGAGGAGGGGGAAGAGCAGCGTGATCCACTCCGCCGGCGTGCGCCGCCGCGCAGTGGCCAGCAGGGCGAGCGCGTAGATCGCGGCCAGCACGGCCAGCACCGGCGGCACCTTGCTCTTGAGCGCGTTAATATATTCCGCGTGTGGCACCTTGCGGGTCAGCCCGCGATGGCCGCCAGCCACGCCATCCATCTCATTCTTAATGCTGCGGAACGGGCTCGAGATCTTCCAGCCGAAGAGCGGAAAATTGCAGATGAGGAAGGTGACGACGAAGACGATGGCAAACGACTTCAGCCGCGCCTTCGAGGGCAGAAAGGCATCCGCCGCCTTGTGCCAGATCACGATGGGCAGCGCGAAGAAAATGACCACGATGCCGAGATACTTTCCCGCGGCCGCCAGCCCGCAGGCAATGGCCAAAAAGCGGAGCGAGCGTTTCCCCGGCCGCCGCCACCACACGTGCGCGGCGAAAAGCGTCAGCGCCAGCCCGAAGAGCAGCGCCGGATCCTCCTTCATGTAGTGCGACATCTCGAAGACATCCTCCTGCAGAGCGATGGCCAGTCCCGCACCCCAGCCGATGAGCAGCCCATAGGTCCACCACGCCAGCAGCGCGAGCGCCACCACGCTCCCGGCGGCAAACGTCGCCGACACCCAGCGCCCTGTCTCTACGATCACTTGCGGCTGTTTCGGCAGGAAAGCGAGGCGCGAGGCGTAGGTCGCGGTCTGGAGGAGTAGCAGCGGATGGTGGTAGTTGCGGCTGCCCACCAGCACCTGCGTCACCTTACCGCCTTCATCGGGATGGTAGGTGAAGGGGAAATCGTTGTGCCGGGTATGCAGCACCAGAGTGAAGACAAAGAGCGCCACGGCCATGAACCAGACGCCGAAGGTCGCGCGCGGTGCTTCCGGGATGGCGGGAGAGGGGATGGATTCGGTCACGAGGAGGTTGGGCTAGAGAGGGCGACGGAAGGAAGGGGAGGCGGAATGAACATCCAACACTCAACGCCCAACATCGAACATCCAATTGCGCAAGCGGGTGCGCGGGGCAGATTCCTCATTGGATGTTGGGCGTTGGGTGTTCGATGTTGGATGTTCGCTGTGAGGCGCTATGCTCGCTTTTCACGATAGAGCACCATTCCATTGAAATTCTCGAAGTCCTTTTTTGCACGTCTGTTTTGGTTTCTGGTCGGCGGGCTTCTGAGCATCGCGGTGAATGCCGGTCTGTTCCGCCTCTTTACCGAAGGCTTCGGCTGGCGAATTTCCATCGCCTACGCGCTCAGTCTTGCGATCATCAACGTCCTCCTTTTTCTCTGGAACTACGTGGTCGGCTTCAAGTCGGACCGGCACTGGACCGATGCCGCCTGGCGCCAGACCGTGTGCCTCACGGTCTCGAACGGACTCAACTACGTCCTCGTCCTCTTCCTGCTGAAGCTCTTCCCGCACTGCCCGGATTTCATCGCCGATCTCACCAGCTTTTGGAGCCTGTTGCAGACGAAAGTCGTTACTCTCTGGAAGGAGGGCATCATCGCCGCCGTCCAGGTCTTCATCGCGTTCTTCAAGTTTGGCCTCTACCACTATTGGGTCTACCCCCAGCGTCCCGCGGGCGAGGAGTCGCTGGAGGCCGGGCAGGTGTCCTGAGCTGGAATGATGTAGTTGAGCCACGGAGCGACACGGATGGGGATCAGAAGCGGAAAGCGGCCGAAGTCCGTTCACCAAAAACAGAGTGCCACGGCCCATCCCCACTTCATCTCCGTTTGCCCAATCCGTGTTTCATCCGTCCCCATCCGTGGCTGATTCGACCGCCCTTGGCTCCCATTGGATGTTCGATGTTGGACATTGGGTGTTGAATGTTCTGCCTTTCTCTCCCGCCGTTCTCCCCTTGACCCTTCCCGGCCTTCGGCTTCACTCGACGCTCTTCTATGTCTGAACCTTCGGCGCCTGTCGCATCGCCCTCTCCGTCCGCCTGGCGTCGCTGCGTCCTGCTCTGCCTCCCGGCCCTCATCCTCGGGGCGATCCTCCGCCTCTCGCTTATCAGCGCCGTGCCGGAGGGCTACTACGGTCCGGATAGCAATTCCTACTTCGACACCACTTCCTCCCTCTGGCTGCAGCACAAGTGGGACATGGGTCCGAAACGCCGCTGGGTTTATCCGCTGCTGCTCACGCCCTCGCCGATCCTGCCCGGGCGCAATGTCGCCACCATCTCCACGGTGCAACACGGCATCGGTCTGCTCGTCACCGTCCTCGGCATGGGGTGGATCACCTATCATCTCACCCGCCGCCCCCTTGTTTGGGTGCCTTTCGTCACCATCCTCGCCGCGCTCTGGCCCCGCATGGTCTGGTACGAGCACGAGATCGTGGCTGAGCCCATACTGCTCGCGAGTATCATCTTCACCATCGCCCTCGCCTTTCCCGTGCAGCGATTGCGAGAGCCGAAACGGCTCTTCTGGTTCCTCATGTGCGCGGCGCTCATCATCGCCATCAAGCCTCACGGCCGTCCCATCTGGCTCGGGCTCATGATTGCCTCCGTGCTCCTCGCCGGCTTTCCGTGGCGCTGGAGCAAGGCCTGCTGGGGCGCGCTGGCGCTCTCGCTCGTCGTTATCTTCACCACCGGCAGCTCGAAGCAAGGGCCATGGCTCCTGCTCAGCTCGAGTCTGCCACTCGTGAATCCAGATCAGGGCAAATGGCCGAAGTATCGCCAGCTGCTGCGCCCGCACATCGAGGAAGCGCGGACGGACATTTCCCAATACCCGTGGAAGCAGGATCGCTACAAAAAGATGCTCGTGGCCTCGGGAGACAACACGCCGCTCGGTCCGGAGTGGGATGCCATGTTGAAGGAAAGGAAGAAGACGAAATTCCTGCAGGTCTGCGCTGATCTCTCCCACGAAGCGATCCTGCACGCACCCTTCACCTATGCCGGGATGGTCTTGCAAAAGATTGGCATGGTCTTGAGCGACGACGATGCCGGCTGGCGCATGTCCCCGCGCGCCTTTTGGAAAATGCAGCTCGAGGACAACGAGGAGCGCTGGCTGAAACACCCGGACGACATGAAGCTCCTCTACGAACTCGACAAGGAGGGCTACCTCGCGCTCGCGGAGCAACGCCGTGCGCAGGTCGCGTGGTATGAGGAACCGGTCTACCATTTCACGCACGCATTTGCCTGGATGCACGCCACCCGCGACGGCGCCGGCAAGCGCACCTTGCACCCCGCTTGGTTTGGCCTGCTGGCTGTATTCGGCTTCCTCACCTGCCTGCGGCCCGCCCGCTGGCGCGACACCTCGCTACTCTGGCTGCCGCTCGGCATCTATCTCGCGATCATCTTCGGCATCGGCGACTCCGTGACCCGCTATCTCCAGCCGATCGAGTGGACGGGCATCATCTTTGTCGCGCTTGGCCTGGATTGGATGCTGGGTTTCGTCTGGCGCGAAGAAGCGGCAGTGGAAGGTGAAAGTGGAAAGCCTGCCGCGTAATCTCGGTCGGGTGATGAAGTTGAGCCACGGATGGACACGGATGAAACACGGATAAAGCAATCCGAGATGAAATCGGCATGTGTCGTAGCGCTCACGGTTGGGTGAAGGAATTTTCACCCGCCCTCTGCTTCCTCTTCCTCATCCGTGTTTCATCGGTGTCCATCCGTGGCTAAATCCAAATACGCTCCGGCCGGGGATGATCACTTTGTGTAGTGGAGCTTGCGCTCCTCGGAATGCCGCCGCCGCGCGTTCAAGGTAGGCGCGACACGAAAAGACGGGAAAAAGTGACTGGTCTATCCCGCCTCGACCGCGGACTATCCCCGTCCCTTATTTTCTCCACCCTTGTCCGGATCCGAAGAAGCCCAACGCCAGTCTCCCTCGAAACTCGTCGCCTTCCTGCGCGAGCCGCCGCGCGCTTTTGAAATTGCGCTTTGGGTGCTGCTGGTCGGCGCGGTGGTGGGCATCCGCGTCTATCTGTGGCATCTGCTGCCGGCTTATTTCTGGTCGCGCGACGCGGGCTCCTACGCCACGGCCGCTTTTCGCTGGCTGGATACGGGGGACATGATTTTCGATGGCCGCCGCGGCCCCGTCTACACGCTACTCATTGCCTTTGCGCTGAAGGTTTTCGGCAGCATGAGCGGCGTCGTCTGGCTGCAGCATGCGCTCGGTGGCTTGTGCATCCTCGGCATCGTGGCCACGGCGCGGGTGTGGTGGGGACGCGCATCGGTGATCCCACTCTTCTTTTGCGGCGTGAGCCTTGCGGCCTACGGGCTGCCGCTGCATCTCGGCCAGCTCATCCGCAACGAGTCCGTCCTCTTCATCCTCGCTTCCATCGCCTTCTGCGCCTGGTGGCTGGCGCTGAAATGGAACTCGCGCACCTGGCTCGTCGTCGCCGCGATCAGTGCCGGCGTGCTCACCATGACGAAGAATGTCTTCGTCCCATTTCCGATCGCGCTGATCGGCGGAGCATTCTTTTTCGAGAAGCACGCGATGCGCGAAAAAGTCCTCCGCTCCGTGCTGGTCGTCGCTGGGTTCCTCCTGCCCTTTGTCGCGCTCAAGGCGCACAACGCTTTTGCCAAGCAAGTCATGCCGCCCGAGCCGCAGGCCGGCATTCTCTTCTACGGGCGCACCGCGCAGTGGACGAAGCTCGATGGCGGCATCGAGCCGGAGCTAAAGGCCAAGATCCGCGCCGAGGTGGAGGACTACCGGGCGCGCCCGAAGCTGGACAACAACATCGTCATCAAGCGCACGATCATCCCCCACCTCTGGCGCGAGTTTCAGGCTCAGGGGAAAACCGCCGTGGAGCTCGATCGCCTCTGCCGACGCCTCGCCGTCGAGGCGATCCAGAATCAACCCGCCGCCTTCTGGAAGCAGGTCCGGGGCGACATCTACAAGCTGCACATTCACGATGGGGTGAAGAACGAGTTTCCTGACGAAGAGCAGCTTCGCGATGCGGTAGAGGAACTCCGCCGCCGCGACGAGCAGCAGCAAGTGCATCCCACGATGGAGCTGGAGAAAAATCTCGCCGCGCTAGAGGCGCACCAGGACGCCGGCCCTTTTCGTCTCTTCCACCGACTGCTCAGCCGCGCGTTTCTCTTCCAGCTCTATCCCGTGCTGGAGACGACTCTCGCCCTGTGCCTCATGGGCTTCCTCACCCGCGGGCGTGAGCGTGAATTCTTCCTCGGTGCTGCGGCCGTCTGGTTCTTCAACATGGTGCTGCTCTCCACCGTCGGCCGCCCCATCGAGCGCTACCTCATGCCCTTGGTGCCGGTGATGTTCTGGGCGCTCTCCGGTGTGATCGTGTGGGTCTGGAAGAAGATCCTGCGTGTTCCGACGGAAGCGGTGGCCGGGTAGAGCGATTTGGAGGCAGTTGCGGTTTAGTTAGAGCATCTGCCATAATTACCTTCCAGATAAACGGAATGAATTAGGAACGCAGGAAAGCAGGAAAATGCTCCTTTCTCCTGCTTTCCTGCGTTCCTGATTCACCTCATCCGCGCTGGATTCGGAAACTCCTTTTGGTAACCGCTCTAGTGTCCTGTCAGCCAAGTGATTTACATAATTTTGCGGTCTTCTCGAGGATGCGATCAGCGCTCGCGGTCCAGAGGAAAGGCTTGGGTTTGCTGTTAT
>JBGGMZ010000384.1:0-11529 GCA_041287745.1 Chthoniobacter sp. | reverse complement strand
AACTTTGTGCAAGTGCAAAAAGAAGCAGCCGCCCGCGCTGGTCAGCGGGGCGGCTGGCAGAAGATGGAGCGGACTAAAGGGCCTCGATGGTGAGGACCTGGCGGCCTTTATAGTAGCCGCAGGAAGGGCAGGCGCGATGCGAGGGGATCGTGCTCCCGCACTGGCCGCACTTGCTCAGCAGAGCAGCGTGAAAGCGGTTGGCGGCCTTGCGTGTGCGCAGGCGCATCTTGGACATCTTGCGTTTTGGAACTCCCATATCGGTATTATTTAATTTTAAGCTGATCCAGCGCGCCCCAAGCGTCCGGTTTTTCAGCGAGGGGCGCGTCGGAGGCCTCGGTTTTAGGCCGATAGGAAACACCCGGACACACTCTCTCGCCGTTCCAGTCGCAGTGCGGGTGGGGCGGAAGGGCGAGCAAGATGTCTTCCCTTACAGGTTCTGTCAAGTCCACCGTTTCAGAACTTGTTAATTCTACCTGCATGGCGAAATCCGGCACCCGGAGAGGATAGCGAAAACGGGTCAGGCAACCGACACATTCCAGCTCCAGGTCCACGCCGATCTGGCCGGTGGCAAAGAGGCCGCCATCACTGAGGCCGACATCCAGGGAGTACTGGACGTCGCTCACGGGAAGGACGTCCCGTTCATGCAAGTCGAGGATCTTGCTGTCTTCGGTTCCCTCCACGTGCAGGCCGTCGACCGGGATTTGCTTCAGATGAATTTTCATAAAGTGCCTTTTCTACGCCTTGCTCGCCGCGAATTTCTCGCGCAAAGCCTCGGCCACAGATACTGGCACAAATGCGCCGACATCGCCACCCAAGCGCGCGATTTCCTTCACGATGCGGGAGCTGAGATAAGTGTATTTTTCGGCGGGCATGAGAAAAATTGTCTCAATTTGCGGCTCCAGCTTACGGTTCATGAGGGCCATTTGAAATTCGAATTCAAAATCCGAGACCGCCCGCAATCCGCGCACCACAGCGGTGGCGCCTTCTTTCCGGGCGAAGTCCATGAGCAATCCGTCGAACTGCGCGATCCGGAGATTCGGCGTCGTCCCGGAGACTTCGCGGATAAGCGCGACGCGTTCTTCGACGGTGAACAAGCTCCTCTTCTGTTCGTTGAAAGCGACGGCGACCACTACCTCATCGAACAGAGTGGAGGCGCGATTGATGACGTCCAGATGGCCGTTGGTAATGGGGTCGAAGCTGCCGGGATAGATGACGCGTCTCACGGGGCGGAGGCTGCCGGGATGTGGCGAATTTATGAAGAGGAAAGTGCGATCGGCAGAAGTCCGGGCGGTATTTTGACCGCCTGACAACCGCGCGAGATTTGCCTAGAACGGATATCCTCCAAAGAAATGCGCTCCTCCGAATCCTCCATGCGAAGCTTCTTCCTTTCCCGCGCAACAGCTCTGATCGCGGTGGCAGCGCTCTGGCTGCCGGCGGCCCAAGCGGCAGACGGAAACGTGCTGGCGGATTCCTTGCGTCCAGATGCCACCCGCTCGGTCGGCAAACCCCTGCATAAATCAGGCACGACGGAGGGCGGCGGCAAGTGGGTAGCCAACCAGGAGGTCGTGCAGGCGGAAAACGGAGTCACCGCGAACGGGCCGGCTTCGGCACATCTGGCGTTGCCGGTGACGGCGGGACGCGTGCGGGTGGAGGCCGATATATTTCCGAAAGGATCGGGGTTTGTCGGGTTGGTCATCGGGAAGGGGGATCTCACCAATTCCTTTTGGCAGAGCCTGGCCGTGATGGTGACCGTGTGGCACAATGGCCGATACAATGTCTTCGCCGCGGGGAAGAATCTGATCGATGAGCCGGAGAACGGACTCGTGTCGGTGGATCGTCCTACGCACACCGAATTGTTGCTCGATACGGTAAGCCGCACAGTTTCGGTGAAGCTGAACGGCAGGACGGTGCTGGAGAACGCGGTCCTGCCAAAGGCGGTCGCGTTGGATCGGATATCGGCGGCAGGATTCCATTTTCAGGAGCCGGTGCAGGCGGGGCAGCCAAGGGTCAGCAACTT
This sequence comes from Chthoniobacter sp., assembly GCA_041287745.1. Taxonomy (GTDB): domain Bacteria; phylum Verrucomicrobiota; class Verrucomicrobiia; order Chthoniobacterales; family Chthoniobacteraceae; genus Chthoniobacter. Next base: position 9,512 of record JBGGMZ010000384.1, on the reverse strand, counting down.
CAAGGTCGAGCGAGAAAATCTCACGGCGGCGGGGTTGGAGCCGGTGGATTATGCAGACTGCTTCGTGGAACCGGACAAGGAGGCAACGTTGCGCTGGCGGGCCAGCGATCCCGGCCCGAAGAGGGAGATTCCATATTTCATCAGCGACTACTGGAACCAGCCGATCTCGAGTGGCACGGTGACGAAGGGCGGTGACGGGATTTTCACGCTGCAGCACACCTTCGCGCGGGGCTATGCGGAGATTCATTTTCCCGAGTCGGGACAGGTCTTCGGTATCGTCAGCCTAGAGGCGCACGTGGGCGTGCCGGATCCTTTCTTTTGCATCGATGCGGGGCTGACCTGGCTGGAGCAGAATCCGACCCGGCGCGAGGGGCTCGTGAAGATCATGGCCCGCTCGGGTATCGCTATGGCGCGTGAGCGTTTCGATGCGCCATTCGGCGCGGCTCCGCATGCCTACAATTGGGAAGGAGGCGGTCGTCACAATGGGGCGATGCGTGAGACGTATGCGAAGAGTCCGGTGTCAATTCTGGAGATTCTGGGCGTCAGCAAGGAGAAGTTTGGCATGGCAAAGGGGCAGGCGTATCCGCAAAACCTGCCGGTGATGGCCTCCGAGTGGAGCGGTGTGGCCAAACATTTCGACAACGTATGGGGCGGCGCGGAGATCTACAACGAACCGGACCTGAAGACGGAATCCGCCGATCAATACGTGCCGATGGTGAAGGCCTTCAGCTACTCGCTCGCCCAGGCCGGCAGTCCCGCTCCGCTGGTCGCCGGCGTGCTGGCCACGGCGCCGCCGGGTCCGTATTTCGAAACGTGCGCGGCCAACGGCATGTTCGCCGATGCCGATGTCGTCAGCTTTCACGGCTACGACAAGGCGACCGATATGATCGGCACGATCGGCCACTTTCGCGAATGGCTGAAAAAATCGAATGTCGAGGCGATACCCCTCTGGATGACGGAGTGCGGCAAGCCTTGGGCGAATGGTCCGGCGCGTCCACCGCAAGACCAGGATGCGCTCAGCGCATGCGAGATTACGGCCATGGGCATCGAGGCGATGGCCGGTGGTGTGGCGCGCTATTTTCCATTCGTTTTTGTCTACTACGAAGAGGGCGCAAAGAATTTCGGAATGATGGGGCGCGAAGCCACGCCGCTGCGCAGCATGTCTGGCTACGTGCAAGGGATTCGCGTCCTCGCGGGTTCGCATTACGTCGGTGATCTTCAAGGGTTGGATCCAGCGATCAAATTGGCCCGGGTCTTTAGTCGTGGAAAAGATGGGGAATGCGTGGCCGTGCTCTATACGGGAAAGATCGATGAACACATGTCAGTGCCCTTTCCGTTTCCCGCGCTGAGCATCGAAGGCGTGGATGGCCGCGCCTTAATGACCGGTGGAGGAAAGGTGCCGATCCCCGATGGACTGAGCTATGTGCGGTTGAACGCGAAAGATGTGGGCGCCGCTCTCGCGACCGATACGGCGGCGACAGCGCTCTACGAAATCGGGAAGAACCCATTGAAGCCAAAGCGCCTCGCTTCACCCGTGATCCTCCAACTGCTCGCGCAAGACCTTCCGGCCCGTGCGTCAGCGCGCCGCTATCTCATCACGCAAGATGCGGCCCACGAATTGCCCATCCATGTTCGACTACACAATCTTTCCGAGCAACCGTTGCAGGTCACGCCTGCAATGAGTTTGCCCGGTGGTTCGCCGGAGGAAAAGAGTCCCGTCACCGTTCCCGCAATGGGCTATGTGGATGTCGCCTGGAAGCCCGATGCCACCAAGGAGCTGAGCCTCGTGCAGACGCGTTTCATCACGGTCACCGCGAAATCCAGTGGCGATGTCCAGCCGTCGCCGCTGGCCATTCCCATCGCGATGGAAGGCACGCTGGAGCAACATCTCGCCACGCACAAAAGCCAGGTGCCGCTCCCCATCGCCGACCTTCCCAAATGGCGCCTGAATTCCGCGCCCGGCAAATGCGACCTCTCCGTCACCAGCGACGGCCACTGGCGCATGGACTGCAGCTTCAGCGCCAATCAGGGCAACTGGACATTCCCGCGCTTCATCCTGCCTGCAACACCGAATCCCGCGGTCGACTACGGTTTCCTCATTCGCGCCCGCGTGGATAAAGCCGGACATCCCGCGATCATCGCGCGCACCGGCGATGGCCCCGGGCTCGTCTCATTTTGGGTCTCCGATATTTTTCCCGCAGATGGCCAATGGCACGTGGCCTACATTCCCTTTGCGGAGTTCAAGCCAGGCCCCGGGGGCGCCGGCAATCAAAACACGCGGGTCGATCCCGCTGCATGGAAAATCCTCGAGATCGGCATGACGAGCAACGCTCAACAAAACGGATTGGAGATCAGCCATTTCATCGTCGTCGGTGGGACGGGCGGCGATCGATGAGCCGGTCTATCGGCCGTTCTTCGTGAGCGTGTCCTGGATCACGCGCAGGAACTCCTCGAGCTTGTAAGGCTTCGTGAGGTAACCGCTCGCGCCGAGTCGAAGCAGGTGCTCGACGCGTTCGCCCAAGGCATCGGCGCTCACCATGACGACTGGGATGTGGCGGACTGCTGGATCGGCTTTCAAGCGGTGAAGCACTTCGTCGCCCGACATATCCGGCAGGTTCAAATCGAGCAGGATGAGATCGGGCCCCTGGGTGCGGGCGATCTCCAGACCCGTCTTGCCAAGCGTGGCGGTGAGTAGCCGATACTGCGGACGGGGATTGAGGATGCGCTCCACCAGCCGCAGGTTGAGATCCTGGTCCTCGATGTAGAGCAAGGTGGACCGGCCATCCTTGGGCGGAGATTGAGCTGCGGCTACCGGAGCGGTGTGTGTTGGGGCAGATGCGGGTTTTTCGACAGGCGCGATCTCTTGCGACATATCGTCGGCCCGGGGCAGACTGACCCAGAAAGTGCTGCCTTCGCCCACGTGGCTTTCGACATTCAGGTCGCCCTGCAGGGCGTGGATGATGCCGCGCGAAAGAGCGAGCCCGATGCCTGCGCCCTCGATGTCGGTGGATTCCGCACCGAGCCGTTCGAAGGGCAGGAACAGTCGCGCCAGCTTATCCGGCTCGATGCCGCGCCCTGTGTCCACCACGGTGATGCGGATGCGCGGGCCATCCGCCCGGTAGCTCACGGTCACCCGGCCGCCGGTGCGATTGTATTTCACGCCGTTCGAGAGGATGTTGTACATCACCTGGTGGAGGCGCTGGCGATCGGCGAATACCTGGAGCGCGGGCGCGGCGGCAGTGGCAGGCTCGAGGAAAATGGGGATCTCGTGTCGTTCGGTGAGGGACTGGATGCTTTCGATCGCTTCCCGAAGGAAGGCGTGGACCTCGACCGGCTCGGGAGCCAGCGCGAAACGTCCCGCATCGATACGCGAAATATCCAGCACTTCATTGATGAGCGAGAGCAGATGCTTTCCTGCCCGCGACACGTGCCCCACGCTTTCCGCGAGACTGGGCCCGAGCGACTCGGCTTCCATGAGCTGGGTGAAGCCGAGGATCGCATTGAGCGGTGTGCGCAGCTCGTGGCTCATGCGCGAGAGAAATTCCGTCTTCGCCCGGCTGGCCAGTTCCGCCGCCTCGCGCGCCTGCCGGATGCTTTCCTCCGCCTTCACTCGCTGGATCGCAGCGGTCAGCACATTTGCGACGGCCTGGAGAAAATGAACATCGTCCTGCGCGAAACTCCGCAGCTTGAAATTGAAGGCGGCAAGCACGCCCAGCGCGCCTTCGGCTCCCTCGACCAGCACACTCAAGCCGCTCTGGATGCCCGCATTGACGATCGCCGAAGAAATGGAAAACCGTTTCTCTTTCGACATGTCATTCACGATGGTCGGCTCACCGGTCAGTAGAGTGTAGCCGGATTGCGACCCGTGGCCGATAGGAATGCGATTGCCGGAGTTCGGGTCCGGCCAGCCAAGTTGTGCGCGGGCGATGAGTTCGCTCCCATCGCGCGTGAGCGCCAGCAGAGAGCAGCAATCCACGAGCAGCACGGAGCGGATCACGCGCATCGACTCATCCATGAGCTTGGTCAGCGGTGTGCCCGAAAGCGCGCGCTGCCCGAGTTGGGCGATCGCCTCCTGTGCGCGGGCGTGTCCCTCGATGACTCCCGAAGCGCGCTCGAGTTCCGCGGTGCGTTCGCCGACTCGTTGCTCCAGGCTTTCCTGCGCCCGGGCGAGCACCTGGCGGGCTTCACTTTGCGCCGTGACGTCGGCGAAAAAGCCGACCATGCGGACGATTTGCCCGAGCCGATCGAGAAAGAAGTAGCCCTTCGCTTCGATGTAAATGTAGAAGCCGTCCCGGTGCCGCACACGGAACTGGAGTTGGAAAGGATCGCGCGTGGCCGTCACCCTTTGCACCTGTAGATTGAAGATTTCCAAATCTTCCGGATGGATGAGCTTGCGGAAGCGCTCCAGCCCGCCGGCCAGCTCGGGAATCGTGTAGCCAATCATGCGCTCCGTGTCTCCCGCATAGGCGACCTCGTTGGTTAGTGAGTTCCAGTCGAACAGTACCTGGCCGCTGGCACGGACGGCAGCAGCGTAGCGATTCGTCCACTCGATGCGTTCGGTTTCCTCCCGCTTTCGATCGCTAATGTCGCGCATGATGGTGGAGAGAAACTCCATTTTTCCATCCGGGCCCCGATGGGAGAGGATGACTTGCGAGACAGGAATTTCGTGACCATCGCGATGCAGCAGCGCACTTTCTCCCCTCCAGTAGCCCTCGCGAATGGCGGTGGGAATGCCTTCGTTCACAATGATCTCGTTGGCCCAGTCGGGATGATTCAGCGAGAGGTGAAAGTCCAGCGGTTCATCGGGCTCGAGGCCGATCATCTTGCGGCCGGCTGCATTGGCAAAAAAAGGATGCCCGTCCAACGTGGCCATCCCCACGTAATCGGTCGTGGCCTCGAGGATGCGGGTGAGCCGGTTCTGCGCCTCTTCGGCGTTGCGACGCTTGCTGATGTCGCGCGAAGCGACCAGCAGGCGTGTGACCTGCCCCGTGGTGTCGCGCGCAATATAGGCCCGGCTGTCGAGGGTGATGTAGACCTCGTTGCGATCGCGGATGCGGTATTCGTAGGAAAGGCGGGTGAGTCCGTTCGCCATGGCCTCGTCGTACATTAGCACGATCCGCTCGATGTCCTCCGGGTGCGCACGAGTCCGCCACCACGCATGGGCTGCGTGATATTCCTCCGGCGATTCGCCGAGGCTTTCTATAAAGGCGGCATTGTAGGCGACCATGTTGGTCCGCAATTCCCAGTCCCACACGATATCGTGCGTGACCTGGCTGAGCAGTCCCACCGGTCCTTCGGCAACTTCGGTCGCCATCGATGCCCGGCCGGTCGCGTCGGTCAGGAAACTGACCAGGCCACGAAAGTCGCCAGCTTCATCGCGTAGTGCCGTCCCGTGTTCGGTCATGTCCCGATATTCTCCGAGATCGTCGCGGCGCCGATAGGCTACGGCATAGTCTGCCTCTTCCTCGAGCCCCTTGCGCAGGGCTGCGATGTAAATCTCATAGTCCTCTTCATGGACACTGGTGAACCAATCGCGCAGGAGCAGCTCGCTATTTTCGTAACCGGCGAAGGCCAGCAGCGCCTTGTTGCAATAGGCGGGCGTGCCGTCGGGTTCGACCATCCATACCATTGCCGGCAGGTCGTCGAACATCCGTGGATCGAAATGGATCTTCGCCACCTTCATGCAGGCTTAGTAAAGGGGAGGAAAGTTCATCTACTCGGGCAGGGGCTGGCCCTTTGTCTCAGGACCAAACCAGACGAGGAATATACCCACTACGTAAATCGCAGCCATGCACGAAGCGGCCTTGGGAAAGCTGCCCCCGAAGAACTTCATGAGATTGGCCGTCTGCAAACCTCCCACGGCGGCGATGATGCGGCCGAAATTGTAGGCAAAGCCCTGACCGGTGGCGCGGATCGCCGTGGGCAGCAGTTCCGGCAGGTAGAGGGGAAAGAATCCGTAAAACGACGCGGTGACCGTGCCGGCGACGAAGGTCGAGAAGAGGAAGAAATTCGAGTAGCTGTCGTTGCACTGATACAGCAGGAGCGTCCCGCCGATCGAGGTGATGCAAAGCATGCAGTAGGTGATGCGTCGGCCAAAGCGGCCGGCAGCGAGCGCAGCAACCATCGTTCCGACGATGGCACCGATGGAAAGCCAGATGAGCGTCCATTCCTTGGCGTGCGGTACCGTCGGCGCGAGTTGCTCCGTCACCCATTTGGGCGCCCATTGGGTGGAACCCCAGGTGCCGAGCAGGGCCACGGCCGATAGGGCGGCGCCGAAAAGCATCAGGCGAATAAGAGCCTTGCCACGCCCTTGGGCCAGGGAGCCGGCGGCTTCCGCGCGGTGCATGTATCTCCGCACCGGATGCAGGTAGCCGACCAACGCAATGCCCAGGCCGACGATCGTGATACCAATGGCTGGCAGTGCACTGACTCCCGCCGGCGACCACGCCCAGATGATACCCAGCGCGGCCACGCTGCCGATGAGCACGCCGAACAGATCGAGGCGCGCCCAGTGGGCTGTCGCGCCGCGCGCCTGCTCCGCCTTCCACTTTTCAGATTCCGGCACAAAAAGGAGGACACCGAAATTGAGGAACGCAGGGAGGGCGCCGCTGATCATCAAGAGACGCCAGGCGGAGTTGGCGGTGAGGTAAGTAACGGTCGCCGGGGAGAGGCCGATGGCAGCCAGCCCATGTTGGGCGGAAGAAATGAAACTCAGCAGGACCATGCTCAGCAGGGCAACCAGCAGATAGCCGATATTGGCAGCAGCACCGATGAGACCGGCCGTCACGGCGCGCGACTTGCCGGACCACACTTCATTGACCAGCGCGACTCCCAGCGACCATTCGCCGCCCATGCCCAGGGAGGCGATAAACCGCAGGAGGGTGATCTGCCAGGCTTCCGTGGCGAAACCACACAGACCCGTGAAGATGGCATAGGTGAAAATGCTCAAGGCCATGGCTCGTACCCGGCCGATCTTGTCCCCGAGCCATCCAAAGAGAACGCCACCGCTGGCTGCGCCCACGAGGAACACCGCGATGATCACGCCAAACCACTGGCTGGCTAAAGTATTCATGACCTCCGGGGGGATATTGTCATTGTGGAGGAGGTCCTTCAGGGCCGGCTGGCCGATGAGAGGAAACATTCCCATTTCAAAACCATCGAAGAGCCAGCCTAGGAAAGCGGCGAGCAGGGTAAGGACGTTGCGACGGGAGGAGGAGGAGGACATTCCGCTGCTTCGTATCAGAACCCCCAGAGCACATCCTCTAAAAAATCGAGACAGCGTGGAGAATTCGACTGCTGCGCGCAAAATCGGGGGGCACGATTCACCACGATTAGGCACGATTGACTACGATTACTCTGGGGAGTTCCGCGGGTAGCGGGTTTGAGTTCCATCGCGTTGTCGTCTGCAGTCGACGTCGGAACGCAGCCAGAAAAGTGAAAGACCACGACCGGAGCGTCGCTCAGCTTGTATGACGGTATGGTGCCGCGCACTCGTGGAATCCACCCTGCGTCACCGGAAATAACTGCCTGTGACCTCCCGCCTCATTCCTGATGAATGTGCTCAATTGAACACTTAAGTGGGGTGGCTGTCAATCTCAGCCGGAACGATGCAGTGAATTAGCCACGGATAAGCACGGATGAAACACGGATTAGGCGTCCCGTGAAATTCAAGTGTGCTGTGCTACTCACCTTATGGTGAACGGATTTCGTCTCCCGTCCGCTTCTTCTTCACATCCGTGTTTCATCCGTGTCTATCCGTGGCTCAATTGCATTGATCCGGCTCAGAGTACTACGCAGGCTTTTGCAAAGCCAGTTCAGCGCGCGACGGATCCGGCGGGAGCAGCGGTCGCAGTGCGGTGCGTGTTCATCCATGCCTGGATCTTGGCCGCGCCGGCTTTGAAAACGGCGTCGCGCTCGGCGCCGCCGCCGTTCGGACCCGCGCAGGGGATCTCGACGATGAGCTGACTGACGGTCGCGTCGACCACCGCCATATTCGGCGCCCAGCCGCCTTCGTCCGGGCCTTGAAAGCCAGCCGCCACGGCCCGTGGGACCTTGTCCAATTCATTCTCGTGATGCACGAAAACGAGGACCAGGGAATCCTTGAAAGCTTCGCAGAAATGCAGGAGCGAATTGGTGCCACCGCTCAGGCGGGTGGATGCGCGCGTGTTGAAGAACTGATTCCACACCATGATAAAGCCGAGTGGCTTGTGCTCGCGCTGGGCCTTGGCTTTGGCCGTTTCCAATTGGTCGAGATGGAATGCGTAAGTCATGCGCACGGCACCGACGGGCGCGTTCTTCGCAGTCTCGAGGCCATTGGTGAAGAGATCGGGAAGGGGAGCAGGCGGCCTTGCAGGAGTAGCCGCGGTCGGCGCGGGAGAGGCAACAGCTTGCTGGGCGGAAGGGATGCTGGCTGCAGGGACCGGCGGAGGAGTCGCCGGATGACGGGAGCGATAGAGTGCGACTGCGTCGCGTGACGCCAGCAACTCCGGGGTATGCAGTGCAGTGAGCAAGTCTTGCGAAGCCCCTGCCGAGCGCAGGGTGGCTTCCTGCTCGGCCGTGAGCGGTAGCAGCAACTTGCGCCGCACGGCTTCATCCAGGATCGATTGCGGAGTCTCGCCGGTACGGAGCAGCAGCGAGAGTTCCTGGAAACTCATGGGATCAGCGGCGGCAGCGGTGGAGAGTCCGAGCAGACCCAGGGAGAGGAGAGCGAGCGCGAGGCGTTTCATGTGGCAGTGCCTCGGAAGGAGCACGACTTATACCGGTCACTGCTTCTCCATTCATGCTGCTTGGGCGCGCAAGATCCGCCGGGCGCGCTGGGCCTGCCAGATGGCGAGGAAGACCGGGCACCACACGATGCCAAAGGCGAGGGGATGGCGGATCAGCCAGTTGGCAAAGCCGAAGAAGGCGATCGAGCGATCGGCTTCGCTGGCTGCGGCGTCATTGGCATGGGCAGCCCACGCGGAATTGCCGACCGCAAAATCGCGCGCCGCCGCCATGCCGCCTTCCGCCGCGTGCCAGCCGATGGCGCAGGCGCCGTGTGCGAGATAGCCGATGGCCAAGCCCCCCGTCGCCCCATAGATGCCGAGGGCGATGCGGGCAAAACCGCGGCCGCCGAGCGCGACACCACCCATGGCGATGAGGCCAAGGGAAAATCCACCGATAGAGATTCCACCGATGGCAAAGCCGCCGATGGAGAGCAGCACCCCGATCGCCATGTCGCCGATCGCGACCCAGCCGATGGCCGGTCGCAGTTTCGCACCGTATGGGCGTCCGCTCCGAATGTGCAGCAGTGGCAGGCCGAGGAATTTCCATGGGCTGATGTATTCAAAGGTGCGCCACGCTTCGTTGGCGCGAGCGGTAGCCTCGGGGCTGCGTTGCTGTCGGACTTGGAGGGTGGTTAGGGGGGACTAATGAAGGGAAGCTATGGGCGCTATTGGGGGACGCTATTGGGATGGGAGCGATGGCTCTGGAGGCTGCTTTTTTAGGGCGTGACTGCGCCTGGCGGAGCTTTA
>JBGGMZ010000383.1:0-2732 GCA_041287745.1 Chthoniobacter sp. | reverse complement strand
ACCCGCGTCGGCGGCCGTGAAGATCTGCGGGTCGACCTGCGGCTCATCACTGCGACGAACAAGGACCTGCGGGACGAAGTGCGCGTCGGCCGTTTCCGCGAGGATCTCTACTACCGCCTCCACGTCCTCGAGATCACCATGCCCTCTCTGCGCCAGCGGCCCGGCGATATCCCGGCCTTGGCCGCCTATTTCCTCGGGGCGATCGGCGGGTCCAATCCGCGCAACCTCGCTCCCGCTACGGTCGACCTGCTCCAGAGTTATGCGTGGCCGGGCAACGTGCGTGAATTGCGCAACGCTCTGGAACATGGGATCGCAGTCTCCAGCGGCGGCATCATTCTGCCGCACCACCTCCCTCGCGAACTGCGGGAAGCCGAAGGCACCGCGCCCGCGACCGCCGCCGATGCTCTCGAAACTTCGCTCGGCTGCTGGCTCCAGCGTCAGCTCGCCGCCGGTGCGACCTATCGCGAAATGCACGAGGCTCTCGAGTCGATGGCCATCCAGCATCTGCTGGCGCATTTCGGCGGCAAGCCCACCGTCCTCGCCCGGGAAACGAAGATGAATCGGGTGACCCTGCGGAAGAAGGTGCTCCGGTTAAGCAAGGAGGATGACGAAGCGGAAGAGTAGGGGACGAAGCTGTTGAATTAGCCACGGATATACACGGATGAAACACGGATGAAGAAATCCGAAGGCGAAATCCGGCTGTGTCGCGGCACTTGGACAATACCGGTTCCAAGCCGTCGCGGTATTATCTCTTGGTGAACGGGCGCACTCACTTCTTCTCCCCATCCGTGTTTCATCCGTGTCCATCCGTGGCTAAATGAATTTTCCCCGGCTCAGGACCGAGAGACCTCGCCTTTCGCATTGAGTCCGTGCCGGTCTATGAAGATGCTCCCCGCCGTGAAACTCCCCGTTCCCTCCCTCCTCCTCACGCTCGCCCTCGCGGCGTTCACCTTCACTGCGGGCGCTGCGGAGACGCGCGACGATTCCGCCTCCGAAAAGCTCGGCTGGCATCTCGCCACCAAGGCCTACACCTTCCGCTCGATCACCTTGTACGAGACGATCGAGATCACCCGCGCGCTCGGCCTGAAATACTTCGAACTCAACCCCACACAAAAGCTCAGCGCGGAAAACCCGGTGAATACCAATGACACGCTCACCCCGGAATTGCGCGCCGCACTGAAGGCGAAGTTTGCCTCCGCCGGGATCAAGGTGATGAACTACGGCGTGGTGAAGCTCACGAATGACGAGGCGGCCGATCGCAAGATCTTCGACTTCGCCAAGGACATGGGGATCCAGACCATCGTCTCCGAGCCTCCGCCGGAAGCCTTCGATCTGCTCGACAAGCTCACCGCGGAATACGGCATCAACGTGGCCATTCACAATCATCCGCAGCCCTCCCCGTACTACGATCCCGAGACCGTGCTGAAGGCCGTCCAGGGACACAGCACGCGCATCGGCGCCTGCGCGGATACCGGGCACTGGACTCGCTCGAACCTGAATTCCGTCGAGTGCCTGAAGAAGCTCGAGGGGCACATCATTACATCGCACTTCAAGGACGCGAACGATGCCAAGACGGACCTGCCTTTCGGCAAAGGCAAGTCGGACATCAAGGGGATGATGGCCGAGCTCAAGCGACAGAATTTCCACGGCGTGCTTTCGCTGGAGTACGAGAGCGGGGCGACCGGCGAGCAGCTCGTCAATGAGGTGAAGGAGTGTATCGCCTTTTTCGACCGCGAGGCGGCCCAACTCGCGCGCTGATTCCATCTTCTAAAGAAGCCGCAGCGTGGAATGCGTCTTTCATAGGCTCAGCTTCCGATCTTCCTCTCACAATGCCGTGCGACATTGACCAGATCATCGAGCGGCTCTCCGCGGAGTTCCCGCACATCCATGTGCGGCGTCTGCCCGTGCTCCAGCCGACCGACGAGCCCGGCCAATGGCTTCTCGCCCTGCCCGACCGCGGCACGCAGGTGCAAATCGAGGCCCACGACGGCAATGCCCCGTTTCTGATCAAGCCCGACCTCGGCGCCGCTCCCTTCCGCGCGCCCGGCGTCCCCCAGGCGCTGACCATCGTCCGCAAGCTCCTGCTCTAAATCGCCATCGCCTCAGGTCAGATTTCGCCAGCTTGAAATGAGACTCTGGGCTAAAGTGCTGCTTTTCTACTGCACATTAGTTTTTGGATTTGCCCTCGGCGCATCCTTCCTTCCCGAACGTGTAATATCGATTTTTATGGTGCTTTGGGTGTGCGGATTTGGCGTTTCCGCTCTCGTATTCTTCCGCTGTTCCTCCTGCGGCAAGTCCGCACTTAGAACGCCTTCCGGTTGGCGCACCCCGTGGGCGGGCTTAAAATGTCGTTATTGCGGTAGGCGCTACTAATCGATCCTTACTTCCGCCGTGCCGCGCCTCCAGCGCAAAGCGCCGATTTAAATTAGGACACGAACCCTGCTCCCTTACGCAATCTCGTAAGAGCCTGCTGGCTAAGCTTCCACTATCCTCCGCCATTCCCCCGATAGCCTCCGACGCCATGTCCCGCCGCTTCCGTTCCTCCCTCTCTCTTTTCGCGCTCGCGCTGACGCTGCCTGCCACCTCCTCGCCTGCGGAGGACAAGGTGCAATTCAACCGCGACATCCGGCCCATCTTTTCCGACACCTGCTTTCAGTGCCACGGCCCGGATGAAAAGAAGCGCAAAGCCGGCCTGCGCCTCGACACCCGCGACACCGCGGTGAAGCCGGCGG
>JBGGMZ010000382.1:0-5524 GCA_041287745.1 Chthoniobacter sp. | reverse complement strand
CGGCCCCGTTGTAGCCGGTGTCATTGGGCTGCATAAATTCAGCTATGACCTCTGGGGTGACACGGTGGAGATCGCCGGCCACATGGAATCCTATGGCGAACAGGATCGCATCCATGTCTCCGCGGCGACTCATGATCTCCTGCGCAGTCACCATCGCTTCGAGCAGCGCGCCGTGCAGATTCAGGGGCACGGGATGATGACGACCTATCTGCTCGCCACCGAGACCAAGCCCACTCGAACGTAAGCGATCGGCTCGCCAGTGTTGTGTGCCGAGATGGAAGTTAGGGACGCGCGGGACGATCGCCCTCGGACGATTCGCTCCCGTTGGTCGCCGATGAGTTGTCGCTGGCGGATGACTGTTCGCTTTCGTTGGTCTCTTCCGTAGAGGCTTCATCCGCTTGCTGCTGTTCGGTTGCGGGCTCGCCTTCCGCCTCAGCGGTCACGGACGACAGCTCCTCGCTGGTCTCCTGAGCCGGATCTTCCAGCGGTTCTTGGATTGCCTCCGACACTTCCTCGGCGACGATGGGCTGCTCTTCGATCGGCTCAGCGAGTGTTGCAGCCAGACGCCGTGCGGCGAGTTCGATGATCATCCGATTGAATAGTCGATGGCGGCGACGGGCGACACGGGCGCCGATGAAAGTGGCCACGGCGAGGCATGCCAGCAGTACGCTCGATAGAATCCACGGCAATGGAGTTGCAAGCAGCGCAGCCGCCGTGGACCTGGCGGGTGGGGGAGTGGGTGTGGGTTTTTCGTCCGATGGCGGAGTTGGGCTGGGAGTCGCCGCGGCCATCGGTGCGGACGCCGACAAGCCCACTTGCGAGGTTTGGTGAAAGGCGCCTTGCGGCAGCGGTGCGGGCGTCTGCTTGGGAGCGGGTGGTTTGGCTGGTTCGCCGGTGGCAGTGGGCGGTGCGGGGTGGAGCTTGGCGAGAGCTGCAGGCTCGGCGACCGAGGCTTGCAGGAGTTCTTTGTAGTAGAGGCGAATGATGTAGCCGTAGTACTTGCGATCCACGATGACATCAGCGGCCGTCGGTGGTTTGGGAAGTTGGTATTCGACTTCCAGTTGCTCGATTTCCGAGCCGACCCAATCTGCCGGCGGGTTGAGCCAATGCGATTTCACGTTGGCGGATGTTTCCTCGATGCGCCGGCCATCCACGATTTCGTAAAAGAGCACGTGGATGATTAACTCATGCACGTCGATGTGTGCCTTGGGCCGCGCCTTGACCGGAATGTGCAGAACGAAACGCGCGGCGGATTTCCCGTCGAGTTGATCCTCGCGGGTGACGGGCAGCAGTCCCAGGAGAGATCCATTTGCGATGCCTTCGATCGGAGCGGTGAGGTCCGGCGATTCCTCCACGCCGGAGGCAGTATCGCCCGGAGCGGGGAGCGCGTTCGCCGCCTTGAGCTTGGCTTCGGCGAGCGAGAAGTACAAACCGGCGCTGGACCCGAGCTCATGCACTTTTCGCCAGTGGTCGAGCGATTCTTTGGCCCCCCCCATGGCTTCCTCCGTGACGGCCAGTTCAACGAAAGGCACCGGATTTTTGTCGTCGAGCGTGGCTGCTTCCTGGAACTGCGTGATCGCGGCCGTCGAGTCACCGCTCTCGCGCAGTTGCCGTCCCTTGCTCAAGAGGTCGCGCAGGCGGCTTTCACGATCTACATTCGCGATCGCCGTGGCTTGGGGCGCGGGTGGATTGGGCACGTCGATCGTAGTGTCAGGCGCGGTAACTTTGTTTTTCGACAATGACGGGACGGCCGTGCCCGGACCCCATACGCCGAGCTCCCATCCCACCAGGGGGACAGCTGCTGCGGCGAGGATTAGGACGACGCCACCAAGCAACGCCGCGGTATGGGCGCCGCGGTTTTCCTTCATCCGGGCCAGGTCATTGAATTCCACGCTGGAGCGCGCCTGCAGCGGTTCCGGGAGCGGAGTGGTGTCGAGCACGACAGGCACGATTTCTTTTTGCGCGGCAAGTGCGGACTGCCATTCGCCCTTCACGAATTCGGACTTCGAGGCGTGCCAGCTCCAGAAAACGATGAAAGTCGTCGCCTCCATGAGGGCAGCGTCCAGACGTTCGGGCCAGCGATTTTCTGGGAGGACGGCGTCGAGTTCGAGAAAGGCGTCCGGATTTGCCGCGCGCAGCAGGGCGAGCACCGGCTGGACCATGGCGCGGTCTTCGCGGGCATACGACGCAAAGAAACGCTTATCCGGGGTGATCATTGGAGCGGGTGAATTTCGCAAAAATGGCGCAACTGCCAAGAACCAAGAACAGAATCGATCCGGAGTCTGCCTGGGGATGCGTGTGAGGACCTGGAAGACCCGGCCGGACGAATCCGGTCAAAACGCCCGCCGCCGCCGTCGCCAGCCGAGAAGGAGCATACCGCCGCCGAGCAGTGAGACGAGCGCGCCGGGTTCGGGCACTTGCACGAGGAGCAGCGCCACGGTGCTGCCGCCGGTAGTCTGCTCGAAGGTGAAAGAATCAACACCGGAGAGCGGGACGTTGCCGTTCCACGCGTAGTTGATGTCCCAGAGCAGGCCATTCGACATGAAGCGGAATGTGCTGCCGGCGCTATTGGGTGCGGCGGTTGTGGTATTGGCAAAGGTGCCGGTGTAGGTGCCACCGCTGCGGAGGATGATGGTGAAGAGATCGCCGTTGTAGAGCGGCCCATCGAAGCTCGTTACGATATTGCCGCCGAGGGTGGCCGACACGCCGGTGCCGATGGTGAGCTTGGAGTAATCGTTGAGCGAGGGCGCGCCCGATTGGTTGTTAGCCATCGAGAGCTGGAAGGTCGAGCCGCTCTGGAATGCGACAGTTCCTGCGCCGGAGGAACCAACCAGAAGGCCTTGGGTGCTTTTATCTGGAGCGAGTGTAGCTCCGGGTTTCACCGTAAGTGCGCCGCCGTTGGCCAGGCCGATTCTCCCCGAGCCGCCAAGCGTGGCAGGGTTGATTCCATCGCCCACGGTGACGTTGGTCGTGCCATTGAGCGAGCCGCTGACGATCAGCGAGCCGCGCGCCACATTAGTGGGGCCTCCATAGTTGTTGCTTCCGGAGAGGATGAATTTTCCGGTGCCAGATTTTGTTACCGCGCCCGAGCTGCCGGAGATGCTGCCGGAGAAAGTGGTCGAGGTGTTGTCATTGCCGCTGTTGAGGACGGAGTTAGTGCCAAGGGTGACGTTGCCCGCGCCAGCCAGCGAACCGATCGCATCCGAGGTCGCATTCATTGCGAACGTCGCACCCGCGTTGACCGTCACCGCCGATTGAACCGGGATGCCATTGATCGCGAACACGGCTAGCGTGCCTTCCGCGACCGTCGTCGGGCCGGAATAGATATTCACGGCCCCCATGTTGAGCGAGCCGGTCCCCAGCTTGGTCAGCGAGCCGCCGGCACTGGTCAGGGCAGTTCCGAAAGTGACAGGGTTACTTGTCACCGCGATGTTGAAGGGTTGATTCGGCGTGGAATTGAACGCAGCGGAAAAATCAGTGGTGTTCGTGGTATAGCGCAGGGTGCCACCGCCGAAGGTGATCGGGCCGGTGCCCAGGGTCGTAGAGAAAGGAGTCAGCGAACCGCCGTTCAGATAGGTTCCACCGATATAGGTGTTATTGCCCGAGATCGTGAGGATGCCGGTGCCGACTTTGATGAGTGAGCCCGGTCCGGAGATATTGCCGAAGTAACTGGAGTCGCCATTGTTGGCGCCGATGGAGACGGCGACAGCACTGAGGGCGTCGTTTTGCAGCGCGAGCGGGACGGAGCCGCCGAGCTGACCCAAAGTCGCCGCCGTGAGCGTGCCAAAGGAAAGCGCGCCGCCATTGAAAATCACAGAAGCGCCGGCGGCCGCATTGACATTGGCCAGCCGGACGGTCCCGCTACCGATGCTGAGGCCGAAGGCGGAACCGGAGTTGTCACCGCTCAAGGTGAGCGTGCCGGTGCCGCTTTTAGAGAGTGAGCCCGGACCGACGATTGAACCGGAGAAGACGGTAGACAGATTGTTGCCGCCGATGGAGAAGGTGACTGGCTGTGAAGAACTGTTGAGCAAAGTCAAGGTGCCGGAACCCCCCAGTCCTCCCGCGTTGGCAGAGAATTGATTGCCAAAGTTCACCGTGCCGCCGTTGATCGTGAAATTACCACTGCCGAGGGCGTTGGAGTTACTGCCGATGGCGAGGGTGCCGGAGTTGAGAGTGATGGCCGCGGTCGAACTGGAACTGGTGAGGATGAGTGTGCCCGTACCGATCTTGATCAATGTGCCGGCGCCGGTGAGCGCGCCGCCCATGGTGGTGTTTTGATTGTTCGCACCCACGGAAACGGCGACGGGCAGACCGGCGTCATTTTGCAAGCTCAGCGGGGCGTTGCCGGCAAGGCCGCCGAGCGTGACGGCGGTGAGCTGGCTAAATGCCAGCGTGCCACTCCCCAGCACCACGGTGCCACCGGCGGCCGCATTGACATTGGCAAGTTGAACAGTGCCGCCATCCACGCTGAGGCTTCCGCTAAAGCTGGAGCTGTCGCCACTCAGGGTAAGTCTGCCCGTGCCGATTTTGGAAAGGATACCCGGACCGGCCAGCGAGCCGGAGAAAACAGTGGAGAAATTGTTGCTGCCGACGGTGAGAGTCACCGGCTGCGAAGAATTGTTGAAGAGAGTCACCGTGCCCGAACCAGCCAGCCCTCCGGCGCTGGTACTGGGTAGATTGCCGAATGAAAGGGTGCCGCCATTGATGGTGAAGACGCCGGAACCTAGAGTAGAGCTGATGGCGAGGGTGCCGGAGTTGAGAGTGATGGCCGCGGTCGAACTGGAACTGGTGAGGATGAGTGTGCCCGTTCCGGTCTTGATCAATGTGCCGGCGCCGGTGAGCGCGCCCCCCATGGTGGTGTTTTGATTGTTCGCACCCACGGAAACGGCGACGGGAAGACCGGCGTCATTTTGCAAGCTCAGCGGGGCGTTGCCGGCAAGGCCGCCGAGCGTGACAGCGGTGAGCTGGCCAAATGTCAGCGTGCCACTCCCCAGCACCACTGTGCCACCGGCGGCCGCATTGACATTGGCAAGCTGGACGAAACCGCCGTCGATGCTGAAAATCCCACCGAAGGCTGAGTTATCACCGCTCAAGGTCAGCGTGCCGCTGCCCGTCTTGGAGAGGGTGCCCGAGCCGGCGAGCGAGCCGGAGAAAATGGTCGAGGAATTGTTGCCACCGATGGCGAAGGTGACTGGCGAAGCGAAGTTATTGAGCAGGGTCAAGGTGCCGGAGCCGGCCAGTCCGCCGGCACTGGCGTTGTTCTGGTTGCCGAAGGCCAGGGTGCCACCGTTGATCGTGAAGACACCGGTGCCGAGCGCGTTGCTGTTGCTGGAGACATCCAGGGTGCCCGCATTGAGGGTGATCGCGGCGGTGGAATTCGTGGCGGTGAGAATCAGCGTGCCGGTGCCGTTCTTGATCAGCGTGCCTGTGCCGGTGAGCGCGCCGGGGATCGAAGCGTTTTGGTTGTTCCCGCCGACCGAGACGCTGACCGGCAGGTTGTTCTCGTTCTGGAGAAAGAGCGAGC
>JBGGMZ010000381.1:0-5170 GCA_041287745.1 Chthoniobacter sp. | reverse complement strand
TAGAGTCTTTAGAGACTCCGCATTCACGCCACGAGGCGTGAATGGCCTGAATAAGACACGGCCTTCGACTGCCTTTCAACAAAAATCGTTGTCGAGCACGGCTTCAGCGCCTCGAAGTTTTCGAGTTATTCAGCGCTTCCGTGGCTTCGCCGCGGTTAAACTGCATGACGGAGCTACTCCGACAGAAAGCAGCAAATTGCGAAAACCTATGCGTTAGTCGCTGTAAAAAATCTTGCCGATCGCCCCTTTTCGCTCAATCGCCCCGTTCCAATCGGAAAAGTGTAGCGTTCTGGGCGCGGTTTTTTTGCTGCCGCCGCGGCAAAATGATGATTTCGGACAAGTTGACGCTCGAAAGTGTCTGCAGGGGGAATTTGACAATCACACTTAAAGTGTTGAAAATGAGGTGCCTTACGATCGGAAGCGCTCAAAACTCCATGTCTACAATAGCCATAACGATTTACTGGATTACCATCGGAAAATGGATGTCTGATTTGAGTTTATAAGGGGCCTCATCATCAATTACTTACATCTATTTTCGTCGCCCGAATGGAGCCGCATTTTCTGGGCAAAAACGTGCCAAGTGCGGTGTTCGACGGCGGCCGGCTGATGTCTCTCGCGGAGAAAATTTCGTGTCGCGCCCCAAATCCGGGCAGCGCGACACCCGCTTTCTTCGGCTCTGATGTAGGCTCCGCTGACGCTGCCGACAACTGAGATGTTACGGCGCTCATGGTTAATCGACGATGTGCTCATCAGGCCAAGGCCTTCATCGCGGCGGTGAATAGAAGGGGAGGGTATATATGCTTTGGCATCTCGCCGATCAGACTAGTAGTCGCTCATCGCGGCTCCGCATTCTGTGTGAGCGCTCCATGCTCGAATGACCGCGTGCGCGTGGAACGCCGAGTTCGTTCCGGAGCATGATTTGCTGAGGTCCTCCGACGCGCTGCGCGCGTATGTTTTCTGACAATTCAGATGGGTCGAGCACTACTCCAACCCTTGCATCAGTGTGTCCCACGAACATTGGAGACCTCGCCTGAGCCGCTGCGCAACCTCCACGGTAGGGCTTGAGCTTCCTGTTTCAATCCGTTGCAAGTAAGACCGATCTATGTCTGCGCGTTCGCAGAGCTGTTCTTGGGTCAGGCCCGCTGCGTGGCGCAGCCGGGACAGGTTTTGACCGAAGATCTTGCGAGGAGACACGCGCCTACCGTGACGAAAGTAGACTCTATCGAACGCCGCATATATGCGGCTTTTTCCTTGCCATTGCTTTCGAGAACTCGTGGAATTCTCGCTCTATGAAAGAGATCCTGCTCGCGGTGTTCACGACGATGGCATTGGCGCTCAGCGGGTGCGGCAGGTCCGATGCCTCGCGGATTACAAGGGTTCTCGAGCGATGCGGGGAGATTTCTCACGGTGCGGCGAAGTACAATGGCAATCCGGGCACCCAAGCGAACTTCGTCGCCTCAGAATTTCAAAAGATCGATGTCTCCACTTGCCCGGAGGATTTTCGGGTCGCCTTTCAAGCGCATGTTTTCGCATGGCAGCAGGCTGGCCCAGCCTTGGCCAACAATACTGTTGGCAATAACATTCTTGAAGGGGTGATTGCAGGCGTTACCGACCATCCCCGCTTGATCGGCGGCGTTAGCGGGCAAGCTTCGATGGCCACCCAGCAAATCGACGCCACGTATTTCGAGCTAACCCAAATTGCGGCGCGCTATGGCGCGCGGATCCCGACCTCGGTGGTCGGGCGGTAGTAGGGCGGGATTCATTTTTGACTTTCGGCCTCCGTTTACATGAGTTCGCGACCGACGATGAAACGGCATCTCGTTCTGTGGTATATACATTTGAGAGGTCAGGTGTGCTCTTCCTTCAGGTTTGTTGCGTACGGGGACGCCGCTTTGCGCGGCGTGCAAGCAAACAACCCGTCCGTTCGGTGAGGAGGACCTCGTCTGCGACATTCAAAACTACAGAGTTCATATGCCATTCAAGTTTACCTGTTCCCATTGCGGCCAACGTCTCAGTGCGGAGTTCTCAGAGGTGGGAGCGCTCAGTTCTTGTCCGACTTGCTCGGAGCAAATTCAGGTTCCACCGCTGGGTGACGGCGGCCCTCCGCCCCGGATCTCGCCGAAACTGATCGGAAGGTTTTCGACAAGATCAGCCCGAATTACTCTCATCCTGTTGGTGTGTTTGGCGGCAGACTGGGGGATTTGGGTCGCAATGCATCGCCCTCATGCGTCAAAGGACAGCTCGGAGTTCAGTGTTCCAATTGCTGTGCCGGCGGAAGCGGCTCCCAAAAGTGACGGGAAGCTGGTCATCAAAGGCCTCTACGTCGGCATGGATGGGGACGAGGCGATCAAGACCATCATGGAGGCGGCGGAGGGGAACATCGGAACTCGTCCGACTTCCGATCCAGGGGCGAAGGGTGTCGATCTTCTCTTTCACGATCCGCGCTGGAAGTCGGACGCGAAGCAATACGCCGGTGGCATTCACATTGACGCGAAGGAGGGGTATGTCCGAGAGTTCTATTTTCTAGGTCCGCTCGCCGATTATCTATTCAAGACCAACGACCTGACCCCTGAGGAGTTCGCTCAGAAGTTCATCAACGCCTACAACGTGCCGAGCCTGCACGTCGTGACTTTCCAAGGGAAACGGGAGTGGAGGTATGAAAGCCCGCGCGGTTGGAGCTTGGCGATTACCCAGCAGAAACAGGTGAACGTCTGGATGACCACAGCACCGTCCTTCAATTAGAAACCCAAGCGCTCGGGGCCTGACGCGCGATCTGACCAAGCGGACCCCCCATGCCACAAGTCGCTCACCGCCTCGGAATGGAGAGGTGGCGTCGTTCGGATGGGTTTAAGGAACGCGATCCGCGCGCCGCCTAAATTCGCGTGCTCGCTATTGCGCGCACAGAGCCGGGGTTAACGCGCGCACACGTGCTGCACCACGCGTGCGCAACCGCCTATTAGAAAGCTTATGTCTACAATCATTGAGGTGCGCTACGCAAAGCGCATCGGGTTGCCCGGGTATTCTGCGCACGAATATGCAGTGACCTTGCGCGCAGAGGTCAGCGACGTTGCGTTGGCCGACACGGAGAGCGCACGCCTTTACCGTATTCTCCAAGATGCGGTCGATCGGGAACTCCAAACACCCGGGTACGTTCCGGCTGATGAACAAGCAGGAGAAATTCGAGGCGTCAATGGGCACACGGCTGAGCCGACCGATGCTGGAGCCAATGGCTGGCTCTGCAGTGGCCGGCAGAGAGAACTGATTCTTACCATTGCAGAGGAGCGTCAGATGCGGCTGGCCGAAGTGGAGTTGCTTGCTCAGGAGCGCTTCGGGAAGGAACTGCGGCAACTCACGCGTCGGCAGGCGAGCAACATTATCAGCCGCCTGATGACGGCTTAGAAAGTCGTAACCTACTACCATGCTTTTTCTCGCACAAATTGATCGCGGGCTGCGATGCAACGTGTACGCGCTCGGCGCCTTGAATGAGGAAGTTCGGGTAAATTTACCCTACGCTGATTTGCGCGCGTTGCTGGGACGAAAGTGTTCTCGCGACTTGGCGCAGCTCGACCGCTTATTGGGTGTCACGAAAGATCTTGGACCGCCCTTCGCGCTGGGCAAAGCGGCACGCGTTACGGACACCGGCCTCTACGAGATCCGCACGCGTCGCGGAACACGCCTGTTTTGGATCTACGGACCGGATCGGGCGGTCATTCTTCTGAATGGCTATCAGAAGCAGAAATGGGCCATCCCGCGCCACGAGCTCGCGCGTGCATGCAGTTGGGCGGACGCGCTGGCCCGGCAGGACTTGAGCGCACTGCTGGCAGCGGCGCGCCCGATGGGAAGCGCGATCGCAAGCGCCGCGCGCGATCCGCGGCACACCTCGGCAGTGCGCAAGTGCTCTCCCCAGTCCAAGTCGAACAATCTAATAAAAACATGAAAAGCCATCATTTCACCGCCGCTTGCCTTCAGGCTCTCCAACGGCTCTCAATCCCAGTCGAACAATTCGGCTACGAGATGGGTCTTACCACACTGGGTTTATCCGAGCTCGAGAAGGGCCGCGGGTTGCCGAGGGAGATTTACCGTCCAGCCTTCAAGTTTTTCCTCAGAACCCCGGAGACTGCCTCTGTCGCCCTGGATCTCGGCAAAGCCTGCTTGCTGGATAGCCTTGAGGAGTGCGCCCTAGACGAAGATTCAGTTCACAATGTGCAACGCGGCCTCACGAGTGAGGCTGCTGTGGCCCACATGTTTGGGCAACTTCCGATTGCCTATTTAGTGGCGATGTCAGTGATTGGGACGGCTGCGGAAAAGAATCCGGTCGTACACAATACGATGTTCTGCTTGGCAGAGCTTTGTCGCGCGATCGCAGAAGATCGGAATGTTCCAAAAGGATTCTTTAGCCAGCACTGGAAACCGGCGCCGACTCAGCGCGTGATGCTGGGAGGAGCTCTCGGCGAACTGGCGGTAAAGATCCACGGTGTGTCGCCGGAAGAATAGGAGGTGATAATTCGGACATAAAACCGGCTTCGTGCATGGCGCACGAGGGAAAGAAGCCGGCAATCGACCGGCTTCTTTTTACCTATCGGATGTCGCCTCCCGGATTCCCACCTCGACTTCCCCATTCACGCCGATCGCGGTTCCTCTCAGTTGGGGCGAAGATGGCAAGTATGCCGGGCCATTAAAATGGGGTCAACAATCACGAATATTCAAGGCGAGGAGGTGCATTCGAGCAGTTTAATGGCCGCAAGCGTACGGTCTGCCGGGCACCGGAGGTGCAGTCAAAGTGGCCTTTGTGGACCATTACACCGGTGAAGCACCGTTCGCACGAGCAGCGCAACCGGTTCATTTGCTGGCCGCAGAAGCAGCCCGTGATGTGCCGGATCCGTAGAGAAAAGCCTTATTTCTCATTGGGAAAGAATGGGCGTAGTGAAGCCGAAGTTGTGCTCGACTGGCCACGCGCTCTTCCTAAATTTCTCTCCAACTTGGTTTTAGAAGGTGCTCAAGGTCCCACTTTGTAAATTGAACACTCATGCTGCTGGGGGGAATCGTGGTTGGTAGGCGCAAGCGATGCCTTTCGGAGATTTTGGCATAAAGGGCTCCGTCTGGAAGGCACACTCCTCAGGTTTGGCCCAGCTGCTTGACGAACTGATCCGCCGACTACCAGCCTCTCGAT
>JBGGMZ010000380.1:0-3066 GCA_041287745.1 Chthoniobacter sp. | reverse complement strand
TGCCACGCGGTCGAAGTTCGGCGTTCGCACCCACTTCGTGCCGTAGGCGCCGGCGTGGCAGCCCCAGTCATCGGCGAGGGCGAAGAGGATATTCGGCGGCGTGGGGCTGGCTGCGTGGAGAATGCTGAAGAGCGAGAGAAGGAGGGCGACGGCGAGAGGTTTCATCGGGAGGAAGAGCTTCATTGCATCTGGAAGCGGGAATTCTTTGCAGCTTTTAATACGCTTTTCCACCATGGAGCCAATGGAGCCAACAGGACAAACAGGCCCAGTGGAAACAGAACAGCTCGTGCCGCGAAATCAACGGCATCGACAACGCGCAAGCTGCCCGGCCATAAGAGGTTGATGATCACTCCTGAACTCCTCGCACTTCTGCGCTGCCCGCAGACCCGGCAGGTCCTTTCCATGGCCTCGGCGGCGCAACTCGCGCAGGTCGAGGCGAGGCGCGCCGCGGGAGATTTGCGCGATCACGCCGGCCGCGCCGTCCGGGACTCGGTCTCTGCAGGGTTGGTTCGCGCCGATGGCGCGCTGCTTTATCCGATCAGCAATGGCATCCCCGTGCTTTTGCTCGATGCAGCACTGCCGCTTGGCGCGGAGTGAAGTGCGGCCCATAGTATAGGTAAATATGCAGCCGACGACCGAAGTGAACTGGCAGTCCATCCGTGAAGATTTTCCCATTCTGCACCAGGAGGTGCATGGGAAGCCGTTGATCTATTTCGATAGCGCGGCCAGCTCACAAAAGCCGCGCGCGGTGATCGATGCGCTGCGGCACTATTACGAGCACGACCATGCCAATGTGCACCGCGGCCTGCATGTGCTGAGCACCCGGGCTACGGAAGCTTACGAGGCTGCGCGGGCCAAGGTGGCGACGTATCTGAATGCGGCGAGTCTGGACGAGATCATCTTCACGCGCGGCACCACCGAGGGCATCAATCTGGTGGCGAACACCTGGGGCGTGAAATTCCTGCGCGAGGGCGATGTCATCCTGCTCACTGAGATGGAGCACCACAGCAATCTGGTGCCGTGGCAAATGCTCGCCGAGCGGACGGGTGCACGGCTGCGCTTCGTGCCAGTGCGGGAGGATGGCACGCTGGAGCTGGGTATGCTCGATTCGCTGCTCACTTCGGAGGTGAAGCTTTTCTCCTTCACGCATATTTCGAATTCGCTGGGCACGATCAATCCCGTGGCGGAGCTGTGCGCCGCTGCACGGGCGGTCGGTGCGGTGAGCTTCGTGGATGCAGCGCAGAGTGCGGGGCATGTGCCCATCGACGTCCAGGCGCTCGGCTGCGATTTCCTCGCGTTGTCGGGACACAAGATGTGCGGACCTACGGGCATCGGCGCACTCTATGGACGAGCGGAATTGCTCGACGCCATGCCGCCATGGCACGGCGGCGGTGAGATGATCCTGAGCGTCACCTACGAGCGAGCTACTTACAAAAAGGCGCCGGGAAAATTCGAGGCCGGCACCCCGAATATCGCGGATGCCATCGGGCTCGGTGCGGCGATCGATTATATCGAGAGCATCGGGCGCGCGGCGATCTTCGAGCACGACGCGCAGCTTGCTTCCTACGCCCAGCGGCGGCTGGAGGAGTTGCCGGGCGTGCGGGTGATGGGGCCGAGGGAGCGCGCCGGGTTGGTGGGTTTCGTCATGGAAGCGGCCCATCCGCACGATCTCACGACCTATGCGGATCAATATGGGCTGGCCTTGCGCGGAGGACATCACTGCAATCAGCCGCTCATGCGCAAATTCGGCCTTCCCGGCACGACCCGCGCAAGTTTCTATTTCTACAACACGACTGAGGAGATCGATCGCATGATGGAGATCCTCGAAAATGCAGTGCGCTTCTTTGCATGAACAACGAACTGGAAGAACTCTACCAGCAGGTGATTCTCGATCACTCGAAGCGTCCACGGAATATGGGCGAGATTACCGAGGGTGCAGTGCATGTGCATGGCGACAACCCCTCGTGCGGCGATGAGATTCATCTGCACGTGAAGTTTGGCGCGGATGGCGGTGTGGAAGATTTGAAGTTCACCGGCCAGGGCTGCGCGATCAGCCAGGCTTCCGCTTCGATGATGACCCTGAAGGTGAAGGGCAAAAACCGCGCCGACACGCAGACCATGTTGCAGGCCTTCCACGATCTCGTGACGAAGGAAGTGAACGATCCGCCGAAGCTGCTCGGCGATCTGCGACTGCTGCAGGGTGTGCGGAGATTTCCCCAGCGAGTGAAGTGCGCCATGCTCGCGTGGCGGGCGCTGGAGCAGGCGATCGAGGCGGGCGACAAGGAAAGCGAAGTCTCGACGGAGGGGACGTAGGGAATGAATCGGTTGAATTAGCCACGGATGAACACGGATGAAACACGGATAGAGCAATCGGAGGTGAATCGATATGCTCCGTATCGCTCGCTTCTTGGTGAGCGGATTTCGCTCAACTTCTGCTTCTCATCCCCATCCGTGTTTCATCCGTGTCGATCCGTGGCTCAACTGCATCGTTCCAACTGAGGTAATGCGCCGCCCTGCCGGATTCATCCACGCCGGGCGGAAGACGGGCTGACGCTTTCTCCCATGAGCCGCTTTTGGGAGAATATCACGCTGGATGCCGACCTCGGTCGGGGCCTGCGGGTGGCGGTGGCGCTCGGTGTGCCCTTGCTCATTTGTCATTCGATGAACTGGCCGGCGGATGCGATGTACGTTGCCATTGCGTCGCAGGCCCTGGCGGTGCCGGACTTGCGGGGTGCGTATGGCATGCGGCTGGCGATTCTCGGTGCGCTCATCGTCGTCGTCACCTGCTCCACGCTGTTGGGCGTCTGCGTCGGGGGGAGTCTTTGGGCGACGATTGCCGCCATGGGGTTGCTCGCCCTGCTTGGTGGTGGCTGGCGGATGCTGAGTGAGGATTACGGCCCGGCACTAAGCGTGAATGCCGCGCTGCTTTTCCTGATGGCAAGCGCGCATCCCGGCACTTTCGCCGAGGGCGTGCACCTGGCGGAATTGGTGGCCCTGGGTGGGCTCGGTGCCGCCGTACTGCAAGGTGCCTTGTGGCTCGTGCGTCCGCAGCACCCGCTCCTCGAG
>JBGGMZ010000379.1:0-14751 GCA_041287745.1 Chthoniobacter sp. | reverse complement strand
CTTTTGCCGCGAGCTGTACATGCCGCCGCTATTCTTCATGCCTCCGGCGGCGAAGTACGATTCCTTGTCCTTCAGCAGCTTCGCATGGAAGCGATCACCTTCTTCAGGCTTGGGCTCGATGAACCACGGCAGCGCCTTGAGCAGCTCGTAGGTTGCCTCGAAATTGCGCGCCACATCGCGCAACAGCACCTGGTTGAACTTGCCCTGCGACTCGAATTCGAAGTGCTGGGTGCGATAGACGAATTTCTCCGCTGCTGGGTCTTCACTCACCACCTCCGCCTTCACTTGGGAAGTTTCCACGCCGATCTCATTGGGCAGGGCCGTGTTGATCGGCTGCTTCTTCTGCCAGTCCACGAGATACTGCTGGTCTTCCGAGCCCAGCTTCGTGACCGGGGCCTGGGCGCGTGTGCCGTTCGCCAGGCGAAAGACGACGTTGGTCCCATCGAAGCTCAACACCGATGCCTGGAAGGCCGCGCCATCGGTTGTTTTCCAGCCCCGTGGCGGATCGAAAGTGGGAAGCTGGGCCATCACCAGAGAGGCCGCACACAGAAACGCCAGGGAGGGGAACAACACGCGCATGGCGGGCACTTAACAGAGAAAGAGGTATCGGGCAAGCCGGGCCGAAGCCGCCTCGAAATGCGGGACAAGCCCCGGGCAAATGCGTATCGTGCGCGCCCGCTCTCAAAATGTCCGATATCGTTCCGCCGCTTTCTCCCGATTTGCCCTGTGCGAAGCCCAATCCCGAACGCTGGTGGGTGGTGGGCCTCATCCTGATCCTCGCTTTCCTCGGCTTTCACTTTGCACGCGGCCTGCACCGTCCCTGGAGCGAGGAGGACAACTGGTACGGCGCCGTCTACGCCCAGGCCGCGCACAATAACCTCCGCGCCGGCCTGCGCGCCGCCGGGGTACCCGCCACGCTCTATTTCGGCCCGCTGCCCATCCCGCCCGAGGCCTACTATGTGCACCACCCCACGCTGTTGCCGGTGCTGGTCACGGCGTCGTTTGCTCTCTTCGGTGAATCGGAAGCCACGGCGCGGCTCGTGCCGGTGCTCGCGTCGCTAGCCAGCGTCATCGTCCTGTGGCTGCTCCTCCGCTCCACCGCCGGCCCACGCGCAGCCACCTTCGGCGCCGCGATCTTCGCCCTCGTGCCCATGGAATTGCACTACGGCGACATGGTGGATTTCGAGCCCGTGCTCACATTTTGGATGCTCGCGCTGCTGGCCTGTCTGTGGCACTGGACCACCACCCGGAAAATGCACTGGGCGGTGGGCGCCGCAATCTTCGCTGCGCTCTGTCTGTGGACCGACTGGCCGGGCTATTTGCTCGTCTTGAGCACCGCGGCGTGGCTGGTCTTTTTCGCCTCGCGTGAAATGCGCTGGCTTGGCGTGGTCTTCATTGGATTAGTCGGCTGCGCGGGGCTGCTCTTCCTCTGGCAGATCCATAGCGTGAATGCCGGTGCCTGGGCCGATCTCTGGACCGCGCTGCAGATGCGCCTCGGCAATGCCATCCCCACCAGCACCGCGCCTATCGCGGACAATGCTCCGCACTTCACCTGGGGCGATTGGTTCCGCAAAATCGTCAGCGATCTGCGCGGCAATTATCTCACGCTCACGTGGCTCTTCATCGCGGTCGGAATCCTGCGCCTCTGGCGTGAGCGACGTGACAAGAAAGGCCTGCGCTGGATCGGCCTGGCTGCCACGTTGCTCACCATCGCCGGTGGGCTTTACGTCGTGCTGCTGCGCAATGAATCGTTCATTCACGACTTCGCGCCCTTCTACATCATCGGTGCTGTGGCCATGCTCGCCGGCCTCGGGCTCGACGCCATCTGCGGAATGGCGGAAGGGAAATTTTCCCGTCCCGTGAGTCTCCTCGTGCCGGGCGGGACGGTCATCACGCTCCTCCTGCTGGCCGGCGTAGGCTTCCGGCGTTCGGAAGAAATGCGTTCGCCGTATCTCATCCTCGACGGCGTCGCAGCAGAACCCGAGCGGCTCATCCCCGACCTGGGCAATACTCTCCTGCGCGCCTTTCCGCCTGGCGCGACGGTACTCGCCAATTTCGATCCCTACGGCAGCCCGGTCACTTACTACTCGCAACGTCCGATCCTGACGAATCTCCTCACCGTGGAAGACTGGCGCGCTGCCATCGCCGAGGAACGCCCCGCCGGCGGCGTGATCTGGCTCGGAGCGAAGAATGCCGCCGAGATCCTGGCCACGCTTCCCGGTGAGACGAAACGCGTCGAGGTCGCGGGGTTCACGTTTATCCTCTGGCAGGCGCCGGCGTCCTCGTGAGCGGTGCATTGAAAAAAGCGTAAGAACGCCGGTGGTTGCAGCGTTCTCCCCTTATTCTCAGGCTTCATTTCCACCCGCCTCATGAACACTTCTTTCACTCGCGCCTCACTCACGCTGTTCCTTGCCGCGGCCGCACTGCTGGGTGCCGCACCGCTCCGCGCCCAGACACTCACCCGCGCCGAGGCGTTGAAGGTCGCCGAGACCTACATCCATCATCGGTGGCAATCGACCGACAAAAACCTGCGTCACGGGCCCGACTCGAGCGGCGTGCAGGTGCACACTCCGGACCGGCCCGGCCACCGTGGCTCGCCCGACGAAGCCTGCTGGGAAGTCGGCTCCACCAATGCCGGTGTAGCCTACAAGTGGGGTGGCTTCGATACGCCGGAGAGTTTCGACAAGGGTGTGCGCGCCGGCAAAGCCGCGGGTGACGTCTATACGCAGGACAAACGCCGCCTCGGCGGCAATGCGGTGAGCGGTGACGCCGTGGGCATCGATTGCTCGGGCTTCGTTTCGCGCTGCTGGAAGCTGCCTCGCAAGTACGACACCTCCACGCTCGCGGAAGTCTCCCAGAAACTTTCCTCCCCCACGCAGCTCCAGCCCGCCGACATCATGAATACCGAGGGCGGCCATGTAATCCTCTTCGTCAAGTGGCTCGACGACGCGAAGACCCGCGCCTTGTTCTACGAAGCAGCGCCGTTCAGCAAGACGCTCAGCTCCGAGCGCGATATCTCCGATCTCGTGGCCTCCGGCTATACGCCACTGCGGTATCGGAAAATTCGGGACTGATCGCGCGCGCTAGGCGAGATCGCTCAGCGCCTTTTCCGCGTCACCGAAGTGATCCGTCTTGCAGCCCATGCGGTCCATGAGGGCCATGTGCAGGCGGCAAAGCTTGCGGTTCTCGTCCTTCGAATAGTCGAGCATGCGGCCGCCCTTGATCGTGCCGCCGCCGCCCCACGCCAGGAGCACCGGGAG
Organism: Chthoniobacter sp.; assembly: GCA_041287745.1. GTDB lineage: Bacteria > Verrucomicrobiota > Verrucomicrobiia > Chthoniobacterales > Chthoniobacteraceae > Chthoniobacter. The sequence goes on along the minus strand of JBGGMZ010000379.1, from coordinate 11,491 downwards.
CTGGCGTGAGTCGTGTTGATTGCCGTCGTAGAGACTCGAGGTGAAGAGCACCATGCTGTTGTCCAGCAGGGAGCGCTCGCCTTCGTTCGTGTCGGCCATCTTTTGCAGCGCCTCGGCCCACAGCGTCATGTGGTGTTGGTTCACGAGCTGATACTGCTCGAGCCGCTTCGGATCGTTCGCGTGATGCGAGAGTTCGTGGATGCCGCCCTTCACGCCCTCGAGGCCGAAGTTCATGTTCGAGAGATCGTTGTTCAGCATGAACGTGGCGACACGCGTGCGGTCCATCTGGAAAGCCAGCACCATGATGTCGAACATCGTCCGAAGATGATCGTCGGCCTTGGCCGGGATGCCTGCCGCGGGACGCGGGAATGTCGGCGCCTTCACCGTGGGCTGCCAGCCGGCGCCAGCGGTGTTGGTCTTGCTGAATTCTTCCGCGCGTTCGATGCGCTGCTCGAGCTCGCGCACCGAGGTGAGATACTCGTCGAGCTTGTGCACGTCGCGCTTGCTCAGGCGTGTGCGCAGGGTTTTCGCGTCGTCATTCACGAGATCGAGCACGCTCTTGTCGCGCTTGCGCTGCGAGCCGTCGTCGAAAAGCTGGTCGAAAGCCTGTTGGGGATAAATTTCCTTCGGCGCCGGCGAAGTCGGACTGCTCCACGAGATGTAGGCGGAGTAAATGGAAGTGTAGCCGGAATCCGTGCTGTAGTTGGGACCTTCCGTGCCGAGCACGATGCTCGACATGGGCGTGTGCTTGCCCGTCTCGGCAGCCACAATCTGGTCCATCGTCGTGCCTACCTGCACGTCCGTGGTCGTCTGCTTCACCGTGAGGCCGGAAAGTAGGTTCATCTTGGGATAATGCCCGCCCGGACCTGCCACCGTGGTCGGGTTCCATAAGCCTTTGAAAACGAGCAGCTTGTCCTTGAGCGATTCGAGCGGGCTGAGCGTCTTCAGGAGCTCCATCCCATTCGGCCCCATGTTGGCGCCCCAATGATTCGGGTTCACGCCATTGCCCATGAAACACACGGCCATGCGCCGCGGGGCTCCACTGGCTCCGCTCACCCCGGCCGCAGCGGCTCCCCAGGAATTCAGGGACTCAAGCCACGGCAGGCTCATGGCGATACCCAGCCCACGGAGAAAGCGGCGGCGGGAAATCGTATCGTTGGGATGGCGGGTGATCATGAGAGCAGCTTATTATACACAGAATAATCGCTCCCGCGTGCCGGAAATTAGTGGCTTTTGCGCCGGTGACTTCGGCGCCGATTCGCGCTCTCATTACTCCCTGATGCAATCTTCGATCACGACTCCCCAGGTGGCGCGCCTCCTCGATGCCCTCTACGCCGATGCCGCCGAGGTCGACCCGGCCGCGATCCAGGCGGCGGATGGAGGAGATGACCAGAGCGAGGCGGACTTCTATCGCGCGGCGGCGAATGCCTATCTCCCGGTGGGGCGTGAGTTTGGCAATCTGCTCTACGTCCTGGCGCGGAGCATCCGGGCGGAGACCATCGTGGAGTTCGGCACGTCGTTTGGCATTTCCACCATCTTCCTCGCGGCTGCGGTGCGGGATCAGGGTTCCGGACGGATCATCACCACCGAGTTTTCTCCGGAGAAAGTCGAGCGGGCGAAGAAGAATCTGCAAGCGGCCGGGTTGGAAGAGTGGGTGGAATTCCGCGTGGGCGATGCCATGCAGACGCTGACGGCCGATCTGCCCGGGCCGATCGATTTGCTGTTGCTCGATGGTGCGAAAGGTCTCTACCTGTCGGTGCTGCGGCTTCTCGAGCCGCGGCTGCGGCCGGGCTCTCTCGTGGCCAGCGACAATACCAACCTCGATGGCATGGATGTCTTCCTGAAATACCTAAGGGCGCCGGAGAATGGCTACACGACCTCCGCCATCCTGACCGATGGTGTGCACCGAGGGCATGAAATTTCTTTGCGTAACTAAACGTCACCTCCCGTGTCATCTACCTCCATGAACTGTATCTCCCTGAAACGATCCCTTGCCGCAGCCTGTGTCTTTTCGCTGCTCAGCCTGGCGCAAGCCCAGGAGCCGGTGGCGGCTCCGGTGGCCGAGGCGGCCACGAAATTCCTCGGTCTGCTCGATGACACGCAACGCGGCCAGGTCGTCTACGATTTCAAGGACGAGGCGCAGCGCCAGCGGTGGTCGAATCTGCCCACCACTTTCGTCAAGCGCGGCGGCCTGCGCATGGGCGATCTCACGGCGCCGCAACGCGAGGCGGTGCATGCCATCCTCGCCGCGGCGCTCAGCCCGCAGGGTTATGAAAAAGTGCGGGAGATCGTGGAGGGCGATGAGACGCTGAAGAAACCCTCGGGCGGCCCTCTCTTCGGGCACGATGAGTATTACATTTCCTTCCTCGGCAAACCGTCCGGCACGGAGCCGTGGATCATTCAATTTGGCGGGCATCACCTCGGCATCAACATCACGCTCGTCGGCGGGCAGGGCACGCTCGCGCCCAGTCACACTGGCGCGCAGCCGGCGCTCTACGAGTGGGAAGGCAAGACGGTGCGCCCGCTCGGCCATGAAACGGACAAGTCATTCGCGCTCATGAATTCCCTCGATGACGCGCAGCGCCAAAAGGCGACCATCGGCAGCCAGATGCACGACCTCGTGCTCGGGCCGGGCCGAGATGGAAAGATGATTCAGCCCGAGGGCATCAAGGGTTCCGATCTCACGGAGAAGCAGCAGGACGCGCTGCTCGACCTGGCCGGTGAATGGACAGGCATCATGCGCGACAGCGTGGCGAAGACGAAGCTCGAGGAGATGCGGAAGAATGTCGCCGAAACGTGGTTTGCCTGGAGTGGGCCGATGGAGAAGCCGGGCCTGGCGTATTTTCGCATCCAAGGGCCGACGGTCTTGATCGAGTACGCGCCGCAGAAGCTCGGCGGCGATCCTGCGAATCACATTCACACCATCTATCGCGACCCGACGAATGAGTACGGCGCGCAGTGGGGGAAAAAGTAAGCGAGATTGTGACCGCGTCGCTGCGCAAATTCGCCGTGTGGTGTCTGGCTTGGGCGGCCCTATTGCCGCATGCCTCCGCGCACCGGATCGACGAATATCTGCAGGCGACGTTGGTGATCATCGAGCCTGGGAGTATTCGTCTGGAGATCAATCTGACGCCCGGCACGGACGTAGCGGCTGCGGTGCTGGCGCAGATCGATCGCAATGGCGACGGGGTGATTTCAGCGGAGGAGACGAACGCTTATGGTGAGGCCTTGAAAAGGGATCTGGCCGTAGCGCTGGATGACCGTCCGGTCGACTTGAAACTTGCGTCGGCCCAGTGTCCTTCGGTTGATGAACTCCGGTCGGGTTCGGGCATCGTGCAAATTGTCTTCACCGTGCCGCCCGGAGTGCTGACCGCGCAGCCGCACCGACTCGAAATTCACAACCGGCACCTGCCCGCGATGAGCGTGTATCTGCTCAACGCCGGGCAGCCGCAATTCTTCAACACCGCGCCTCCGGAAGCGGGCTCGATCGAGATCACCGCGCAAAAGCGCAGCGTGAATCAGGACACGGGGACGATCGAGTTTATCTTCCGCCCGGGGGCGAATGCGTCGGCAAAGTGACGTGTGAATGAGGGTAACCCGCTCCTACCTCGCGGTCATCCTGCACTCGCAGGTTTAGCGCGTCTCCGTCGACTCTCCCACCGCTACTACTCCGCCGTCGAGCGAGCGGAGCACACGGCAAGGATTTCCCACCGCCACGACATCCGCGGGGATGTCGCGAGTCACCACGCTGCCCGCGCCGATCACGGTACGGTCCCCGATTTTCACGCCCGGGCAGATGATCGCCCCGCCGCCGACCCATACGTCCGAGCCGATCTCCACCGGTTTGGCCGCCTCCAGCCAGGTGCGCCGCTCGGCCGCGCTGATCGGGTGCGTCGCCGTGTAAATCTGGACCGAGGGGCCAAAGAGCACATTGTTGCCAATCCGCACCGGCATCACGTCCAGCACCACGCAGTTGAAATTGAAGAACACCTTGCTGCCGAGCGACACGTTCCAGCCGTAGTCGCAGAAGAACGGCGGCTGAATCCACACATCCGTCTGCTGCCGGAAAATCTCCGCGAGCAGCCGGGCTCGTTCCTCCCTCTGCTCTTCGCGCGTCGCATTCAGCGCCTGGCAGAAGTCGCGAGCCTTTTGGCGATCTACGCACAGCTCCGGGTCGAGCGGATCGTAAAGCTCGCCCGCCATCATCTTCTGTTTCTCGGTCTTCATCGATACGGCTTCGCATGCGCTACGGGCCGTGGATGCGAGAGGAATGGCAAAGCGTCGGATCCACTGTAACTATTTCAAAAGCCCGCCGTCGCAGGCGCCACTCCCCACCATGAATCGCCGCACATTCCTCCGCCACACCATCACGGCGGCCGCCGCCATCACGAGCCTACGCGCTTTCGCCGCCGCGGGCCGCGCCCCTCGCATTGTGCTTCGCTCCTCGTGGCAGACGGTCAATATCGGCGACATCGGTCACACCCCCGGCGTGCTCGCCTTGCTGGAAAAATATCTGCCCGAGGCCGAGGTCACCCTCTGGCCCATGGATGTGCGCAACGGCGTGGAGGAAATGCTGCGCCGCCGCTTCCCCCGGCTACGCCTCGCGCGAGACAAGGCCGAGGCTTTCACCGCCGATTTCCTGCTCCACGGTTCCGGCCCCTACCTCACTGCCCAGCGCGACGTGGAGGCCTGGAAAAACGAAACCGGCAAACCCTACGGCGTTTACGGCATTACCATGGCCCCGGCGGGCGATCCCGGCATGAAGATCATGCGCAACACCGGCCTCGATGACCGTTGCAAGGCGTTGCTCAACGGGGCCAGCTTTGTCTTCCTGCGCGACGGTGTCTCGGTGCAGGTGGTGAAGGACGCGGGCGTCACCGCACCGGTCATCGAATTCGGCCCCGATGGGGCCTTTGCTGCGGATGTGCGCGACGATGCCGCCGCCGCTACCTTTCTGCAGAGCCACGGCCTGGAGGAAGGCCGCTTCCTCTGCTTTCTGCCCAATCTGCGTAACGCGCCCTACTGGAAGGTGAAGCCCACCTACGCCTTCGACGAAGCCAAGCAGCGCCGCAACGACGAGATGAAGGAGCACGACCACGCTCCGTTGCGTGAGGCGATCGTGGCCATCACCCGCCAGACCACCATGAAAGTGCTCGTCGTGCCCGAGGACTCCACGCAGATGGAGACTGGCAAGGAATTGCTCGTCGATCTGCTGCCCGACGACGTGAAACCGAAGGTCGTGTGGCGCGAAAAATTCTGGCTCACCGATGAAGCCATCAGCACCTACGTGCGCAGTGCCGGCCTCGTAAGCCTGGAGATGCACAGCCCGATCATGGCCATTGGCCAGGGCATTCCCGCCATTGTCTGCCGCTTTGCCGAGCAGACGTCGAAAGGATTCATGTGGCGCGACATCGGCCTCGGCGATTGGCTCTTCGACCTCGACCACCCGGACGAACTCGCCCGGGTTGTCCCCACTGCACTCGCGCTCGCGCAGGATCCGGCCGGGGCGCGCGCCAAGGCCGCCCGGGCGCGGGAATTCGTGCAACAGCGCCAGCGCGAGACGATGGCTGCGCTCCGCCGCGCTCTCGGGTAACGAGATCGGGGCAGCCGGCGCCACAGCTCCTCACGCGCGGTCGGGTGCTTCCATGTGGAAGACCTCGCGCAGTTCTTGGGAGACAGGGCTGTCGTCCGGGTTCGTCGGCATGATCTCGCGCATAAAGCGCCACCAGCGCCGGCATACTTCCGTCTGCGCGATGCCCTGCCAGCGCACTTCGTCCTCGATCTCGACGAAGGCAAAGAGGTCGCCCGCCGCCGGATCGAGAAAGATCGAGTAAGTGCTCACACCATGAGCGACCAGCACGTCCTCGAGCTCGCGCCAGATCGGATTGTGTCGTCGGGCGTATTCGCCTTCCTGTCCCGGATGGACGCTCATGCGGAATGCTTTGCGGATCATAATTTTGTTCGAAGTGACTGCCTCATTTCCATCGCGAAGCTCACTTCACATCGCTCCAGCGGATATTGCGCCGGATGCCGACGACGTGGAAATGGTCGTCGGTGTCCTGAATATATCCGGTAGTGTTGATCGTGAGCCCTTCGTCCCGCAGGCGCTTGCGTTGTTTCTTCGCCAGGGCAGCATCCATTCGTGGGCTGATGCGGGCATCCGCACTCACCACGCGATGCCACGGCAAGGTGGCCGACTCCTCCGGGGTGAGGCGGCTCATCACAAAGGCCACGTGCCGCGCCATCACATTCATGTGAATGGCGATGCTTCCATAAGTAGTAAACTTGCCCGGTGGGATCAGGCCCACGAGGCGGACGATCTCCGCGCGAATGCGGGCGAATGCCTGGGATTTCGGTTTCGGCATGGCTTGATTTGGCATTCCGTTCGGCGGCTCGCAAGGCTGTTGCGATTCCGCTACTCTCGGCTTGAATGGCTGAACTCACTCTCCTCTGCGTCGTCTTGATGTTGATCGCCGCGCTGGACGTGGTGGCTTGCAAAGCGAGGCTGCCGTATCCCGTCCTGATGGTCCTGTGCGGCCTCGCGCTCGGCCTGTTTCCGCAGCTGCCGCAGATTGCGTTTCCGCCGGAACTCGTGCTGCCCGTCTTCCTACCCCCTCTGCTTTTCCCCTCGGCGCTGCTCACTTCCTGGCGCGATTTCAAAAACAACCTGCGGCCCATCGTGCTGCTCGCCGTGGGACTCGTGCTGCTCACCATCGTGACCGTCGCCTGGGCGGCCCACGCCTGCATCCCGGGCCTGCCGTGGGCGGCCGCTTTCGTCCTCGGCGCCATCGTGGCGCCGCCCGATGCCATCGCCGCCACGGCGGTCTTCGAGCGGCTGGAGGTGCCACGGCGGATCGTGACCATCCTCGAGGGCGAGAGCCTGGTGAATGACACCGTGGCGCTCGTCGCCTACCGCTTCGCCATCGCCGCCGTGGTGACGGGTTCATTCTCGGCGACCACGGCCGCCCTCCAGCTCCCAGCGGTCGCGCTCGGTGGCGCAGCCATCGGCGGCGCCGTGGGCCTCGGGGTCGATTGGATCCTGCGTCGCCTGGACAATCCCCCGGTGCAAGTCACCATCACCCTACTCGCACCGTTTCTCGCGTATCTTTCCGCTGAGCATGTGGGGTGTTCCGGCGCGCTGGCCATCGTCACCGCGGGTGTGCTCGTGGGCTGGCGGCTGCCGCGCATGATCGGCGCCCGCACGCGGCTGGAAATGAGCGCGTTCTGGCGCATGCTCGTCTACCTGCTCAACGGCATCGTCTTCGTCTTCATCGGCCTGGAACTCCCGCAGGTGACGCATGGGCTCTCGCAACACAACGCGTGGTCGCGCCTGCTTTTCCAGGCCGGGGTGATCAGCTTTGTGACCATCGTCTTACGCCTGCTCTGGATATTTCCTGCTGCCTATCTCCCGCGCTTTCTTTCGCCGGCTTTGCGGGCCCGCGATCCCTATCCCGACTGGCGCCACGTCCTCATCATTGGTTGGTCCGGCATGCGCGGTGTCGATTCCCTCGCCACCGCCCTCGCGCTACCGGTGGCTACTGCCGCCGGTGCGCCTTTCCCGGGGCGCGACAGCATCATCTTTGTGTCCTTTGCCGTCATCCTCCTCACCCTCGTGGCGCAAGGGCTCAGCCTCCCCGTGCTCATCCGGTTGCTGGGGGTAAAGCCGGACGAAAAGGCCGATTGCGAGGAGTATATCGCGCGCCTCGCGGCCAACCAAGCCGCGCTCAACTACCTGGAGAGACTCGAGAAAACCAAGGGCGAACATCACCACCAGCTCAACCTGCTCCAGGCCGAATACCACGAGCGCCTCGCCCAACTCGAAGAAGAAGGGAAGGAAGACGACGCCGACTCCGACGGCAGCGAAACAACGGCTCCGCTTTCCCGGTTCCATCAACTCGCCCGTGAAGCCCTGCAGATCGAACGCGATGCCATCATCGACCTTCGCAACCAGCACCGCATCAACGATGAAACCTTGCGCGCCGTCCAACGCGACATCGATCTTGCCGACGCGCGGCTCGTCGAGCGGGAGTAGTGAGCCTCCTCGCCCGACCCGGGAGGAGGCGTTCCACCTACGAGGAACGCTCCACCGAAGCGTGTTCTTCGGCGGTCAAGAATTGCGTCATGTAGAAACGGGAATCGCGCGAGCGAGCGTAGGCCAGCGCTCCCTCGGACATCCTGGACCGTTCTGCGAGTGTCAGGTTCATGAGGCGCTGGACGCTGGCGCCGAAGCCAGCTCGATCCTCGACCGAAACCACTTCGCCAAAGCCGAACTCCCGGACGTCATCCGCCATGACACCACCGGACGAGACGATGGCCAGATTACCGGCACTGGCGCCATGCAGTAGCACGCCGCTCGAGGCGACGAAATTCTTGTAAGCGCACACCACGCAATCCGCCGCGGCGAAATAATCGGGAAGATCTGCATCGGGAATGAACTGGTTGTGCAGCACGACGCGGTAGCGGCAGGTGGCGATCACCGCTTCCAGGCGGGCGATAAATTCCGCGTCACCCAGGCCGGCGATGAGAACGACAATGCGCTCATGCGGCAGGGCCGTGTCGCGGATCACTTCCAGGGTTTCGATGAATCCCTTGCGATCGTCGAAGGAGCCGAACAAAAGAAAGACGAAATCCTCCGGAGACAGTGCGAACCTGGTGCGCGCCCGCGACCGGTCGGAGTCGGGGATGTCAACGGGATCGATGCCCTCTATGCAAAGGGGAGTTTTTTCCAAAGCGCGGGCGCGCCGCGCGGCTTCGCGATCGAGAAACGCCACACGGCGGAAAGCCCCGCTGCGCAGGGCGCGCCCGAGGACCCAGCGATCGAAGAATTCCAGCAGCCGGCCGCGCACAGAGGTGGCGGTCTGGCGCAACCCATTGTGCCGAAACACAAGACCGCGCACCCCTACTGAAAAATGGTGCGGGAAAAAAGGACGCGCCATGGGCAGCGCAAAGATTGGCAGGACGTGATCCGCCATGATGTAGATGACGAGGTCGAACTCCTGTTGCGCGAGCATCCCCTCGACCTGCCGCATGGCCTGGAGATAGTGCCGCCAGCATTGCGTGCGGGAGGCGATGACCTCGTGTCTCTCGCGCAGCCGCACGGTCAGCCTCGGCTGCGATTGCCGGAAGGTTTCCAATCGCCGTTCTTCCTCGTCGGAAAAGACACTCGTGAGCACGGTAAACTCGGTCTGTTCAAATCCCGCCGAGCCCAGCGACGCACGGTAGTGCAGGATGGAATGGACGTGATAGAGAGGATCGGCCAGGAGGACCCGGCGAGGCGAAGGCATCGGCAAGTGGGGAGATCGCAGCTAGGTGCGGCTGGTTATCTTACCATCTTTGCTGATCAGCAGCGGGATCCCGTTGAGATCGGGGAATGAGTACTGCCCATCGGTTTCGCTCCACACACGCTGCGTGGGATCGAAGGTGACTCCGGCGTGATTGATGGGACTGCGCAGGATGGAGCCGAGAGGCAGGCCGGCGGCATCCTCATCCGCCAGGGTGCCTGCCTTGTAAGCCTCGAGCATGAGACCGCCGAAAAAGGTGGGCCAATTCTCCGAGAGCCAGCCGTGCAAGCGGGCGATCGGCCGTCGATAGGCGGGCACCTCCCGCAGCTTCCACTCCGAGCGGCCGCCGGAATAAGCCACCGCACGAGCGGTGGCAAAGCCGGCCTTCAGACAGAGCTTCTCCAGTTGCGGGATGTAAAAGCTCTTCTCGATCGAGCCGCGAAAACGATCGCGGACCTCGGAAGCGCGCCGCAGGGGATTCAAGGCATTGGGCTCAAAGGAGAGCAGCTTGCCCCCCGGCTTGAGCACGCGGAAGATTTCGCTCAGTGCCTTGTCGTAATCGAAAAAGTGATGCAGCGCCTCGACGACGGTGACCGCGCTGAAGCTGTTGTCTTTGAAGGGGAGATGATGGGCATCTAGGGCCACGTAGTGCGGCTTGATCAGGCCAAATTTTTCGACCCGTTGCCGGGAGACGTCGAGAGCGACCTCATTGATGTCGCCGACTACAATGTGGTAGCCACGCTGCTGGAGGATGGTCGCTTCGCCGGCGGTATTTCCCCCGAGATCGAGGACGAAGCCCTTGACCGGCCCGAGATAGGTGGCCACACGCTCCACCTTGGCCCGATAGGCGACATCTTGTGCGATGCGGTCGAGCGGGTTCGTCTCGAGATAGCGCTGGGTTCTTTCCTGAATGTGGGCCCGCTCGAAGTCCCGCTCCTCCTCGACACTGGGGGCGCGATATAAATGGCGCAGCTTGAACATGGGTAAAAAAAGGGATCGTGACCGGGGCTTGTGATGTAAGCGCATCGGGGAGAAGCCGGGAAGTGTTTTCCCCCTTCCGACAGCGCGAGAGGGAGGCCGGTGCGATCCATAGAGTCTGCCAAAGGAAGTTTCCGAATCCGGCAGGGTGGCGTTTTGAATCAGGAAAGCAGGAAAGCAGGAACGGAAGACAAATCCTTCCTGCTTTCCTGCTTTCCTAATTCACCTCGTTTAGATGCTCCAAACCACTTCACAGCGCCATCGAGCCACGACGCACCGCAAGCACAGAGGCTGACTGGCCGGGGCGAAAGATGATTCACCATCTTTTGACCGTGATCTCTCCGGGTTGTAGGAATGGGACCTTCCCCCATCGAACCATGCGTATTCCTGTCCTCCTCCTCACTCTGCTCGGCACATTCGCCGGAGCTACCGCACACGCAGAGCCCAAGGTCGGCCCGGCTCATGGTGCGCTCATCATTCATGGTGGTGGGAGGCTGGGACGTGAGACGCTGCAGGAATTCATCCGGCTCGCGGGTGGCGTGGATGCGAATTTCGTCATCATTCCCACGGCGGAGCCGGGCGAGGATTGGGGTGAGCCCTATGTCGCCCAATCGTTCCTCACCCGCGCGGGAGCGAAACACGTCACGGTGGTGCATACGCGCGACCGGGCGATGGCGGATAGCGCTGCGTTCGTGGAGCCGCTCGTGAAGGCAAATGCGGTTTGGATCGATGGTGGGCGCCAGTGGCGGCTGGCGGATGCGTACCTCGGCACGCGCACCCTCACCGAATTGCACAAGGTGCTGGATCGTGGTGGCGTGATCGCCGGGTCATCGGCCGGCGCGACGATCCAAGGTAGCTACATGGTGCGCGGTGCGCCGGAGGGGAATACGATCATGATGGCCAAAGGGCACGAGGAGGGCTTCGGCTTTCTGCGCAACAGCGCCATCGATCAACACACCATCACGCGCCATCGCGAGGAGGATATGCAGCCGGTGATCGCCGCGCATCCAGACTTGCTCGGGTTTGGCATCGATGAAGGCACGGCTCTCGTGGTGCAGGGGGACCGGGCGCGAGTCATCGGCGCGAGCAAGGTGGTGGTCACGGATCACGCCTACACGCCGGGCGCCGATGGACTTCGCTACTTTTTCCTCAACACCGGCGACGCGCTCGATCTCGTCACGCGGCGGCCGGTGGTCGGAAAATGATTTCTGCAGCGGCGCCGTCCCGGCGTC
>JBGGMZ010000378.1:0-49084 GCA_041287745.1 Chthoniobacter sp. | reverse complement strand
TGCGGCCGCTCTATCCACGTGCGCTGGCCCGCCTGTATCACTCTCGCTTTCATAGCTTGGTGGAGCGAATCGCTCCGAGGGCGCAATGGACGGACCGCGCCTTTCGTCGGCTGGTGGATGCTCCTTGCGATCTTCTTCATCTGCACAATTTTCACGGCCGCTATGCCACAATGGAATCCCTCGCCTATGTTGCGCAGCTCAAGCCCCTCGTCTGGACTTTTCATGCACTGTGGGGTGTGACCGGTGGGTGCGATCACCCGCGAGAGTGTCACCGCTATCTCGATGCGTGTGGAGAGTGTCCGCAGCTCGGACGCTGGCCCCTCGGCTCTCACGATGACACGGCCGCGCAACTGGACCTCAAGCTGGACCATCTCGCACCCTTGCCCTTGCACGTGATTGCCCCCTCTCGCTGGCTCGCGGAGTTCGTGCGATCCAGCCGCGTGGGGCGCAATTGGCAAGTGCACCATATTCCCAATGCCGTCGACGCCGCATTCGTTGCCCGGCTTGAATATACAGCGCCGGCCGATCGAAAAGGGATCACCATCCTGATCGTGAACCGGAATTTCCGTGATGAACAAAAGGGTTTTCCGATCGTTCAGTCCGCCCTCGCAGAATGGGCGGGCCAGCGACCTCATCTCCTGCTCGCCGGGGAAAATTCGGACTGGGCCCAAGAGCGTCTGTCCGGATGGTCGTGTGAATCATTTGGCTACGTCTCCAATGCGGGCCCTCTCGCGAAGCTGCATCGTGCGGCCGACATTTTCCTCTTCGCATCCCCGGCTGAAAATTTCCCCTGTGTCGTGCTGGAGGCCATGGCTGCGGGCAATTGCGTCGTGGCCACCCCGACCGGGGGAGTGAACGAGCAACTAGAGGACGGGGTCACCGGATTGCTCGCCAGCGAAATCTCCGGCCCCGCTCTGGCCGAGGCCTTGCATCGCGCTCTCGCGGATGAATCCCTGCGCAAACGCGTTGGCGAGGCGGCTCGGCTGCGTGCAGCACGGGAGTTTGGCGAAACGGTTTTTTTTGAGCGGCACAGGCAACTCTACTCCCGGGTGCTCGAAGCATGGCACGCCCGATGATGAAATACACCGTTGTCATACCCGTCTACCAGGCGGCGGCAACCGTCGCTGCGGTGATCGCCGCATGGCAGTCGGCGGGTACGGAGTTGATTCTCGTGATCGACGATGGTTCGACCGACGAAACCGCAGAAATTGCAGAGCGTTCCGGGGCGAGGGTGGTCCGATGCGCGGAGAATTGCGGGCGGGGCGCGGCGCGAGATCGCGGAATGCGCGAGACAGACACACCGCTGGTGCTCATGTGTGATTCCGCGCAGAGTCCCTCGGAGGATTTTGTAACTCGGGCGCTGACCCACTTTTCTGATGCGCGGGTGGCCGCTGTCTTCGCGCGCAACGTTCAGCCGCCGCCGCGATCTTGTGCCGAACGGTGGCGCGGGCGCCATTTATTCAAGTTGGGGCAGCCTGCAGCGTTCAATCGGAGGGCGCACCTTTCCACCGGCTTGTGTGTCTTGCGGAGGGAGGCGGTGGAGCAGGTGGGCGGCTTCGATCCCAGGTTTCGTGCGGGTGAGGATGCTGATCTGGGGCAGCGATTGCTCGATGCCGGATGGGAGGTCATCGCCGACCCGGCATTGCAGGCCCTATGCCTGCAGCGGGATTCCGCCCATTCCGTGCTGAAACGCTACGCCCGCTGGAATTCACCGCACGGCATCCGCGGCCGTGCCTGGCTGCGCCAGCTGGCATATGCCGTCAAGGTCATGGCGCGAGACGATCTGCGAGCGGGTGATCCCCTGTGCGCATTGCTCAGTCTGGCCGCGCCGTTTTATCAATTACGCGCTCGATGAAATTCAGCGTCGTTATTCCCACGTGCCGCCGACCGGATATGCTCGCGCGATGCTTGCGCTCTTTGGATGGAGCAGAAGCGGAAATTATCGTGAGTGATGACAGCGACGATGATCGCACGCGGGATCTCCTCGCTCGTGAATTTCCGAAAGTGCGCTGGCTGCAAGGCCCGCGCCTCGGCCCGGCGGCGAACCGCAATCGCGGCGCCCGTTCCGCCGCAGGCGAATGGATCGTCTTCGTCGATGACGATTGCGAACCACAGGCTGGCTGGCTTGAAGGATTGGCACAAGCGAGCGGCGATACCGACGTCATCGAAGGCCGTGTCATCGCGCCCGGTGCGACGGACTCTCCCTTCGAGGAGCATGTGGAAAACTTGCGAGGCGGCGTCCTCTGGAGCTGCAATCTCGCCGTGCGCCGGGATGTCTTCGAGCGCCTTGGCGGATTCGACGAAGGCTTCCGGGAAGCCGGTGGCGAGGACATGGAATTTGCCTGGCGAGTGGCGCGAGCAAATCTTCGCGTGAAGTTCGCACCCGAGGCGCTGGTGCATCACCCGCCGCGATACATCGGCTGGCGCGGCCTGGGGCGCCGCACGTGGATGATTCGCTGGATGAGCCTTTACCGTTTCAAGACCGGAGAGGCGCGCTCGCTTGCCGAGGGATTTCGGGATGAATGCACACTCCTCCTGCGCCAGACGGCGCAACTCGTCACGCGGCGCGAGGAACCGTGGCCGCGGCGGCGCGTCTTCGCTGTCGCCTGGCGTTGGTTCACCTTTCCACTGGTCTTGCCCTACATCCTCTATTGGGACTGGCGTTTCAAAACGACGCAATGACGCTGCCCGATCACTACTGCCAGCTCGCCCCATTCGCCGCGGCCTTTCGTCAAGGCACGCCCGCGTTGCTCTATCATAGGCTGGGGCGTGGACCGCTCTTCACCCGGCAGCGTGGGTTGACGCTGCCCACGCGCGTCTTCGCTCGTCAGCTCGCGGAACTGAAAGCGGCCGGCTTCAAATCGGCAGACATCTCGCTGACCTTCGACGATGGTGATGCCAGCGCCATCGCAGGCCTTGAGCCGCTGCGAGTCCATAGCTTTCAAGCGACTCAGTTCCTCGTCGCAGACCGCATCGGAAAGACCAACGACTGGGACAACACTGGAGCGCCGTTGATGAATGAGTCCCAAGTGCGCGAATGGCTCGCCGCCGGGCACACGATCGGCTCGCATTCCATGACCCATGCGCGGCTGACCTCGCTCTCGCCGGAGGCCGCGCGTGAAGAGATTCGCGCCAGTCGCGCTCGCCTCGAAGATCTTTTCGGAATTTCAGTGGAGGCATTTGCTTATCCGTGGGGCGAATGGAACCAGCGCGTCGCGGACGAGGTAGCCAGCGCGGGATACCATCGCGCTTTCACGATCGATAGGGGAGTCAACGCTGCCTCCGTCAATCCCTTTGCGCTGCGACGCAACTGCGTGTGGTTTGCATGGCGCCAGCCCCGCGACCTTTGGTTTGCCCTGACCGCATGAGCACGCCGATTCAACTCAGCATCGCGCTTGTGACGCGCAATCGCCCCGAGAGTCTGCGGCGCTGCCTGGCGAGTTTGCGGGCGCAGGAAGCGCAGCCATTCGAAATCGTTGTCTCCGATGACAGCGAGGATCCTTCCATCGCCGCGGCGATCGCGCAGGAATTTGGCGCGCATCATACCGCAGGTCCCCGCCATGGACTCTACGCCAATCGCAATGCCGTGGCGCTGGCCTGTCGCGGCACCCACATCCGCACCATGGATGAGGATCACACGCTGCCGCCGGGGCACATCGGGATCTGCCTTGAAGCCGTCGCACGTGACGCTTCCGCAATATGGACGTGCGGGGAAAAGAGCTTCATCGACGAGAGGCCGAATACCTTCACCGCACATGCGGCGCAGCTTCATCCCAGCGGTGCTGCCGAGGCGGTCAAAGACCCGGATGATAATTGGGCCATCGCCGATGGCGCGACGATCTACCCGCGAGACGTTTTCGATCGCGGATTCCGCTTCGTGGAAGAATTTGGTTACGGCTCGTCCTATCTCGAATTCGGCGCGTTGCTTTATGCGCGAGGCTGGCGCAGCCGCTGCATTCCGGGAGCATTCGTCGAGCATCACGACCAGGCCGCCGCGCAGAATCGCCGCTCGCCGCTGAGCTGCCTCTACGCCGGCCTTTGCTACAACCTCTACTTTCGCCGCAACCTACTGCGTGCAATGCGCCACGCTGCTCCGCATGCGGCTCATTTCGGTGCCCTGCCGCACTTGCTCCGCCTGGCCCACGAGCGTTGGAAATCTTGAGCTGCCATGTCCTGGAAACGTAACGCGATCGAGACTGCCTGCGGCTTGTTGAGCCGCCTCGCGCCGCGCGCACCGCACGTTCCGGCGAATCCGAGCTCGATCTTTGTCCTGCGCAATAACGACATCGGTGACCTCCTGGTCGTCACGCCGCTTTTCGCCGCACTGCGCCGGCGGTTTCCCGAGGCCCGGATCATCGCGGGAGTCGGTGACTGGAACCGCGATGTGCTCCGCGACAATCCGAACATCGACGAAATCCTCTCAATCGATGCGCCGTGGCACAACGGTCAGGTCAAGCCGCAAGGCCTGCTTGCAGCTCTGCGCTACATCGCCACGTCGAGTGACGCCTCCGCTCTGGCCCGAAGCGGATGCGACATCGGCATCGATGTCCTCGGCAGTCCTCAAGGTTCGCTGCTCCTCCTGCGGGCGGGGATTCCGTGGCGATTGGGTGTGTGCGGTTATGCGGGCGGCCATTCCGCCGCGCAGCAATGCATTTGGTTCGATGAGCGAGAACACGTGGGGCGCGCCGCCTTGCGCTTCGCCGAATTGCTCGGCGCGACCGAGTTGCCGGAAAACCGCCCGCAGATTTTTCTGCGCGAAACTCCCTCGCCTCAGGATGCCATCGTCGTCGCACCGGGCGGTGGATTTCCGGAGAAATGCTGGCCCCTCGCGCATTTCGCGACGCTGCTGGATCGTCTTGCGCCGCGTCGCATCGTCATCGTCGGTGGCCAGCGCGATTCGGAGGCGGGGGCGTTGCTTGCGCGTGCTCGAGCCCACGTGCAGGATCGCACCGGGCAGATGTCGCTCCGGGAGACATTCGAAATCATCGCCGGCGCTCGCGGTGTCATTTGCAATTCCAGCATGGCGATGCACGTCGCCGCCGCCTTTCGCAAGCCTTGCGCCGTCCTGCTCGGCGAGCATTTTCCTGACGCGGCGCAGCATGCCGCGCAATGGGGTTATCCCGAGACGCATGTGTTGGGACGCGGCGCGGGCCATCCAGGAATCTGGACGCCGGAAGAAGTGTGGCCCATTCTCGCGAGCTTGTTCCCAGCGCCATGAGAATCGCCTTCGTCACGAGTTGCCTCGAACCGGAATGCGATGGCGTCGGCGATTACACGACCCTGCTCGCCGAGGAGTGCGAGCGTCGCGGTCATGTGGTGGCGCGGCTCGCGCTGAACGACTTCCACATCTCCGCGGTGATCGATTCGCCGGGCTTGCTTCGTCTTCCCTCGACGCTGCCATGGCCGGGACGGCTGGAACGTGCGCGTCAGTGGCTCGAGGCATTCACGCCCGATTGGGTGAGCCTGCAATTTGTGAACTACGGATTTCACCCGCGCGGTTTCGTCACGCGGACGGCCGCACGCCTGCGGAAATTGTTCGCAGGCTGGCCCGTGCAGGTCTTTCTTCACGAGCTGTGGATCGGCGAAGAGACAGCAGCCTCGTGGAAACATCGCCTGCTCGGCTGGTGGCAGCGGCGGGGAGTGCTCTCGCTCCCGCGCAGGCTCGATACCCGGGTCGTCCACACCAGCAACGCGACTTATGTGCATCGCCTCGCGCGGCATGGAATCACCGCGAAGCGATTGTCGCTCTTCGGCTCGCTGCCCCTGCCGACGACGGCGCATCGTGGGAATGAAGACGCCCTGACTCTCGCCCTCTTTGGCACGCTGCATCCCGTATGGCCCGCGGAGCCGCTCTTCACCCAGTTGCGCGCCTTGAAGCGACCGATTGAAATCGTGCACGCAGGCAATATCGGAGCGGGAGAGTCGCTGTGGGTTCGATTGGAATCCATTTACGGCGCGACCTTTCGCTTCCGACGGCTGGGCCGTCTGTCACCACAAGCGCTGGCCGATTTTTTCGGCACCGCCGATTTCGGCGTGGCCACCACGCCGTGGACGATCATTGGCAAGAGCGCCAGCGTCGCGGCGATGCTCGATTGCGGCTTGCCGGTCATCGTCAATCGGGACGACGTCCATTACTCCGGTGTCCCCGAGGAACCGGGTGACACGCCGCTCCTGATCAAGATGAGCGACGACCTACCGGCGCAGCTCCGCACCGTCGCGCGCAGCACTCCGGCGCTGAGCAAACGTGAAGTGGTTGATCAATTTCTGGCGGACTGGGAGGCGAAGCGATGAGCCGGGAAGACGTCGTGCGATTTGTGGAGACCGAGCTGCCGTCGCTCTCCCGGGACGATCACCATGGCGAAGCCGGCTACGCGCTGCCGCCGGCCTCTCTGGCGCTGCTCGTGGAGTGCGTGAAGCGCTTGTACGTGAGGCGCGTCTTCGAATTCGGTTCCGGGCAGAGCACCCGCGAATTTCTGGCCGCTGGCTGTCAGGTCACTGTGGTTGAAGATAGCGAAGCCTGGCTGGCGGAAACCGACGCGGCACTGGCTCCCGTCCAGCGCTTGCGCTTCACATCGCATCGGCTGCCGTTGCGCCGGGTGTGGCTGGCGGGTGCGCCGCTACAAAGTTGGGTTTTGCCCGAGACCGCGCTCGCCGCACTGCGCGATGCGGAGCTCGTGCTCGTCGATTCGCCGGCATGGCCTCCCTTTCGCGAGCATGCGCTCACGCTGGCGCTCGAGCACAGCCGCGGGGCTTTGATCGTGGTGGATGATGCAAATATTCCCACCGTACAACGTTTCTGCCGTCGACTGGCCGGGCAAAACCGGGCCACTCATTTTCAGACGAACATGGATCATGGGCTGTTCTTCCTGCACCCGGCCGGTCACGGCCCACTCGATTCGCATCGCCCGCTGATCGAGACGCTCAAGGCATGGCGTCGCTACTTCCTCGCGCGCGGATCATGAAGATCCTGCTCTCCTCCCATTTTTTTCACCCGAGCGTGGGTGGCATCGAGGAAGTCAGCCGCAATCTGGTGCACGAATTCGTGCGGGCTGGCCACGAGGTGAAAGTCGTGACCTACACCCGTGAAAGCGATGCCACGGACTTCCCGTTTTCCATCCATCGCCGCCCGGGGCCGATGGAGCTTCTGCGCCTCGTCGACTGGTGCGACGTTTTCTTTCACAACAATATCTCGCTGCGCACTGCGTGGCCGCTGCTGCTGAGGACGCGCCCGTGGGTGGTGGCACATCACACATGGATCGCCCGTGTGGATGGCTCGATCGGCTGGCGCGATCGGGTGAAACAATTTGCCGCTCAGCGCGCGAAAAACATCGTGATCAGCGATGCCTTGCGTGCCCAGATTCATGCCCCCGCCGTGGTCATCGGGAACCCGTATCGCGACACGCTCTTCCGGTGTGACCTCGCGATCGCGCGGGATCGCGAACTCGTTTTCCTCGGGCGGCTTGTTTACGACAAGGGCGTGGACCTTCTTTTCCAGGCGCTGGCGGTTCTACGGAAGCGCGGGTTGCAGCCTCATCTCACCGTCGTAGGCCGCGGCCCGGAGGAAGCGGCGTTGCGAAAGCTGAGCAGCGAGCTTGGGCTCGACGAGCAGATCGACTTCGCCGGGTTGGTTTTCGGCCCCGACCTCGTCGCGTTGCTCAATCGCTACCGCATCCTCGTCGTGCCCTCGCGCTGGCAGGAGCCTTTCGGCTTGGTGGCGCTGGAAGGGATCGCCTGTGGGTGCGTGCCGCTGGTGGCAAATTGCGGCGGCCTGCCGGACGCGATCGGCGAAGCCGGAGTCAAGTTTCACCACGAGGATGTAGATGATGCGGCCTGCTGGATCGAAAAGCTACTCGCGCCCGGTGCAGACCTCAGCGTCTATCGCCGGGCCGCCCCGGCGCACCTCGCCAATCACACTGCGCAGGCGGTCTCGGCCCATTACCTGCGAGTGTTGGAGGAGGCTGCGAGGCAACCATGATCCTGCTCAGTCATCCCACCGTGAATGCTTTCAACCGCGCGCTGGCGGAAGCCCTGGAGCAAAAGGACCGCCTCGCTGCGTTTCACACCACCATCGCATTCGGCCGCCGCGCTGTTTCGGTGCCGCGTGCGAAATTGCATCTGCACCCGTGGCGGGAGATAGCGCGGCTAGCCGCGCAGCGGCTCGGCTGGAGCAGTGCCCGGGGACCGCTGGGCATCGATGCGGTCTATCGCCAGCTGGATGAGGCGGTGGCGGGGAATCTCGATTCGGCGCGCGCGGTCTACTGCTACGAAGATGGCGCGCTGGCCACCTTTCGTGCTGCACGCGAGCGGGGCCTTCCCCTGATTTACGAGCTGCCCATCGCCTATTGGGAGACTGCGCAGCGGCTGCTGCGAGAAGAGGCCGAGCGCCTGCCCGCTTGGGCGCCTACGCTCCAGGCGCCCGATGATTCCGAGGAGAAACTGGCGCGGAAAACCGAGGAGCTTCGCCTGGCCGATCTCGTCGTGTGTCCCAGCCGTTTCGTCGAGTCGAGCCTGCCGCTTGGCACACGTAGCGTGATCGCGGAATTTGGCTCTCCGCCGGTGCCGCCCCGGCCCGCGACGCGCAGCGAGGAGGGTCCGCTCCGCCTGCTCTTCGCCGGCACGATGACGCAGCGAAAGGGCCTCGCCGATCTCTTCGCCGCCATGCGGTTGCTGAGTCGCCGCGATATCACGTTATCCGTGCTCGGCACGCCGCTGGCCCCGCTGACATTCTATCGCGATGCCTGGCCGCATTTCCTCCATGAATCCCCGCGCCCACACGCGCAAGTCCTTGCCCTGATGGACTCCTGCGATGTGCTCGTCCTGCCCAGCATCGTCGAAGGCCGTGCCCTAGTGCAGCAGGAGGCGCTAAGCCGCGGCCTGCCCTTGCTCGTCACGGCAAATGCGGGCGGTGAGGATCTCGTCATAGCGGGTGAAACGGGCTGGCTGGTGCCCATCCGGGATCCGGCTGCTTTGGCGGATCGCATCGCGTGGTTTGCCGATCATCGCAGCGAGCTGCCCGCGATGCGTGAAGCTGCGCGGCAACAGGCGGCGGCGCGCACCTGGCGGCACTATACCGACCGCATCCTCGCGGCGATCGACCCATTTTGCCCCCCTGCGCATGGATAGGTCCCTCACCGCTCTGCGCCGGCTCATCTGGCTCTATTTCTGGCTGCTGCTTTTCGAGGGCGCGATGCGGAAATGGCTTTTCCCTGGCCTTTCGAATGCGCTCCTTATCGTGCGCGATCCTGTCGTGCTGGCTATCTACGCGCTTGCCTTGCGGGACAAGGTCTTTCCCGCGAATGGTTTCATTCTCTGGACGTTCGCCCTCGCCGTCCTCTGCTTCCTGACTTCCTTTGGCGGCATCGGTACGCTCCCGGTCACGCTCTATGGGTTGCGCGCGGATTTTTTGCACCTGCCGCTCATCTTTCTCCTGCCACGAGTGCTGCGCGCGGAGGATGTGCGCCGCATGGGATTCGCGCTGCTGCTGATTTTGCTGCCGATGACACCGCTGGCGGTGAAGCAATTCCAAGCCGGCACAAACTCATCATGGAACGTCGGCGCGGGTGGGGAAGTCGGCGGTCAACTCTTCGCCGCGGCGGGCAAGGTGCGGGCCTCGGGTACGTTCTCCTTCGCGACCGGTCTCGCCACCTATCTTGCGCTGAGCACGGCCTTCCTGCTGGACGACTTGCTCGGCATGCGCGCCTATCCGCGCTGGCTCAGTATCGCTGCCGTGCCTGCGTTGGCCCTCACGTTGGGTGTATCCGGCAGCCGCACGGCGGTCATCTCTGTCACCATCGTTTGCAGCCTCGTGCTCTACATTGCGTTTCGGCGACCGCAGCAGATGCGGGGTGCGGTGCAATTCATCGTGATGGCGATCATGGCGGTGGTGGCCCTCGTGTGGCTGGCGCCGGTATTCATGGAGGGAATCGCAGTCCAGCGTGAGCGCTTCGAGAGCGGGGGAGGCGTGCAACAGGGAATCATCGTGCGTTTCGGGCAGGATTTCATTGCGGCCGGTGAGGCACTTTCCAATGCACCTCCACTCGGCCTGGGCCTCGGCGTCGGCACGAATGTCGGCGCGAAATTGCTGCAAGGGCAGCGACAGTTTGCCTTGGGCGAGGGAGAGTGGCAGCGCGTGATCCTCGAGAATGGAGCCGCGCTGGGTGTTGGCTATCTTGCCTTGCGTCTTGCGATCACCCTGGCGGTGACGCTGGCCGCACTGCGAGCCTATCGGGAGGGCCGCATCCTGCCACTCCTGCTCGTGGGCGCGGGCGGTCTCGATCTGGCGACCGCGCAATTTGGGCAGCCGACCACGCTGGGCTTCGCGGTCTTTACGGCCGGGCTGGCGCTGGCCGCCACGGCGGCGCCGATCGCATCGGGTACTTCACCGGTTCAGCGGGTGGCATCCGAACCAGCGATGCCGGTCATACGCGGGCGTTCGCCCTACGCGGAGCGGCTGCATGAGGGCGATGGGAAAGGCGATGCGCAATGAGGGTGTTGCTCGTTTCCAACTATCTGCACGATCGCCAGGAAAGCATGCTGCGCTTCGCCGCCGCGCTAGCGGAGGGGTTGCGCGCGTCTGGCGTGGAGGTGGAGGTGGTGCGGCCCGAACCGGCTTTCGGTAAGCTCAAGCCCGGTGGCAGCGGCCTCGGAAAATGGCTCGGCTACCTCGACAAGTTCCTCCTGTTTCCGCGCCGCTTGCGGCGTCTCGCCGCGTCGGCTGATCTCGTGCATATCTGCGATCATTCGAATGCAATGTACGTGAAGCACATCGAGCAGCGGCCACATCTGGTGACGTGCAACGACATGCTGGCCATCCGTTCGGCGCGGGGGGAGTTCCCGCAGAACCGCACCGGCTGGTTGGGACGAATCCTGCAGCGGTGGATCCTCGCCGGCTTGCGGCGGGCTCGCCGTCTCACTTGCATCTCAGAGGCCACGCGGCGTGATGTGTTGAAGCTCACGGGGCATCGGAAAGAAACCGTGAGCGTCACTTACATGGGGCAGAATTTTTCCTATGCGCCGGTGCCGGAAATCGCGGAAGCGGCTGAGCGGCGGCGGTGCGGCGGAACACTCGACGAGGCGGTCTTCGCACGACATGGCGTTCCGACGGAGCCGTATCTTCTGCATGTGGGCGGTGGGCAATGGTACAAAAATCGTCCCGGTGTCCTCGGCATTTATGCCGCCTTGCAATCACGGATGGGCTTGGGTGCGCCCAAGCTCGTGATGGTCGGACCTCACTGCACGGCACCTGGTGTCGAGACGCGGAGCGATGTGGAGAATACAGCGCTCGCAGCTCTGTATTCCGGCGCGGAATTGCTGTTGTTTCCCTCGCTCGAGGAAGGCTTTGGCTGGCCCATCATTGAGGCCCAGGCGAGTGGCTGTCGTGTGCTCACCACGGCGAAAGACCCCATGACCGAAGTGGGCGGCGCGGCAGCCTTCTATCTGGCCGATCCGAATGACGCGAGCGCCGGTGCGGTGGAGGTGGAGCGAATCCTCGCACAGAGCGCCGCCGCGCGTGCGGCAGCGACTCGCGCCGGGATGGAAAATGCGGCGCGCTTTTCCACGGAGCGTATGATTCGCGAGTACCTCGCCATCTACCGGGAGGTGCTGGGCGCATGATGCGGCTTTTGCATGTCGTGCACTCGCTCGACCCGGCGCGCGGCGGGCCGTCGGAGTTTGTGCGCCAGCTCTGCGTGGCGCACGCGGCCATGGGTGTGCGGTCGGAGATCGCCACACTCGATGCACGCTATGTCGAGGGATTGGCCACCTGGCCCGCGCCGGTGCATGCCTTTTACGGCCGGGGCAACTATGGCTGGACGCCCGGCTTCGTCCAATGGATGCGGGCGCTCGCCGAGGATTTCGAATGCGTTTTCGTCCACGGCCTGTGGCAGTGGCAGGGGATCGGCACTTGGCAGGCATTGCGCGGATCCCCCGTGCCCTATTGCCTGTTTCCCCATGGCATGCTCGATCCGTGGTTTCGCACCGCGTTTCCCTCGCGGCATGCGCGCAAGGTGGCCTACTGGAAGCTGGCCGAGCACCGGGTGGTGCGTGACGCAGCGAGCGTCATTTTTACCAGTGAAGAAGAGCGCCGCCTTGGTCGCACCACGTTTCACCCGTGGCTCGCGCGAAGGGAAGAGGTGGTGCCACTGGGGACGATTGCGCCGCCGCGATCCGAGCGGGAATTGCGCGCGCGCTTCGAGGCGCGCTTCCCGCAATTACGCGGCGAGCGCATCCTGCTTTTTCTCGGCCGGCTCCACGAAAAGAAAGGCTGCGACCTGCTGATCGAGGCTTTCCGCCGGGTTAAGCCGCCGCTGCATCTCGTCCTCGCCGGCCCGTGCGCGGATGCAGCGCTGGAGGCCGATTTACGAACGCGTGCCCAAGGCCTTCGCGTGACCTTCACCGGCCCCCTCTACGACGATGACAAGTGGGCCGCACTGGCGGTGGCGGAGGTCTTCGCGCTGCCTTCGCACCAGGAAAATTTCGGCATCGCCGTCGCGGAAGCGCTGGCCAGCGGGGGGCCGGTGCTGGTGTCGAAACGGGTCAATATCTGGCGCGAGATCGTGGACGACGAGGCAGGCTTTGCCGCCAGTGACGATCTCGAGGGCACGGTTGAGTTGCTCGAACGCTGGCTGGCGGCGGATCACATGGCGATGCGACTTGCCGCGCGCCGGTGTTTTGCCGCACGGTTTGACATCCGTCGCACGGCGGAGAATCTCCTCGCCCTCATCCCTCCACGCTCCTGATGGTCTCCAGCTTTTCCCTTCAGCACCGCCTCGCCCGCGCCGCGTGGAATATCACCTGGCTGCTGCTCTGCCGCTGGACGCCGCGCCCGCTGCACGCCTGGCGCGCGCTGGTCCTGCGGGTGTGGGGCGCGAAGGTCGGTGCACGGTGCCATGTCTACCCCGGTGCGATCGTGTGGGCGCCGTGGCAGCTCACGCTCGCCGATGACGCCTGCATCGCGGATGGCGCGGAGATTTACAACGTGGCGCCGATCACGCTGGGTGCGCGCTCCGTGGTGTCGCAAGGGGCATATCTCTGCGCGGCATCGCACGACCATCGGCAGCCGGATTTCCCGATGACCTGCGCGCCGATCCGCCTCGGCGATCGCGCGTGGGTGGCGGCGCGGGCCATCGTGCTGCCGGGTATCACCATCGGTGCCGGCGCGGTGGCCGCGGCGGGCAGCGTGGTGACGCGTAACATTCCGGATGGCTGCACGGCGGCGGGCAATCCCGCGCGCATTGTGCGGCAGGCAGAGAGCGGCAAATGAACAAGGTGCCCGTCAGTTTCCTGATCCCCGTGAAAAACGAGGCGGGGAACCTCCCGCGTTGCCTGGAGAGCATCGCGTGGGCGGATGAAATCTGGGTGATTGATTCGCAGAGCACCGACGGTACGCAGGCCATTGCGGAGGCCGCCGGGGCGCAGGTCGTGCAATTTCATTTCAATGGCAGCTGGCCGAAGAAGCGCAACTGGGCGCTGGAGACGCTCGCTTTCAAGCATGAGTGGGTCTTCCTCATCGATGCGGATGAAACGCTGCCGCCGGAAGCCGCGGAGGAATTGCGCGCGATCGCCACAGGTGCGGATCAATACGCGGCGTATCAAGTCGACCGGCGCTTTTGGTTTTTCGGGCAGTGGTTGAACCACGCCTATCGGCCGAATTGGGTGATGCGTTTCTTCCAGCATCGCAAGGCGCGCTACGCCCGGCTGACCGATGCGGCGATCAGTCACGCCGATCACGAAATTCACGAGCCGATGATCGTGGAAGGGAAGATCGGCCGGCTGCGTGCGGAGATGGCGCACTACGCCTTCCCATCCATCGAGTCCTTTGTCGAAAAGCACAATGTGTATTCCACTTGGGAAGCGCACGTCACCTTGAGCGAAGAGCAGCGACCTCCCGAGCACGATTTCGGCTGGCGCCAGCGCTTGAAACGGTGGTCGCGCCATCTGCCCTGCCGCCCGCTGCTGCGCTTTCTTTTCGTCTATGTCTGGCAGCGCGGGTTTCTCGATGGGCGTGCGGGCTATTACTTCGCGCGGCTGCATGCGGAATACGAATTTCTGAGCGTGGCCAAGACTTACGAACTGCGCCTCCGGCAAAAGCAAAATGAAGATTCTCGTTTGGGGCATTAATTACGCCCCGGAGGCGACCGGCATCGGCCCGTGCAACACGGCGCTGTGCGAATACCTGCACGCCGCCGGGCACGAGGTCGAGATGGTGACGACGTTTTCCTACTACCCGGCGTGGAAGAAACGCCCGGAGGATCGTGGCACGATCTGGCGCACGGATGTCATCAACGGCGTGCCTGTCCACCGCTGCTGGCACTATGTGCCTGCGCGAGTGCGCTGGTGGAAGCGCATCATCCACGAGGCGACCTTCGTGCTCACCTCGCTGCCACGCGTGCTCACCCGTCCGCGGGCGGATCTGGTGATCGCCGTGTCGCCGCCGCTCCTGCTCGGGCCGGCCTCGTGGCTCGTGTCGCTGTTGCGCCGCACGCGTTACATCTTTCATGTGCAGGATTTGCAGCCGGATGCGGCACTGGGTGTGGGGCTGCTGCGTGACGACATGTTCACGCGCTCGCTCTTTGCCGTGGAGGCGTTTTCCTATCGCCGGGCGTGGGGAGTGTCGGGGATCAGCCGCGGGATGCTTGCGGCGTTTGCGGCCAAGGGGGTGCCGGCGGAAAAACACATCTTTTTCCCCAACGGCATCCGGATCGAGACGCCGCCCGCGCGGGGTGCCTTTCGCGCGAGGCAGGGTTTTGCGGAGGACGATTTCGTCGCGGTCTACAGCGGGAATATCGGCGTGAAGCAGGGGCTGCAGGTGCTGGTGCGCGCGGCGCGAATGATCAGCGACCGGCGGATCCGAATCGTCATTTGCGGCGATGGCGCGCAGCGGTATTTGATCGAGCGCGATGCGGAAGGGCTGGAAAATGTTCGACTGCTGCCGCTGCTTTCCGATCAAGAATATCGCGAGATGCTGGCGGATTGCGACGTGGCCATCATCACGCAGCTCGCGGGCAGCGGACGCGCTTTCTTTCCGAGCAAGCTGCTGAACCCTCTGGCCTATGGGCGCCCGATTCTGAGTGTGGCCGATACGGATAGCGAACTCGCCCGCGCGATGGTCGAAGGGTGCTTTGGCTGCAACGTGCCACCCGGCCAGGCTGACGTCCTGGCCGCAACGCTCGAACGGCTGGCCGCCAGCCCGGGCGAACTCGAAGCGTGGGGCCGGGCGGGGAGGGAGTGGGTCGAGCAATTCGAGCAAAAGCGGGTGCTCGCAGCCTTTCTGGAACGGATCTGCCCGGCGGTGGAAGGGGTGGCAAGCCTGCAGGCTGTCCAATCTTGACTTTTACGCGGCTGTGACTTAATGTCCTTGGCGTGAGGTGGAGCGAGATGGAACGTTCGATGAGAAGAGGGAGGGGCAGAGCTCTTAATGTTGCTGGTTTTATTGCAATATACATGCGTTTGTTGTCGCTGGGCTGATAAGGCCGGAGGTATTGGCCCTCAGGGGTTGTGGGCTCGATTATCAGAGAAGGATCGTGCTGAATCGTGGTCAGTCGTGCCTAATCGTGGTTGATCGCGCTCTCTTTCTCCTCGTGATATTCCCGCATGAAAATGCGCTGTAATGCCACTGGCTGGCATTAAGTGGGTGCAGTAGTCGCTCTGCAGTAGGCCGGCAGAAGCCCGGATAGGTTGGGCCTAAGAAACTGCTTCTGTTAAGGTGTTTTCAGACATGGGCAGAACCGATGAAGTCTGATTTCGCTGTCAGGCCGCTCTTTTCACTGTCCGCCGCCATCCCGACCACCTTCCAATGCTTACCATCCACGGCCAAAAGACTGGGCGATTCTGCGATGGAGTGTCGCGCCGGGATTTCCTGCGGATCGGTGGCCTCGCACTGGGGGGCTTGAGCCTGCCGCAGATCCTCCGGGCCGAGGCGGGCTCGGGCGTGGGTCGTTCGCATAAGGCGGTGATCATGATCTTCCTGCCGGGCGGGCCTTCGCATCAGGACATCTTCGATCTCAAGATGGACGCGCCCTCGGAGATTCGCGGCGAGTTCCGGCCTATCGGCACGAATGTGCCCGGCATCCAGATCACCGAGCACCTGCCCCTGCTGGCGGGCATGATGGACAAGTGCACGCTGATTCGCTCGATGAGCGATTGCGATGGCCGTCACGACGCTTTCCAGTGCCTCACGGGGCGCCCCTTCCAGCAGCAACCGCCGAGTGGCTGGCCGTCCTTTGGCTCAGTCGTCTCGAAGCTCGAAGGAGCGCTCGATCCCGCAGTGCCGGCCTTCGTGGGGCTCGCGCCCAAGATGGGTCACATGGAATGGGCGCGCTGCGGCGAACCCGGTTTCCTCGGTGTGGCCCACGCACCTTTCCAGCCCAACAAAGGCGGTGCGGTGGAAGACATGACGCTCAACGGAGTGACACTCGACCGGCTCGCCGACCGGCGCACGCTTCTCGACGGGTTCGATCAATTTCGCCGCGATGTGGATGCCAGCGGCCTCATGGGTGGGCTCGATACATTCAATCAGCAGGCTTTCGGCGTGCTCACTTCGAGCAAGCTGCTCAATGCGCTCGACGTCTCGAAGGAAGACCCGCGCATCCTTGAGCGCTACGGCAAGGGCGACGCAAAGAATCGCGACGACGGTGGACCGAAGATGATGGAGCACTTCCTCGCCGCGCGCCGTCTGGTGGAAGCCGGAGCGCGTTGCGTGACGGTGGCCTTCAGCCGTTGGGATCATCATGGCGGCAACTTCTCCGCGCTGCGCCAGGATTTGCCGCTGCTCGATCAAGGCCTCACCGCGTTGCTCACCGACCTGCACGAGCGCGGGCTGGACAAGGATGTTTCTGTCGTAGTGTGGGGCGAATTTGGCCGCACGCCGACGATCAACAAGGACGCCGGCCGCGACCACTGGCCGCGCGTCTCGTGTGCGCTGCTCGCAGGTGGCGGCATGCAGCATGGGCAGGTCATCGGCGCGACGGATCGTCTCGGCGGCGAAGCTACGGAGCGCCCCGTGCGTTTCGGCGAAGTCTTCGCCACGCTCTATCAGCGTCTCGGCATCGATGTCGCGAAGACCACCGTGCAGGATCTCAGCGGTCGCCCACAATATCTCGTCGAACCCGGCTGTATGCCGATGAAGGAGCTCATCTAAAATGCTAACCATTCCCGGCCTACGTACAGGACGATTTTGCGACGGCATCGCCCGCCGCGATTTCCTCAAGATCGGCGGCCTCGTCATGGGCGGGCTCAGCCTGCCGCAGATTCTGCGCGCGGAAGCGCAGTCGGGCATTCGCAAGTCGCCGAAATCGGTGATCATGATCTACATGGCCGGCGCGCCACCGCACCAGGATCTCTTCGACCTGAAGATGGACGCGCCGATCGAATATCGCGGGCCCTACAAGCCGATCTCCACGAACGTCCCCGGCATCCAGATTTCCGAGCACATGCCGCATTGCGCGCGGATCATGGACAAGCTCGTGCCGATCCGCACGATGACGGGCTCGGTCACGGGTGATCACGATTCCCACATCTGCTACACCGGCCGCTCGGCGAAGGGCGTGGTCGCGCCACCCGGCGGCTGGCCGTCGATCGGTTCGGTGATGACGAAACTGTGCGCCGCCAAGGGTGGCGAAGTGCCACCCTTCATCGGACTCGCGCCCGATGCGAGGCACCCACCCTACGGTTCCCCGGGGCATCCCGGTTTCCTCGGCCCTTCGTATTCCGCTTTTCGTCCGAACGGCGCGGGCATGAGTGACCTCGTGCTGAACGGTGTGACGAGCGATCGTCTCGCCGACCGCCAGAAACTGCTCGCGAGCTTCGATCGCTTCCAGCGTGACGTGGATAACAGCGGACTCATGAGCGCGCTCGATGTCTTCGACCAGCGCGCCTTCGATGTGCTCACCTCGAGCAAGCTGCTCAACGCGCTCGATGTCTCGAAGGAAGATCCGAAAGTGCGCGAGCGCTATGGCAAGGGCGACCCGAAGAATTTCGGCGACGGCGCTCCGCGGAACAACGAGCACTTCCTC
This sequence comes from Chthoniobacter sp., assembly GCA_041287745.1. Taxonomy (GTDB): domain Bacteria; phylum Verrucomicrobiota; class Verrucomicrobiia; order Chthoniobacterales; family Chthoniobacteraceae; genus Chthoniobacter. The sequence goes on along the minus strand of JBGGMZ010000378.1, from coordinate 31,073 downwards.
GTGGCCCGGCGTTTGATCGAGGCGGGCGCGCGTTGCGTGACCATGAATTTCGGCCGCTGGGATTTCCACGCGAAGAACCACTCTGAGTTGCTCACGCACCTGCCGCTTTTCGATCAGGGCTTCAGCGCCCTGGTGGAGGATCTGCACCAGCGCGGGCTCGATAAGGATGTCGCGGTGGTGGCGTGGGGCGAATTCGGCCGTACTCCGCAAATCAACAAGGACGCGGGCCGCGACCACTGGCCGCGCGTCGGCTGCGGTGTTGTCGCCGGTGGCGGATTCAAAACCGGCCAGGTCATCGGCGCGACGGATCGCCTGGGCGGCGAGCCCGTGGAGCGACCGGTGCATTTCGGTGAAGTCTTTGCCACGCTCTACCACTGGCTGGGCATCGATCTGAACAACGTCACGCTGCCGGATCTTTCCGGCCGGCCACAATATTTGGTCGATGGCTGGCAGCCTATGAAAGAGCTCATTTGATCGTGAAACGTTCCCCCATCATTCTCACCTGCTTGCTGGCTTTCTCCGCCACCGTCCTGGCGCAACCCGCGAGTTTAAAGATCGAAGCGACTGGCGCGCCCGAGCTCACCTTGCACGGCAAGGATGCACGCCAGCAATTGCTCGTGACGGCGACGCTGGCCGATGGGGCAGTGCGCGACTTCACGCACCAGGCTGCTTACAGTGCCGCACCCGCGGGCATCGTGAATGTCGATGCGAACGGAATCGTCACGCCGCTGGCCGACGGTGCTGTCACCATTACCGCCGAGGCGGATGGTGTGAAGTCTACGCTGGCGGTCCACGTTGAAGGAGCCGCTCACGAAGCGCCGATCAATTTCGCCAACCAGATCGTGCCGATCTTCACCAAGGCGGGATGCAACGCCGGTGGCTGCCACGGCAAGGCGAGCGGGCAGAATGGCTTCAAGCTCTCGCTGCTCGGCTTTGAGCCGGCGGAGGATTACGAGCACATCGTGAAAGAAGCGCGGGGCCGGCGCGTCTTTCCCGCCTCACCGGAGAATAGCCTGCTGCTGCTCAAGGGCATCAACTCCACGCCGCACGGCGGCGGCAAGCGGCTCGACCCGAAGTCCGACGATTACGCGCTGCTCGTGCGCTGGATTTCGCAGGGCCTGCCCTACGGTCAGGAGAGCGACCCGAAGGTAACGAAGATCGAAGTGCTGCCGAAGCAGCGGACGATGACGCTGAAGAGCGAACAGCAACTCGTGGCCCTGGCGCACTATTCCGATGGCACGGTCCACGACGTGACTCGCAGTGCGCTCTATGAGCCGAACGAAAAGAGCATGGCCGAGGCGGATGAAGAGGGTCGGGTGAAGCTCTTCGATCAACCTGGCGACGTCGCCATCATGGTTCGCTACCAGGGCAAGGTGACCACCTTCCGAGCGACGGCGCCGCTGGGCGCGACGGTGGCGAGCCTCCCGCCCTCGCACAACTACATCGACGATCTCGTCTTCGCCAAACTCAAGGCGATGGGCATGCCGCCGTCCGAACCGTGTGATGACGCGACTTTCATCCGCCGCGTGAGCCTCGATATCGCCGGCCGCCTGCCGAATCTCGAGGAGACCCAGCGTTTCCTCGCCGATACCGATCCGGTCAAGCGCGACAAGCTCATCGACGACCTGCTCGCGAGTCCGGAATACGCCGACTACTTTGCCAACAAGTGGAGCGCGCTACTGCGCAACAAGCGGACGAAGCCGGCCGATGCGCCGATGAACTTCGGGTTCTACGACTGGATTCGCGACGGACTGCGCGCGAACAAGCCTTACAACGTCTTCGTGCGCGAGTTACTCTCCGCCAGCGGCGATGTGGCGGAGAATCCGCCGGTCGCGTGGTATCGGCAGGTGAAGGAACCGCAGCAGGAACTCGAGGATACCGCGCAGCTTTTCCTCGGTATGCGCATGCAGTGCGCGCAGTGCCATCACCATCCCTTCGAGAAGTGGAGCCAGAATGATTACTACAGCTTCGGAGCGTTCTTCTCGCAGGTGGGTCGCAAGCCGACCACGACCAAGGAGAACGAAGCCATCTTCCACCGGCGCGGCATAGCCACGGCGATTAACAAGAAGACCAAGCAGCCCGTGCGCCCGGCGGCCTTGATCACCGGGCCGATGGAGATCCCGGCGGATGAGGATCCGCGCATTGCGCTCGCCGATTGGATGAGTGAGCGCGCCAATCCGTTCTTCGCCCGCACGCTGGTGAACCGCTATTGGAAGCACTTCCTCAATCGAGGCATCGTCGAGCCCGAGGACGACATGCGCGAGACGAACCCGCCGTCGAACCCCGAGTTGCTCGACGCGCTGGCGCAGCATTTCATTGAGGGCGGCTATGACTTGAAGACGCTCATCCGCGACATCACGCGGTCGCAGACGTATCAGCTCAGTGCCGTGCCGAATCACTACAATGGTCCGGATCGACAGAACTTCTCGCGCTATTATGCGAAGCGTCTCACCGCCGAGGTGCTTTTCGATTCGATCAATGAAGTGACGCGCACGCCCAGTGGTTTCCCGGGCATGCCCGCCGGGACGCGCGCCATCTCGCTGCCGGACAATAGCTTCAACGCCGGCTCCTACTTCCTCACTGTCTTCGGCCGGCCGGAAAGCTCCAGCGCCTGCGAGTGCGAGCGTACGCAGGAGGCCAGCCTCGCCCAGGCGCTCCATCTGCTGAATGCCAAGGACATCCAGGACAAGCTGGCTTCCGATGCCGGCGCAGCAGCGAAGCTCGCCGCGGACCCGCGCAGCGATGAAGAGAAGCTGCGCCAGTTGTATCTCATTGCTTATTCCCGTGCGCCGGAGGCACGTGAGCTCGAGCTGGCCAAGGCGCATCTTGACAAGCCGCGCAAAGGCACGGATGGCATGCCGCTCGATGCGGCAAAGAGCAAGCGGATGGGCTACGAGGACATCCTCTGGGCGATCCTCAATACGAAGGAATTTCTCTTCAATCACTAACCAGGAATGGTCGCGCGTCGTCCCCCCATCCTCTGCGCTTTCGTCGCGTGCTCGTCTTTCCTGCACGCGTGGGCGGCGGAGTTGCCGGTCATTCGGCTCGATACCGTCAATCCTCCCGGTGGCAAGGCGGGCTCCGAAGTGGAGGTCGGCATCACGGGGGCTGATCTCGATGAAGCGAAGGAGCTGCATTTCTCCAACCCGGGCATCACGGCGGAGCCGAAGGATAAACGATTCGTGGTGAAGATTGCGCCCAACGTCCCGCCGGGCATTTACGACGTGCGCGCCACGGGATTGCTCGGCATTTCCAACCCGCGGGCCTTTGTCGTGGGAGATCTTCCGCAGACCACCAAAACAGGTGCGAACAGCACGCCGGAAACGGCGATCGAGTTGCCGGTGGATTCCGTGATCGCCGGCGCTACGACCGCCTCCGCGGCGGACTACTTCAAATTCACCGCGAAGAAGGGGCAGCGGGTGCTGGCGGATTGCGATGCGGCGGAACTCGATTCCCGTCTCTCGCCTGTCCTCACCTTCCTCGATGGCGCCGGGCATGAACTGGGGACGAGTCGGCGTGGCGGTCTGCTCGATTTCGTGGTTCCCGCCGATGGGACTTATTTGCTGAAGGTCCATGACCTCGCGTTTGCCGGGGGCGCCGATTATTTTTACCGGGTGGCACTCACGACCGCGCCGCATATCGACTTCGTCTTGCCGCCGAGCGGCAAGCCGGGAGAGAAGGGGAAGTTCACGCTCTACGGCCGTAATCTACCCGGGGGAGTTCCCGCGAACGTGAAGGGCGATGACGGCCAGCCTCTCGATAAAGTGGAAGCGGAGATCGATGTTCCGACCGCGGGAGATCCGCACGTCGATGGATTGTCCAATCCGGCGGCAGCAGCCGTCGATGGGTTCTCGTATCGTCTTTCATCCCCGCACGCCTCGAATGCCGTCTTCATCGGCTTTGCCAACGAGCCGGTCGTGGTGGAACACGAGCCGAACAGTAAACCCGGCGAAGCGCAAAAGCTGACGCCGCCTTGCGAAGTGGCCGGTCAGTTCTTTCCCGCAGGCGATGCGGATTTCTATACCTTCGATGCGAAGAAGGGCGATGTGTGGTGGATCGAAACCATCTCGCAGCGTCTCGATCTGCCGACGAATCCCTTCGTGCTTATCCAGCGAGATACCGCCGATGTGCAGGAAGCCTATGGTGCGGACACCAATGTCGGCGGTATTCGCTTCAGCACCGCGAGCAATGATCCGGTCGTCCGTTTCGAGGCGAAAGAAGATGGCACTTATCGGGTGAAGGTGAGTGATCTGTTCGGAAATTCCCGGAACGATCCGCGTAACGTCTATCGTCTGATCATTCGCAAGGAGTCGCCGGATTTCCGCCTGGTCGCCCTGGCCGAGCCGCCGCCGGAAAAGAAGGACGATCGAAAAGCCGATCCCTATTCCACGCTGTTGCGTGCTGATGGCACGAACGCGATCAAAGTAGTCGCCTTGCGCCGGGATGGATTCGGCGGCGAGATCGAATTGCACGTTGAAGGATTGCCTGCGGGCGTGACGTGCCAGCCGACCAAAATTGCCGCTGGGGCGACTGAGGGCATTGTACTGCTGACCAGTTGTGAAAAGCCCGAGCGCTGGGCGGGATCCATTCGAGTGATTGGCAAGGCGAAGGTCGGTGACAAGGAACTGACGTGCGAAGCGCGCGGGGGAGCGGTTGCCTGGACGGTGGCAGATGCCAACGTGGACGCAGTGCGGCCGCGATTGACCCGCGAAATTGCGCTGGCTGTGAGTGCGGCGGAACCCGCGCCCGTGAGTGTGGCGGCGACCGAGGACAAGCGCTGGGAGATTCCAGCGGGTGGCAAGATCGAGATTCCGCTGAAGGTGACCCGGCGTGGCGAATTCAAGGAGGCGCTGAAACTGAAGCCAACTGGGGCACCTGGTCTGGAAGCGGCCAAGGAGATTGATGTTGCCGCCGGCGCCACGACGACGACGGCCACTATCGATCTCGCGGCGGCGAAGATTCCCAGCGGCGAATACACCGTTTATTTCCAGGCACAGACCAAGGGCAAATTCCGAGGCAAAGACGCCACCACGACCATCTATTCCGCGCCCATTCGCCTGGCTGTGCAGCCAGCGTCTCCCAAGCAACCGTGATGATTTTTCCCCGTCTTGCCTTCGCATTCATTCTGACTGGCAGCATCGCCCTTGCGGCGAAAGCGCCCATTCCGATCACGGAGTCGAAGCGTACGACCCCGGTGGACTTCGATCGCGATGTGCGTCCGTTCCTGAGCGACAATTGTCTCTCCTGTCATTGCCAGACGACGACGAAGGGCGGGCTGAATCTCGAGACACCGGAGTTGATGCTCAAGGGCGGGGACTCCGGCACGGCCATCGTCCCGCAGAAGGGCAGTGAGAGTCTGCTCCTTCAAGCGGCCGCGCATCTCGACGACGACCTTGCGATGCCGCCGCGCGATAACAAGGCCAAGGCAAAGAATCTCACGCCGGAGCAACTCGGCCTCCTGAAACAGTGGATCGATCAGGGCGCGAAGGCTTCGCCGAAAACCGATCGCGTCGTGCAGTGGCAACCGCTGGCGGAGAGCCTCGGTGCGATTTTCGCGGTCGCGGTGACGGGCGATGGGCAGTTCGCGGCGTGCGCGCGGGAAAATCGGATCTTCATTTACCACGTGCCCTCGGGCCGTCTTGTGGCCAGCGAAGCGGTGCATCAGGATCAGGTGAATGCGTTGAGCTTCAGCCCGGACGGCACACTGCTGGCATCGGGCGCATATCGCGAGGTGAAGCTCTGGCGACGCGCCCCGATCGAGGGCAAAGCGGCGCAGCCGGTGACGGCGGCGAATGAGAGCACGAAGCTGGCGCGGGTGGAGGGCAAGACGCTGGTGCTTTTGAATGCTGAAGGGAAGCAGGTGGGGCAGGTCGATCACGGTGATGCGATCGTCGCCTTTGCGGTGCGTGCCGATGGCCAGCGCTTCGTTACGGCGGGCGGAAATTTTGCGAAGCTGTGGAGTGCCGATGGCAAGATGATCTCCGAGTTGCGGGGCAATCGACTGTCGAGAGAGTTTGCCGACACGCGCGATCGTGCGCTGCAAGTGGAGGTGGGCAACGTGGCCTATCGCAAGGATGCGGTGGCGGTGGCGGAGAAGGCCCTGCAAGCAGCGCAGGAGCGCGTCAAGAAGTCGACCGATGCGATTCCGCCGAAGGAACAGGATGCGGTGGCCAAACAAAAGGCGCTCGCCGATGCGAAGGCAGCGAAGGCTGCGGCGGATCAGGCTTTGGCGTCGGCGGAGGCGGAGTTGAAGAGCGCGGAGACGAAATTGCAGGATGGGGCGGCGAAGGCGGCGCAACTTGCCGCCGCAGCGGCGGAGGCAATCAAAGGGACAGCTGCTGTGGATGCAAACAAAGTGGCGACGGAGGCTGCCGCGGCTTTGCAGGAGGCCGCCAAGGCGCGCGCCGATCGAGACCAACGCGAGACACAGCGCAAACAGGCTGCGGACAAAATTGAACCCGCTGCCAAGCAGGTTGGCGCCGCTCAGGATGTGGCGAGGGGCGCCGAAACTGCGAAGCAGGTGGCACAAACCGAACTGGCTCTGGCCAAGGCCGAGGAACAAAAGAACGCGACCAGTTTGACCGACGCCAAGGCGGCAGTGGACACCGCGGAAGCCGCCCGCAAGAAAGCGGACGAAGTCGTGCAGACGGCTCGCCAGGCGGCTACGGCGGCGGAACAGCCGATCCGCGCGGTGACTTTCTCGCCGGATGGCTCGACTGTCGTCACCGCCGGTGATGATCAACTCATCCACACGTGGAGCGCCGAGAACGGCGTGGCGTTCGAAGTTTTGAAAGGTCAAAACGCGGCGATCACGTCGCTGGCTTTTGCGCCGAATGGCGAACTGATCTCCACAGCGGGCGAGAGCGCATCGCTTGCATGGAATCTCGCGCCGGAGTGGAAGCTCGAGCGCACCATCGGCAGCGGCAATGCGGGTTCGCTGCTGACCGATCGTGTGAATGCGGTCGTCTTCTCGCCCGATGGAAAGCAACTGGCTACGGGTAGCGGCGAGCCATCGCGAGGTGGAGAGCTCAAGCTCTGGGATGCGACCAGTGGTCAGCTCGTGCGCGACTTTCCAAAAGTCCATTCCGATGCAGTCTTGAGCCTGGAATTTTCGCCCGATGGCAAGCTGCTCGCCTCCGGCGCAGCGGACAAGATGGCGCGTGTTTGTGATCTCGCGACGGGCAAGATCGTTCGCAATTTCGAGGGCCACACGCACCATGTGCTTGGCGTGAGCTGGAGTGCGGATGGCCGCACGCTGGCCACGGCGGGAGCCGATGGCATGGTGAAGGTGTGGGACTTCACCACCGGCGATCGGAAGAAGAACATCGAGGGCTACGACAAGGAAGTGACTGCGGTGCGCTTTGTCGGCGCGACGGCGAATCTGGTGACGAGTTCCGGGGACAACAAAGTGCGGCTCGTCGGTCTCGATGGAAAGGAAGTGCGCGTCTTTCCTGAGGTGGCGGACTTTATGCAATCCGCCGCGGTGAGCGCGGATGGAAAGATGGTCGTGGCCGGTGGCCAGGACAGCGTGCTCCGGGTGTGGAATGCCGCGGACGGCGGCAAGCTCGCGGCCTTCGCACCGGTGAAGAAATAGCGAGTCTAGGAGACCGGCAGGAGTTCCTCGATCGGTGCGCCGAAGGGGAGGATCGGCATCGGCCGTCCTTGGAGGTCGAGAGTGCTCTCGTTGTAGTCGATACCGAGGTGCCGATAGACGGTGGCCCAGAGATCGTTTGGCGAGAGCTGGCGATCGATCGGGTATTCGCCACGTGCATTGGTTGCGCCGATGATTTGCCCCGTCCGCATCCCTCCGCCGCTCACGAGCATCGACATCGCATTGGGCCAATGGTCTCGGCCCGGTTGGCTCACCTTGGTCTGCGTGCCGGGCTGCGTATTGATCTTCGGCGTGCGACCGAATTCGCCAGTCGCGATGACAAGCACATCCTTGTCGAGGCCGCGGGCGTAGAGGTCTTCGATCAGCGCGGTGAGCGCCTGATCGTAGGCGGGCATGCGCCAGTGGCAATCGGCGAACATGTCACAGTTCACGGCGTGAGAGTCCCAGTTGTAGGTGCAGGCGTTCGGGATCTTCGAGCCAGGGTAGGGATTTTCCCAGACCATGGTGACGAAACGGGAGCCTGCCTCGATGAGGCGCCGCGCCATCAAACCGCGTTGACCGTAGGCGTGGCGGCCGTAGCGGTCGCGCACTGAGTCGGGCTCGTGGCTGAGATCGAAAGCGGTCTGCACCTGCGGTGAGGTGAGCATGTGAAAGGCGCGCTGGCTGAACTCATCCATCGCGCCCATGAGCCCATTGGAATCCGCATCGCGCCGCAGCTGATCCATGCCCTCGAGCAAGTGTACGCGGTCATCGAGCCGTGTTTGCATGTCTGCCGTGAGCCCGATGTTTTGCACCTTGAAATCCGGCGCGCTCGGATCGCCCACGACCATAAAGGGAGTGGTGCTGGGCCCGAGCCACGCGGCGCCGAGGGAAAAGACATCGACTCCGCTGCGGCCGTTGTCCACCCCGGCCACGCAAGCGGGCATCGGTTGATCGCCGCGCGTCAGCTTTTTGCTAATGATCGAAGTGACCGCAGGTGCATCATTCACAAAGCCCGTGGGCGTGGCCGGCATGCGGCCCGTGAGGAAGCGCTTGTGGCCGCCGCCATGGTCGGCGAACTCGTGACACACGGAACGGATGATATTGAACTTGTCCGCGATCTTCGCGTGTTGCGGAAAGAGCTCACACACCTCGATGCCGGAGACGTTCGTCTTAATGGGGCGGAGGACGCCGCGGTACTCCAGCGGGGCATCGGGCTTCATGTCGTAGCTCTCGAGATGCGACATCCCCCCTGGGAGCCAGATGAAGATCACGGCCTTCTCGCGCAGCTTGCGACCCGCCGCTTTCGACAAAGTTTCCGCCCGCAGAATGTCGCTCATGCCCAACCCGAGGAGGCTCAGCGCGCCGAACTCGAGAAAACTGCGGCGTGAAAGCGGCCCACGGCAGCGGCTGGCACTCCGTGGGAAAAATGGGGAGAAACCGGACATGCTCGTAAAGAAAATACTCTTTTTCGCGCTTTATTAGCAGCCCGTTGCCATCCGAACCGGAGGCGAAATCGGCGCTCTGTGACAGTCCCAGCCGCGACGGCCTAAGAAAGAGTCGATCCTAAACGTGGGCAAACTGGGCGACTCGAGTGTTCGTACATAGCGCTTGAGTCATCCGGACACATATAGAGCGCCGTCCGCCGGGGGGCGGGCGGCGCTCACATGTGAATCTGCCAGGCTGGCTGGAATCAGGCGTCCTTTTCCAAGGACGGCGCGTTATTTCAGCCCTTTTTTCTTCGCCGGTGGCTGGGCGCTCTTCGCCTTCGCCGGCGACTGAGACCGTTCCGTCTGCTTCTGCTCCAGTTCCATTTGCAAGGGCTTGGCCGCTTTCACTTCCTTGACCGACCACTTGGTAATGGTGAGGCCCTTTGACGTGCGTGTGCTGACTGGAATGGCGGTGAGATCGAAATCGATCTCGCGGACGCGAGCTCCGCTGCGGCCATCCAGCGAGACGTGCAGTGTCTTCGGCATCCCTTGCTCCGTGGGGCTGATGTGCAGGAAGATGATGCGGGACTCCTCCGACTTCACGAGCGAGTAGAGCTTGTCGCGCGAGAGGCCGCCGATCTGGAATTTCTTGGCGAAGGCCTTCCCGGTTTCCGCGTCCTGATAGACCATGGTGTAGAAGTTCATGTCCCCATCCTTCGGCCAGAGGGAGATGTGGATGATCTTGCGGCCCATGAAGACCTTGTCCGCGACCTTCGTCACCTTGAGCGAGCCGTCCCGCATGATGGTGAGCACGCTGTCGAGAATGGAGCAGTCGGTCACGAACTCATGCTGACGCCAGTTGAGGCCGATGAAGCCATCCTCGCGATTCACGTAGAGCCGCTGGTTGGCCGAGACCACGGCGGAGGCGTCGATCTGCGCGATCTCGTCGTAAGTGGTGCGGCGCTTGACGCCCTTGCCGTATTTTTCCTGAAGTCTCTCAAACCAGTCGATCGCGTAGGCGGTGAGGTTCTTGAGATGGTGTTTCGTTTCCTTGATGCTTTCTTCGATTTTCTTGATCGCTTCGTCGGCCTGGAAACGGTTGTAGGCGGAGATGCGCTTGATCCGGATCTCGGTCAGGCGAACGATATCCTCGTCCGTGACTTCGCGGCGGAGATCCCGGATGAACGGCTTCAAGCCCTCGCGAATTTCTTCCAGCACGCTTTCCCACGTCTGCGATTTTTCGATTCGGCGATAGACTCGTTCCTCGATGAAGATGCGCTCGAGCGAATCCCAGTGCCATTGCTGCTCGAGCTCCCCGAGCTTGATCTCGAGCTCCTGTTTGAGCAACTCCTTGGTGGCCTCGACGCTCGCCTTGAGGATGTCGCGCACGCCCACGAAATGCGGCTTGTCCAGGCCGGTCTCGGGATCGCGGACAATGACACAGGCCGCGGGGTTTAGCTGCACCTGGCAGCTCGTGAAAACGTAAAGCTGCTGGACGACCTTGTCCGGCTGCGAGCCGGGTGGAAGGTGGACGAGGATCTCCACCTTGCTGGCGGTGTTGTCGTCCACGTGCTTGATCTTGATCTTGCCCTTGGCGTTGGCCGCGAGGATGGATTCGATCAGCGACTCCGTGGTCACTCCGTAAGGCAGTTCCGTGATGCAGAGGACCGACTTCGAGTGTTCCTCGATCCGCGCGCGCACCTTCACCTTGCCGCCGCGTTCGCCGTCGTTGTAATCCGTGAAGTCCCCCGTGCCGCCGGTGGGGAAGTCGGGCAGGATGCGAAAAGTTTTCCCCTGCAGATGATTGATCGCCGCGCGGCAGAGATCGTTGAAATTGTGCGGCAGGATTTTCGTCGAGAGACCGACGGCAATGCCATCGGCGCCATCGAGGAGCACGATGGGGAATTTCGCGGGAAGCGTGACCGGCTCCTTCGCGCGTCCGTCGTAGCTGAGTTGCCAGGTGGTCGTCTTCGGATTGAAGAGCACGTCGCGGGCAAACGGCGTCAGGCGCGCCTCGATATAGCGCCCCGCCGCGGCGGCATCGCCGGTGTAGATGTTGCCGTAGTTGCCCTGGGGCTCGATGAGCCAGCCGCGCTGGCCGATAGCCACGAGCGCGGCCTCGATGGAGGCGTTGCCGTGCGGATGCAATTTCATCGTCGCACCGACGACATTGGCCACCTTGTGGAAGCGGCCATCATCCATGTCCCACAGCGTGTGGAGCACACGCCGCTGCACGGGTTTCAAGCCATCGTCGATGTGCGGCACCGCGCGATCGAGAATGACGTAGCTGGCGTACTCGAGGAACCAATTGCGATAGCTGACCGCCAGCGGGGCCTGCTCGGTCTGCACCTTCTCGCCCTCGGGCCGGCCGGGTGCGACCGGTGCCTCGAAAGATTCTGCAGGTGCATCCGGAACTGCGCCGTCGGTGGGCACGAGCGCGGCCGGTTCCATCTCCGGCGTGGTCGGAGAAGAGGCATCGAGGGGAAGTTCGGATTGATCGCCGGCGGCCGGTTTCTTCGGGGAGGGATCGGAGGGCTTGATCGGGCGTTTAGGCATTGAAAGCGGAAGATGAAAGGGAGGGGCCATCGGCCCGCGCCGGTTGAAGTAAATGGTTCATCCCCTTTCGACAAGTATTGGGAGAGCGATTGCCATGGCGATTGTTGCCGTGCGCTCGCAACAAATGCTTGGCAAAGCGGAGTTAATGATCACGCTCACGCTCATCGATTGATACGTATGAATCTTGCGGTAACCCCACTTCTTCCACGGAATCCTGGCATCGATGGCGGGAACTATGGCGGAGGAAATCGCTGATGTCCTGGGTCGCAGTGAATTGCCCGCAGTGTTCGGCGCCGCTGCCGCGTATCGCCATTTGGCGCTCGGTGAAGTGCCCCTCGTGCGGCGCGCTCATCACCCGGACCGAGTCGCTGGTGATGCGAGAGACATTTCGGCAGGCCCTGCTGCGCGCCCGTTCGGGCTCTGGTATGGCCGGCGGCGATATCCAGTGCGGTGGCGATAGCTACCAGCTGGGGCAATTACTGGGACGCGGAGAGACTTCGCAAGTCTATCTCGCCCGGCGGGTCGGCATCCTGCCCTTTGTCGCCACGATCAAGCTTTCCTCTGCGTCGGATGCGCCGGCGCGTTATGCACGAGAAGCTCAGGTGCTGCGCGAATTGCAAGCGTTGCAGAGCGACGGTGCAGGCGCTTACTTTTCGCAACTTCTTCCGGAGGCTGTCGCGGTGGGCGCGGTGGAGGGAAGCAATCACGCGAAATGTGGCCTCGTGTTGCGCTACCCGAATGGGTTTTGGGGCAGCCTCGCAGCGTTGAATGAGCGTTATGCGCAAGGGCTCGATCCACGGCACACCGTCTGGATCTGGCGACGGATGCTCGAGGTGCTGAACTTTATTCACGCGCAAGGTTGGTCCCATGGCGATATCCGGCCGGAGCATGTCCTGGTGCATCCGCAGAATCATGGGGCGCGGATCATAGGCTGGTCTTCGGCGCAAAGAGGCACGGGCGCGAAAGGTCAGGTGGCAGATCTCTTGCGCAGTGCGCGGGTGGTGCTCGTTCTCTTGAGCGGCGCCGGCGGATCGAGTTCGATTCCGAGCCATGTACCGGCAGGATTGGCGCAACTCGTGACCCGGGCGGGACAGGATGAAGACTTTTGCCGAGGCCAAGGTGCGCAAGGTCTCGACGCCCTGCTGCGGGCGGAAGCACGGGCTGCTTTCGGTCCACCGGCATTTGTCTCGCTGGAGATTTGAGGCTTTAGTTTCCCTTTCAACCACGCAAAAACTGATCCTCTATGGGCTACGGAAATTACTCACATGCCGCTCACGCCGCCCTCGCGGCCGGTCGTGCGCACAAGGCGCGGGCCGAAGTGTTCAGCCAGACGCAATGTCATGCGCTGATGAATCCCAAAGGGTTGAAAGTGCGCGAATGCCGCGACAGCGCCGAGCACCCCGATTCCCTCGGCATCGCCTTCGCGCTGGATGTCACCGGGTCGATGGGGGACATCCCGCATCTGTTGGCGAAGCAGGAGTTGCCGAACCTGATGAAACTGCTCACCGCCTGCGGCGTGGCCGATCCGCAACTGATGTTCATGGCGATCGGCGACGCCACGTCGGATCGCGCTTCTTTGCAAGTGGGGCAATTTGAAAGCACCGCGCCACTGATGGATCAATGGTTGACCTGGAGCTATCTCGAAGGCGGCGGTGGTGGCACCGGAGAAGAAAGCTATGAACTGGCGTTCTACATCGCGGCCCAGCACACCGACATGGATAACTGGGTGAAGCGCAAGAAGAAGGGTTATTTCTTCATCACCGGGGATGAGTTTCCGTACCCGGCGGTGTCGCGTCACCAGGTGGAAGCACTGGTCGGCGAAAAGCTGGATGAAGACATTCCGATCGAGGAGGTGATCGCCGCAGCGGCGGAGACCTACCATCTCTTTTTCCTCATTCCCGATCTACAGCGCCGGCAGCGGTGCGAGGCGCGCTGGCGAAAGTTGCTCGGCGACCATACCATTTGCATGGAGTCGCCAGCGGACGCCTGCGCTGTGGCGGCGGCCATCGTGGGTCTGACCGAGCAGCGCATCCCCGACCTCGATTCGCTGACCAGCATTTTGTCTACCAATGGATTCAGCCGTGAGCGGGTCGGCTCGACCGTTCGCGCGATCCAGCACTATGGAGCTTTGCTGAAGGTGCCGGGACTGACCTCCTCCGGCTCTGCCGTGGGGAATGGCGATCCTTGGTGGAAGCGCCTGTTTAGCTAGCTCTCCTGATTGATGGGCACGACGCGTTACGCATCCGTGCTGGGGCTGGGCTTTGGCGATTGCGGCAAGGGACATTTCGTCGATGCGCTGACGCGGCGTTGGTGCGCCCACACGGTTGTTCGTTGCAATGGCGGCGCCCAGGCTGGCCACAACGTTGTTACGTCGGGCGGAGTGGGTTCGGCGGAGCGACATCATACGTTCTCGCAGTTTGGGGCCGGGACGCTGGTGCCGGGCACGCGCACGCTGCTGCTCGACCCGATGGTGGTGCATCCCACCGCGCTGCTCGTCGAGGCGGAAGCGTTGGGGCGCATCGGCATCCACGACGCATTGTCGCGCCTGACGATCGATGCGCAATGCCGCGTGACCACTCCCTATCATCAAGCGGCGGGACGACTGCGCGAGCGTTTGCGCGGTGCGGCGGCGCATGGCACCTGTGGCGTCGGGGTGGGAGAGACGGTCCGGCACGGGCTCGAATATCCGGACCAGATATTCCGCTATGCGGATCTTCTCCCAGGCACAACGGCGCACTCGAAAGCGCCGCTTGATCGACTGCAATCGATTCGCGAGACACTGCTGGCTGAGTTTTCGTCGCTGTGCGCGGGGAAGAGCGAGGCGGTGGCGAGCGATGAGTTTCGAGCGTTACAGGAAGAAAAGCTCGGGCTGAGTTGGCTGACTATTGCCCAAGCCGTGGCCCGCCAATGTCCGCCGTTGGCAGCGGAGCCGATTCGCGACCAGTTGCTGGAGCCGGGCTGCGTTCTCTTTGAAGGTGCGCAGGGCGTGCTGCTCGATGAATGGCGCGGTTTTCATCCACACACGACGTGGAGTACCATCAGTACTGCGGCAGTCGATAGTGTCGCAGGGCGCTTCGGTATCACGGGACCGATCGAACACTATGGTGTCCTGCGCAGCTATCTCACTCGGCACGGGGCCGGGCCACTGCCGACTCACGATGAATCGCTCGATGAGCAATTGCCCGAGCCACACAACCACGCCGCCGGCTGGCAGGGACAGTTTCGTCGGGGACATCCCGATGCGGTCCTGCTGCGCTACGCGCTAGAGGCGGTCGGTCCCCTGACGGGTTTGCTCGTGAGTCACCTGGATATCTTTCAACGGGGTGTCTCGCTAAAATGGTGTGAGCGCTATTTCACCGCGAAGTCGCCTTGCGTAGAGAGCCTACCCTTGAGCGCCAATGAAGATCTCACGCACCAAGCGATGCTGACCGAACTCCTGATGAGCGCGCAGCCCCGATATGCGACGGAGTCGATCAATTCCGCCGAAGCGTTTATCGAGCGCATGCGAGAAGTTACCTCGCTGCCGGTGCTTCTCCGCTCTTATGGCGCAACGAGTGGTGACATTCGCGATTGATCAGACCTCGATGAGATCTTTCTCCACGCGCAGGTTTTCGATGATGAACTCCTGCCGTTCAGGGGTGTTCTTGCCCATGAAGAAGGTCAGCAGTTCGTCGCTGCTGTAGAGATGATGGAGGTTCACCGGGTCGAGGCGGATATTCTCGCCGATGAGATCCTTGAACTCACCCGGGGAGATTTCGCCGAGGCCCTTGAAGCGCGTGATCTCGTGGCTTGCGCCCAGCTTGGCGATCGAGGCCTGCTTTTCCTGCTCGGAATAGCAGTAGTGCGTGACCTTCTTGTTGCGCACGCGGAAGAGCGGCGTCTGCAGGATGAAGAGGTGATTGTTGCGAATCACGTCGGGAAAATACTGCAGGAAGAACGAGATGAGCAGCAGCCGGATGTGCATGCCGTCGACGTCGGCATCGGTGGCGATGACCACGCGATTGTAGCGCAGCCCATCGAGACCATCCTCGATATTCAGCGCCGACTGGAGGAGGTGAAACTCCTCGTTCTCGTAGATGATCTTCTTGGTCAGGCCGAAGGTATTGAGCGGCTTGCCTTTGAGCGCGAAGACGGCCTGCGTTTGCACGTCGCGTGTGGCAGTGAGCGAGCCGGCGGCGGAATCACCCTCGACGATGAAGATCGTGCTCTCCTCGCCGCGCGCGTTCTTGTCACCGAGATGGAGGCGGCAATCGCGCAGCTTGCGATTGTGCAGGGACGCTTTCTTCGCCCGCTCCTTGGCGATGTTGCGGATGCCGGCGAGTTCCTTTCGCTCCTCTTCGTTTCGCTCGATCTTGCCCTTGATCGTCTCGGCGACTTCCCGGTTTTTGTGCAGGAAGGTATCGAGCGCCTGCTGCATGAATTTGCCCACGAATTCCTTGAGCGTCGGACCACCGGGCCCGATCTCGGTCGAGCCGAGCTTGGTCTTCGTCTGCGATTCGAAGATCGGCTCCTGCACGCGGACGGAGACGGCTGCATCGATCGACTGGCGGATATCGGCAGCGTCGTAGTCCTTCTTGAAATGATTGCGCACCGTGGCAACCAGCGCCTCGCGGAAGGCCGCCAGATGCGTGCCGCCCATGGTGGTGTGCTGGCCATTCACGAAGGACCAGTATTCCTCGCCGTAATGGCTGCCGTGGGTCAGCGCGATCTCGATGTCCTCGCCCTCCAGATGGATGATCGGGTAGAGCGGTTCGCCGCTCAGTTCCTTGGTCAGCAGATCCTTCAGGCCATTCTGCGAGCGGAAGGGTTTGCCATTGAGCGTGAGGGTGAGGCCGCGGTTGAGGAAGGCATAGTTCCACAGCATGTCTTCCACGAATTCCGGGCGGAACCGGAAGTCCTTGCCGAAGAGCGCTTCATCGGGCGTGAACACGATCTGGGTGCCATTGCGCTCCGTGGTCTTGGCCACCTTCGACTCGCTTTTCAGCCGGCCTTTTTCAAATTCCACGATCTTCGTGTCCCCCTCGCGGATGGCCTGCGCGCGATAGTTGAGCGCCAGCGCGTTCACCGCCTTTTGACCGACACCATTGAGGCCCACCGCTTTTTGGAATGTCTCACTGTCATACTTGGCACCGGTGTTGATGATCGACACGCAGTCCACCAACTTGCCGAGCGGAATGCCGCGGCCGTAATCGCGCACGCGCACGCTGCGGTCCTCGACCTCGACCTCGATCTTCTTGCCAAAGCCCATCGTGAATTCGTCGATGGAGTTGTCGATCGTCTCCTTGAGCAGCACATAGATGCCATCCTCGGCGTGGGCGCCATTGCCAAGCCGCCCGATGTACATGCCGGGCCGGAGGCGGATGTGCTCCAGCGAGCTGAGGGTCTTGATGCTTGCTTCGGTATAGTTGGACGCCATGGGGAAAAGCAGGGAAAAAGGAGTAGGTTGGCCGGGCTGGCAAGTGCAATTCCCTGCCCGGAAAAAACCAAGGGGAGATTCTGAACCCCAAAACGCGCGTTGTACAAGCGCGGAGAAAGGTGTTTTTCGGGCTGATCGCGTGCCTGCGAGCGTGCGCCGAAACTGAAGCAAACGGAATTTTGACCACGGATGACACGGATTTTCCGGACTCCCCGGTTTCCGAAACCCGTGTCATCCGCGCAATCCGTGGTCATTTTCTTCTACTCAAAATGGGTTTCGATACGCTCTGAAGCACCGCCGCCCTTGATCGAATCGGAAGGTACGTTCAATGTCGCCGTTCAAAGCGCCGCTTTCGCATCCGCCTGCGAATCCATCTCAGCATGATCTCCTTTCTTTCCATTCTCGTTCTCGGCTTCTTCCTCGGTATGCGTCACGCGACCGATGCGGACCATGTGGTGGCGGTTACGAACATCGTGAGCCAGCAGCGCAGCATTCGCAGTGCGGCCTGGATCGGGGCGCTCTGGGGTATCGGCCATAGCCTCACCGTATTGGTGGTAGGAGCGGCGATTGCCTGCTTTGGCCTGGTCGTCTCGAAGCGCATGGGGCTGAGTCTGGAACTCTCCGTGGGCATCATGCTCATCGTACTGGGACTGCTGAATCTCAATGCCACCTTCCGCTGGTTTGGGGAGACACGCCGCGGCCCTCAGGCGGACACCGCGGAACCGGCCCGGGTCGATCGTTGGCTCCGCTTTTTCTCCACTGGGAGTTCGTTGCGGCCCATCGTGATCGGGATCGTCCACGGGCTGGCCGGCTCAGCCGCGGTCGCTTTGTTGGTGCTCCCTTTGATCCGCGATGCCTTCAGCGCCATCACGTATTTGCTCATCTTCGGTGCAGGCACGGTTGCCGGCATGATGATTGTCACCGCGGCGATCGCAGCGCCCATTCGCTATGCGGCGGAACACTCGGCCAACTGGCACCGCGTGCTGGGTGGACTCGCCGGTGCGACGAGTTTTTGCCTCGGTGCTTTCCTCATTTACCAGATTGGCTTTGTGCAAAAGCTATTCCTGGCGGGCTCGTAATCGCGAAGCCCCCAAACTCTCTCCCGTTCCGCTGGGTGCAGGCCGGGAGAGGCATGTGATCCGCGCCTACTGCAAGCCGCTCTCCGCTTTGCCGTAGACGGCCAGCTCGTGGAAGGACCAGAAGCATCCCTTGTCCGACCCGGTCTGGATGATGCGGACGTAGCGGGTCACCGTCTTGGGTGGCAGGTCGATCGTGGTCATTGCGGCACCCGTCCCGGAGACGACTGGATCGGACCAATGCTCGCCGTCGTTGCTCACCCGCACCTCGTATTTGCGCGGGTAGTCGTCTTTGGAGGCGAGGGCGTCGAGTGTGACCCTCGTGACCGCCAGCGGTTTCTTCATGTCGAATTGGAACCACATCCCCGCCTGCTGGACCCGGCCCGAGGACCAGCGCGTCTTCGGGTCGCCATCCCAGGCGCGTTTGGTTTCCTTGTCATTATCGGACGCGCTAAAGGCCCACTGGCTCATCGTGTCGCGTGGCATGGGCATGTAAGGCGCCAGCTCCGCGAGGGTGAATGGAGCGTGATCGTTGGAAGCCGCGCGGATCGCCGCGACCTCCTGCGACGTGATGGTCGGCGCGGAGTTGCCGAAGCTGTTGCGGACGTAGGTGAGGGTTTCGGCGATCCACTGGTCATCATTCGCTTTCTGCGGGACCATCAGACCGGGATACGTCTTTCCATCCACATCGCCGGTGAGGCCGTGGAGCACGATGCGTACGATGGCCTCCGGGCTGCCGAGCACGCGCGGGGAGCCGGCGAGCGGCGGGGCGAGGTGCATGCCGTCGGAGGTGATCACGCCCTTGCCGTCGATGCCATGGCAGGCAAAGCAGATCTGCGCGAAATGTTCGCTGCCCTTGCGCATCATCGCCATGCCGACCGGGTCGATCTTGACTGAGATGCCGCTCGGGTTCTTGGGGTCGAACTTCAGGCTCTGCGTGGCCGAGGCGACGATGATCTCGTTGCCGGGATTTGCCGCCGCAGTTGCTTGCAGCATGGGATGTGCGCCCTTCGCCGGCACGTAGCGGAGCGAATCGATCGCCTGGACGACCACATCCGGCGACTTGTCCTTGAGCAGCGGTTCCAGCTTGGCGATCACGTCCTTGTCCGCATTCTTCAGGAAGGCTTCGCTGATGCGAATCGCAGCGCAGCGGACGCGCTCATCGGCATCGCTAAAAGCATCGAGGATGACCTGACGATCCGTCGCGCCGAGACCGTCGAGTGTCCAGAGTGCGTGCATGCGACCCAGTGGGGGAGTGCCTTTGTGGACGAGAGTGACGAGGGCGGGGACGACGCTCTTGTCGCCCTTGAGGACGAGGAGCTTCTGCGCTGTGTCGCGCCACCAGCCATTGGGATGCGAGAGATGCGCGACGAGTTGAGCCGGCGTTTCGTCGAGCATGTGCGGCTGTGGACCGGGCTTGAAGCCATCGTGCACGAGGCGGTAGATGCGGCCGTGGCCGACATACTTGTCGTAGCCTTCGCGCTGGATCGTATTGCGGAGGTAGCCACCGGCGGACACCCAGGCGCTCTCCTGGATGATGCCGTGGTGAATGTCCACGATGTAGAGGCAGCCATCGGGACCGGTCGCGGTCCAGACGGGACGGAAGGTAAGGTCGGTGGACGTGATGAACTCGGTGCCGGGCGTCGCATTGCTGAGCACCCGCTTGCCCTCGACATTGTTCACCTTGGCCCGGCGAATCATCCGTCCGACGGGTTCAGGCAGGAGATAGTCACCGAGCAGATCCTTCGGCAGGCTATCGCCGCGGAAGATGGACTGGCCGCAGCAGCCGGTGAAGTGATTGAGCGTGCCCTTGATGTTATGGATGCGCCCGAGGCCGCCTTGCGTGTCGAGCGTCTGGATGGCGGGGAAGGTTTCGGCAAATCCCGGCTCCGTCTCATCCGGCAGGACGATGCTGCCGTAATCGGGAATTTGCTGGAAGCCGAAGGCCGGGTTTTCGCCGCCTGCCGCCGAGCAGAAGAAGCGGCCCATGTCATCCATGGCCAGGCCCCACTGCGAAGTGCGGCCGAAGATTTGGCTCGATTTCATGCCTTCCGGCGTCATGCGGAAGCGGCGGGAGAGAATGCCGGTGTAGAGATAGTTATCGATGCCCCAGGTCAGCGCGGTGTCCTGATGCTCGAGGTTCGCCTTGGAAGGCTCGCCGCTGAAAAGTTCCACCTTCTCGTCGGCCACGCCCGTGCCCTTCGTATCGCGATAGCTGAGGAACTTTCCGGTGTAAGTCTCGGCAATGATCACACGATCATCCAGCGGCAGGACCATGCGCGGCAGCACGAGGTGATCGGCAAAGATGGTCGCCTTGTCCAGGACACCATTGCCCTTCGAACTGGTCAGTCGAGAGACACGGGACGTGGGTTCATTTTCTCCGGTCGCATCCACATCGTGCATGTAAGTGCGCATCTCCGCGACATACATGCGCCCATTGCCATCCCAGGTGCACATCACGGGATGCACCACGGTCGGCTCGGAGACCACGAGCTCCAGGTGATAGCCCGCGGGCACCTTGATCCGCGCCATGGCTTCCTTCGCGCTCAGGTCGGCGAGGGGAAGGCGAGGCACGCCTCCTGGGAAGCGACGGCTCGTGAGCTCGGCTGTCGGGAAGTCTGCCGGGATCGGCGTGGTGCAGCGGCCGGTGACCAGCCACTCAATGGAACGCAACACCACCGTCTGGAAACCCACGCAGGACATCGGCGCGGTGTTGTCGCCGATGTGGCCCATCACGTTCGTCAGCACCTTGCCCTTGCCGTAAGGGATCCACCACACGATGGGCTCGTTCTTCCCAAAGCCGCCGTACTTCGTGTCGTCGTAGGCGGTCATGAGGATGTTTACATTCTCCGCTGGGCCGCGCTGCCCGTGGTAGAGTTCATCCTTCACGTGCATCCATTTCTCCGGCATCCCGGCGGTGATGGGATTGCTCTTGTCGCGGACGGTGAGCTGCCAGTCCCATTGCTTGCCGTGGCCGCACTCGCGCCCTTTGCCCGGCTCCTCGCGCACCAGCTTGCCCGCGTCGTCCAGGTAGAGGCTGGCACCGGCGTCGGAGTGCCGCCAGAGCAGGCCGATCATCTTCTCGAATTCCTT
Source organism: Chthoniobacter sp. (assembly GCA_041287745.1). Lineage (GTDB taxonomy): Bacteria > Verrucomicrobiota > Verrucomicrobiia > Chthoniobacterales > Chthoniobacteraceae > Chthoniobacter. The sequence continues at coordinate 9,911 of JBGGMZ010000378.1, read as the reverse complement.
CCAGCCGGTGAAGCTGTTGTTCGCTGCGTGAATAGCCACGACCGAACCGCCGCCGGCCACATATTTCTCAAACGCCGTCTGCATCGCGGGCGGCCAGGCCTCGCCGTTGTAGTCGAGGACGATGCACTGATATTTGTCGAACTGCGGATTCCATTTTGCCCATTCCGCCGCGGGCGCGCCTTTGGCCGGCGTGTTGGATTCCACCGCGTTGAAGCCAGGTTGGCCATTCAGCAGCGTGAGCAGAAACTCGTTGCCGATTTTCCAGTCGTGATTGTTCTGCCCGCCGATCACGAGCACCGAGATGGCCTTGGGCGACTTGGCCGGTCGCGGGGAAGCCGATGCGGTTTGAGCCGAAGTGGTTCCAGCCAGGCAAAGCACGGCGGAGAGAAATCCGAAGACGGCGCGAGAAAGGAGAGGGGGCAGGGAGAACATAGCGATGGAGATGAGGCTGCGGAATCTAGCGCGTCAGGGGCAGTCGCGGTATCCCCTAAAGCGGGGATGCCGGGCTCCCTGCCGCCGAACCACCTTTACGAGAAGTGTTTGGCCACCGCCTCGGTGCGATTCTTCACTTGCAGCTTGGCACAGATATTCTTCACGTAGGTCCGCACCGTCTCTGTGCCGATGCCCAGCTTGTCCGCGATCTCCTTGTAGATGTATCCGGAGGCGAGCAACTCGATGACCTCGCATTCCCGCGGCGAGAGCTTCTCTGTCTCGCGGGCTGGCTTTTCCGGTCCTTGGAAATGCTGCACGACTTTGCGCGCGATGTGCGCGGAAAAAGGTGCGCCGCCGGAATGCACGTCGCGGATCGCCTCGAAGAGTTTCTCGGGCGGCCCGGACTTGATGAGATATCCGCTCGCACCCGCCTTGAGGGCGCGAAAGATCCGCTCTGCATCCTCGTAAACCGTGAGCATGATGAACTCGAGATCCGGCGCCTGCTTCTTCAGCGCGGCGACACATTCAATGCCGGACATGCCGGGCAATTGAATATCCATGAGCACGACGTGGGGCGGACGCGCCGGGATCTTCTGCACGGCCTCCTCTCCCGAACTCACGGTGTAAAGGCACTCGATGTCGCGTGCGCTTTTCAGCACGAGGACGAGTTGATCGCGCAGCCCGGGATCATCCTCTACAATCACGACGGTTTTCTTTTCTTTCATCGGCTCAAGATGCAGCAGGAATCGGGACTTCGAAATGGATGTGGGTACCTTTTCCGAGGGCGCTCTCAAAGGAAAGTGTGCCACCGATCAAGGCCATCCGCCGCCGCATATTGCCCAGTCCGTTTCCGGCTTCCACGGTTGCGGAGTCAAAGCCGCGACCGTCATCGGTGATCGTGATGAGCAGGCGCGGGTCGGTGAACTCCATCCGCACCGTGATCTCCGCGGCGGCCGCGTGTTTGATCGCGTTGTGCAACGCTTCCTTTACCGCGAGCGTTACATTGTGGCGGGTCTCACTGGTCACCCGACGCTCGCTGGGCACTTCGCAGGAGTGGATGCGGCAGCGAATCCGCGCCGTCTCGCAGAGATTCTGTGTGAGCTGGCAAACGTAGTTCACCAGCGACTCCAGATGATCGTGCTCGGGGTTCACCGTCCATACCGTTTGGTAAAGCGCGGCGACCAACTCGCGGGCCATACTGGAAATGCGCTGGAAGCTCTCGCGGGCGGAGGCGTCGTACGGCTCATTCTCCGCCAACCCACTGACCAGCGAGATATGCGTGAGCCGCGCGCCGAGATCGTCGTGTAGGTCGCGTGCGATGCGCAGCCGCTCCCGCTCGATCATGTGCTCCTGCTCCACGCGTGCCAGATGCTGCCGGATGCGCTTCCGGATGATCGCGCGACCACCCAGCCAAAGGAAAACCGCCGACATGCCGGCCCCACTGATCCACACCCAGGGATTTTTCCACCAAGGCTCCAGCACCACGAAATCCAGCTGCCGCTGGACCGCCAGCGGCGTGCCGGTGGCATCGAGCTCGTTGGTGAGAAAGCGATAGTGGCCCGCGTTCAAGCGGCCGTAGTTCACCTCGAAGCGACTGCCCGTGCCGATGTCATACATCTCGGACCACTCTACGGTGAGCCATTCGCCCGCTTGCACCTTCGGCGCAGCGGCCCGTGGTAGATTCCATTCCGCGTGTGCGTTTGGATCTTCATCGACGATGCAGAAGGCTTCGCCCGCTCCAATGTGAACCATCTTCGCCATGGAAGGGCGCGTCCCACTGCGTCTCCACTGTTCTGCGCTGGCCTGGGTCGGTGCGGCGGCGAAAAGAAGTTCGAGGCCGCCGGGGATGTTTCGAAAGATTTTCAAACCTCGGACCGCGTAAATGCCCATGGCTGTCGGTGGCCCGGAAGAGGAAATGGCCATGGTGAGAAATGCGCTGTCCGCCGGCACCCGCACAGTCTCGCGCCGTTCCGTGAATGCGGAGTTTTCGACATTGCCATGCCAGCCCGTGCTGATGCCCTCGACCACAAAAGTCCGCTGCCCCACCTGGTCTCCCGCCGCATCACCAAAGCGCACCATGAGGCTCATCTCGCTGCGGAGTTGCCGCCAGCCATTGTCCACTCCATCCAATCGGTAGCGCACGCGCCGATTTCCCTCCGCATCGTCTTCCGGCGACCTCCCCATCCGAAAGCTTACCGACTTGTGCGCCGCGGGCAGGCGAAACCCTTCCGCCGTGGCCGTGAGTGGCTTGCCGTCGACCAGGATTTCCGCCGCCGCCGGTGAAGCGACCGATGGAGATTCTGTGTGGGCCGGCAACGCGCAGAGAAATCCGCCGATGACCGTCGCAGCCACGAGCCACCCGAGTCGGAGACGAGGGAGCGAATGCAGCGGGGGAACCTTCACCGCTGGATGTTGTGCTGCGTTCCGTGTGGAATCGAGGGCATTGTTTACGGTCCGCGCGGAGGCACGAGCCCCTCGCTAACCGCCTTCGCGACCGCGCTGCTCCGGCTGCGGACCTGGAGTTTTTCGTAGACGCTGCGGATGTACTCGTCGGCGGTGTAGTAGCTGATCTTCAGCGCGGCGGCGGCTTCCTTGATCGTCTTGCCTTGCACGAGGACCTCGAGGATTTCCTGCTCGCGCGGCGTCAGGCGGTAATCGCGGGCGGGCGGGTTGGCCTTGGAAAACATCTCGAGCACGCGACGGGCGATGGTGGGATTGATCGGCGAGCCCCCCGCGGCGGCAGTGCGAATCGCGGTGGCGATGTCTTCGATGCTGCTCGTTTTCAAAAGATAGCCGGCAGCTCCGGCGCAGATGGCGCGGAAGATTTTGTCGTCGTCCTCGAAGACGGTGAGGATGACGAGGGCCGTGTGGGGAGCATGCTGGCGGAAAAGCGCGAGGCCTTCGATGCCGCTCATGCCGGGTAGGCCGACATCGAGCAGCAGCACCTGCGGGGCGTCGCTTTTCGCGAGCGCGGCGAGCGCATCCTCACAAGCGGTGAAGCGTTGCTCACAGCGGACGCCGTCGATGCGATTGAGAGCGCGCATGAGGCGTTCGCCGTAGGTTTTGTGGTCTTCGACGAGCCACACGTTCACGGGTTGCTTGGGATCAGGCATGGAGAGGGAGGGTGATGGAGACGGTGGTGCCTCGGGTGGGGGCGGAGTCGATCTGGACATTGCCGCCATGCTTGGCGGCGCGTCGCTGGAGATTGGTCAGGCCCATGCCGGCACCGTGCGGTGCGATGGGGTCGAAGCCGCGGCCATCGTCGCGCACGGTGAGGGTTAGCTGACCATTGCCTTGCGCGAGCTGGACTTGCACGGTCTTTGCCCCGGCGTGGCGCGTGATATTGTGCAGCGTCTCCTTGAACATGAGGATGAGATCGCGCTGGCGATCGACCGGCAGCGCGCGTGCGTGGCTGCCTTCCTCCACCGCGAGCGTGTGGTCGATACCGCGCAGGACGCGGCCGGCGGTTTCGCGCAGCAGCGTGGCGAGGTCATCGGTGCCGTAACGGTCGCTCTGGATGAGGCGGGTGATGTCGCGCATCGCGCTCACAGTTTCATCGGCGATGTCCTTGATTTCGCCGAGATCGGCCCGCACCTGGGCGGCATCCGCGCCGTCGGCGAGGATGTCCTGCGCGATGAGTGCGATACTGCCGAGGCTGCTGCCGATTTCATCGTGCAAATCCCGCGCGATCCGCTGGCGGAGCGCTTCCAGTTCCGCCTGCCGCTGGCGCCGCTGGCGCTGCAGCCAAACCAAGCTCACGATGCCCCCGGTGACGACGAGCCCGGCCAGCCCGATGAGGCCGGCATGCTGCCAGCGCAGGGTGAGCGCGGTGCGCCGCAGCTCGATGGCGGCCAGCCGCTGTTCCACCTCGCGGCGCTGCGAGAGACCGGCCAGCCAGGTCGGCCAGTCCACGATATCGGCGCTGCTGGTGAAGCCATCCACCAAGCCCGCGTCCGACCAGCCGGGCTGGTCCGTGTGATCCGAAGCGGAGACGCTTTGCCCGACCGCGATATTCTTCCCGCCGGACCAGACCTGCATTTCCGCTAGCGCGAAGACCGGCCCGCCATTGCTCACGTGTTGTTCCAGCGCGGTCAGGCGCACGAATCGCGCCTGCTTCCCGCCGGCGACGACGGTGACCACGTTATCGCCGGGAGGCGCAATGTAGTCGCCGCTTTGGGGCGCGGGGAGGATCACCGGTTCCCCATCTTCCGTCTCCCGCAGTTCGATCTGATATTGCACCGGAAAACCATATCCGTGGCTGTGAGCAAATTGCGGCGGATGCGCCGGAAAGAGCCGCACCTCTTCGATCGGCGCCATCGCGCCGAGATCCACGGAGACCCAAGGCACCGCCGCCGCTTTGGGAGCGCGCTCGTGTTTTAGTCGGCCGCGAAAGCCGAGCGTCGGACTGGGCTGGGTGCCGATGGGCGGACCGAGCACCGTGTGTCCGTCGACCACATTGATGCGCCCCCAATCCGGCCGCGTGCCCTGGCTGCTGCTGGCCCGGACGGCATTGGGTCCGACAATCTCTAGGTCCGCGCCGAGGTTGCGCTGGCCTTGCCAGAGCATCACTTCGCCGAATGCGCAGAGGTAGCGCTTGTTCTCGCGGAAGAGCCGTGTGGCGGTAATGCGCACCTTGTGGGCGGTCTTTCCGCCCACTGGGATTACCACGGGCAGCAGGCCGGGATTCGGAAAGTCGGCGCGCGTGTAGTCGGCGAGGATCGAGCGCTCGGTCTTTTCATCATCGCCCAGCAATTCCACGCGGAAGCGCAGAGGGAAGCCGTAACCAGGTTCGATCGCGCCGCCAGTGGGCGGTGGGGCGATGAGCACCACGGCGTCCAGTGGTTCCGCATGCCCGATATTTAGTTCCACCCATTCCACCGTGTCCGGAGACGCGGAGTAGTCGCTGTGCCAGCCGAGGCGTTGGGTGACCTGCGGCTCCGGGGCCGGCGGCAGAGTCGTGAGGCGCTGTTGCAAAGCCCCACGCTCGTCGCCGAGTTGGCGGAGCTCCGGGCTGAGCCACTCGAGTCCCGCCTTGGCCTCCTCTCCGCCGGCACAGAGCAAGACCGCCATTGCGAGAATGGCGGCACGCACGGCTGGGTGGGCAGCGATGGACATCGGGGGGCAGCTTAACGCCGCGAAGAGGATTTACCATTCGCGGGCAGGGTCGTGTCACCCCGAAAACTCGGGGATGCCCTCCGGTGGCGGAAAATAGTCGGCCTCAGTCGACATCACTTCCCCCGTGATCTCGGGGGTATCCGGAAGCTCCCGCAGGAGTTAGAAATACGACCGTCAAATTCCACCCCCAAGTCTCCCGTCGCGCTGCAACGCCAGACTAAGAAATTCGCCTTTACCAAGTAGACCGAGAAATGTCCCCCACGAAGCTCCCCTTCATCCTTTCCCTCACTGTTGCGCTGATCCTGGCCCAGCCTTCTTTCGCCGCGACACCAGATCTTTCCAAGGTCACTACCCAAGCCGAGTTGGACGCGGTCGTGGCCAAGACCTCCGATGCGGCTTTGAAGCGCGCGCTGCAGGCGAATGCCAAAGACATTCTCGCCGCCGCAGCGCAGGCGCCGCACGTGGAGGCGGTCGCGCACACGGTGGAGGGGGCGAAAGGCAAGGTGGAGCGGGTGAATACTACGCCCGAGGCGTTGGCCAAGGTTGCCGGCGGGCCGATTGCGATTTTCGATACCTTGAAGCTCGTCGATCTTTCGGTGCCGAATACAGGTCCGCACGACAAGCGCGAGAGCGATCCGTATGACGCGGCCTTTTTCGAGCACGTCGGCCATCTCCAGGGGCTGGAGTCGCTGAACATCATCTCGACCAAGTTCAACGACGACTGGATCGCGCCGATCGGACAGATCACGAGCCTGAAGAAGCTGAGCTTTACCAACAACGGCAAGCTCACCGATGCGGGCATGGAGAAGCTCGCGGGGTTGACGAATCTTGAATCGTTCAACTTCGTCGGCACCCAGATCACCGGACGCGCCTATGCGAAGTGCACGAACTGGAGCAAGGTGACCCGCGTGAGCCATCGCGGCAGCAGCATCGACGACGAGGGCATCAAGGAACTCTGCGACCACCTGCCGAATCTTGAAAGCATCAGCCTCGCGCATGCAAAATTCACCGATGCCGGCGCGCCGAACCTGGCCAAGCTGAAGAAGCTCAAGGGTCTCGAGCTCGGGGCGCATGCGACCTCCGCCGCCCTGCAAAACCTGAACAGTCTTCCCCTGGAATACTTGCAACTCGGCGAGGGATTCAGCGGAACGGACAGCATCGTGGCGATCAAGGGGATCCCGACACTGAAGCGCGTGACGCTCACGGATTGCAAGAAGCTCGACGACGCCGGGCTCAAGGCCGCGGCGGATCTCAAGCAGCTCGAACAGCTCGAACTCGGCAGTCTCGAATTGCCCGACGAGCGGCTGCCGCAGTTGCAGGCTTTCGCACATCTCAAGGAGCTGAAGCTCATCCGTCGTCCGCAGAGCTATCCCGAGGAGACTCAAGCGAAGATCAAGGCGCTCCTGCCGAAGGTCGATGTGAAGTTCCAATGAAGCAGCCGCTCGATCTTCTCGCTCGCAGTGCGTCCTGGCTCAGTGCGGTGCTCGTGGCTTCCGCCGCGCACGCGGCAGTGCAGTCGGCGCCCGTGGAGAAGCTCGACCCGAAGCTCAGCGGATATCTCGAGCAGCACTGCTACGATTGCCACGACGCGACGACGCAGAAGGGCGACTTTCGCATCGATACGCTCTCGCCGAAGATCGGCTTCGAAAACACGCCGCAGTGGTTGGAGATCATGGAGCGGATCAATTCCGGCGAGATGCCGCCGAAGAAGGTGAAAGTGAAGCCCACGGCGGAGGAGAGCAGCGCGGTGGTGGATTTCATCGCCGGGCGGATGAAAGAAGGCGAATCGGCGCGGATGGCCATGCGGCCGCCGGTCTCCTACAATCGGCTGACGCGCGACGAGTACGTCAACACGGTGCGCGATCTCATCGGCGTTCAGTTCGACGCCACCGATCCCGGCGCATTTCTCGAGGACCCGGAGTGGCACGGCTTCGAGCGCATCGGCTCGGTGCTCACCTTGTCACCTTCGAATGTGGAGAAATACCTCTCCGCCGCGGAGACGATCCTCACGGAAGCCTATCCCGAGATTCCGCCGCTGCGGAAAGGTGCCAAGCCGCCCGAGCCTTTCGGTGGGACCAAGGCCGCCTACCTCGCGGAGCAAGTGAATGAGCGGCACCGCGAGCGGCTGACGCAAATGGGCGTGATCGATAAGATGCCCTACGAGCTTTGGCCCGGCGACATCTTCCGCTACTCGCTGCTGAAGGATCCGCTGCCCGAGACGGGCATCTACGAGATCACCTATACGATCAGCGGATTGAAGCCGGAGAAGGGCCGCGCGCCGCGCATCAAGGTTTACGAATCGAAGCTCGATCGCACGCTCTTCGAGCAAGACATCGTGGCGCCGGAAGACAAGCCGATCACGGTGACTTTCCAAGCGCATCTGCCGAAGGGCCGCCCGAACATCGAGGTCTACAACGACGTGCCCGGCCCCTCGAACATCCCGCGCTCGGGGCGTCACGGTGCACGGCCGTTTGTCAGCATTGCGGATGGACGCATGCCCTGGCAGGTGAAGCTCACGGATGAACAGGGCAAGCCGCGCTACCCGTTCCTCGTTTTACACACCATCTCCTGGCGCGGACCGATCATCACCGATCAGGAGAAACAGTTGCGCGAGGACTATCATCCGAAGACCGAGGGCGACCTGGCGCAAGCACGTGAAGCGCTGCGCAAGATGGCGACACGCGCCTTCCGGCATCCGGTCCGGGAGGAAGAGCTGGATGGCTTTGTCAGTATCGTGGAGGGGGAATTGAAAGCCGGGGAAAAATTTCCCAGCGCCATGAAAGCGGGCATGGATGCGATCCTTTGTTCCAAGGGCTTCATCTTCCTCGCCGAGGGCGATCCGGACAAAATGCGCCAGACGCTGAACGACTGGGAGATAGCCAGCCGCCTTTCCTATCTCCTGTGGAGCACCATGCCCGATGCCGAGCTCTTCTCGCTCGCCGAGTCCGGCAAACTGCACGACAAAGCCGAGCTTTCGCGGCAGGTCGTGCGCATGCTGGCCGACCCGCGTTCCCAGCGGTTCACGGATGCCTTTTGCTCGCAATGGCTGCGGCTGCGCAAGGTCGGGATGTTCCCGCCGGACAAGATGATTTACCCGGATTACGACAAGCAGCTCGAGGCCAGCATGACCGGCGAGACGCGGGCGTTTTTCCGCGAGGTGCTGATGAGCGGGCTGACCTTGCGCGAGTTCCTCGATTCCAATTGGACGATGGTGAATTCACGACTCGCGGAATACTACGGGCTGCCGGCGAATGGGCTGCCTAGCGACAGCCTTCAGCGCGTGGCGCTCACGCCGGAAAGCCACCGCGGCGGCTTGCTCACGCAGGCAGCGGTTCTCTCGCTTACCTCCGACGGCACGCGGCATCGTCCGGTGCATCGTGGCGTGTGGGTCATGGAATCTATCTTCGGTAAATCGCCGCCCCCGCCGCCCGCGAATGTCGAGCCGATCGCCACGAATCCCGTGACCGCGCCGAAGGCCACCCTGCGGATGAAGCTGGATGCGCACATTCACGATGCGAGCTGCGCGGCCTGCCACGCGAAGATCGACCCGCTCGGGCTGGCCTTCGAGAATTTCGACGCCGTCGGCCGCTGGCGCACCACCGAGAAGACGGAGGGCATCGGCGACGATCCCTCCGTGGACCCGAGCGGCAAATTTCCAGATGGCCGCACCTACAAGGACGCCACCGAGTTCAAGAAACTGCTCCTCGCCGACGTGGATAGCTTCAATCGTACATTCATCGAGAAGCTCGCCACCTATGCCCTGCGCCGCACGGTCTCTTTCGACGACCGCGACCAGCTCAAAGCCATCGCCTCCGCCGGCAAGGCGGCCGATTACCGGGTAAAAGACATCCTAACTGCCCTCGTCAGATCGGATCTATTTCAGAAACGGTAAAGCCAAGCACCCCCAACAAAACCTATGAGCAACCTGAACCTCAATCACTGGCAAATGAGCCGTCGCACGGTGCTCCGTGGCCTCGGCGCCACCATCGCCCTCCCGTTGCTCAATGCCATGCTGCCCGCGACCGCCCGCGCCGCGGCCGAGACTGCGGCATCCACGCCGAAGCGCAGCGTCTTCCTCTACATCCCGAATGGCGTGAACACGCTCACCTGGCAGATCGAAAAAGCCGGTGCGAATTACGAGTTCAGCCTCCCGCTGAAGGGGCTGGAAAAACATCGCGCGGACATCACGCCGATCAGCGGCCTGCATCACCCGATGGTCATCGGCAAGCATCACAACTGCGAAAAGGTGTGGCTCACCGGGGCGAACGTTCCCGGCGACGGCGGCCCTTTCCGCAATACCGTTTCCGCAGATCAGCTCATGGCCGAAGTACAGGGCGCGACGACCCGTTTTTCCTCGCTGGAAT
>JBGGMZ010000377.1:0-11968 GCA_041287745.1 Chthoniobacter sp. | reverse complement strand
GGCCGATGCCGTAAATGTAGGGCAGCGACGCTTCAATGCGTTTGTCGCCGGGAATTTCAACGCCTAGGAGTCGGGGCATATTCTTTTTTGTTTCGGATTTCGGATTTCGGGTTTCAGATGTTCAGAGGGTTTCGCCGGAGTGATTTCTCCGAAATCGAAAATCTAAACATTGGCTTTAGCCTTATTGCTTTAGCCTTGCCGCTGCTTGTGGCGGGTGTTCTTGCAAATCACTCGGACTACGTTCTTGCGCTTCACGATGCGGCAGGACTCGCAAAGCCTTTTGACGGATGCTCTTACTTTCATGTTTAAAATCTGGTTTTGTGTTTGGAGGACAAAAAATCGCGCTGGGAAAAACCCCAGAGCGATCGGGCAATTCTACTACTTCTGCCGGAAGGTAATACGTCCTTTGGACAAATCGTAGGGCGACATTTCTAGCAGAACTTTATCCCCTGGCAAGATCCGAATGAAGTGCAAACGCATTTTTCCGGAAATATGTGCCAGAAGCTGATGGCCGTTGGGCAACTCGACTCGAAACATGGTATTGGGCAGGAGTTCGACAACCTTGCCTTCTACTTCGATAGCGTCTTTTCTCGCCATGTCAGGATTTCGGGTTCGCCCTTCGTAATCAGGACGGTGTGTTCAAAATGGGCGGACGGCTTGGCATCGAGTGTCACGACCGTCCATTTGTCATCGAGCACGCGGACTCCCGCGGCGCCCATGTTGACCATGGGTTCGATCGCCAGCGTCATGCCTGGCTTCAGCTTGGGCCCGCTGCCAGGCCGGCCGTAGTTCGGCACTTGAGGCTCTTCGTGCAATTTCCGACCGACTCCGTGTCCTACAAATTCGCGGACTACGGTGTAGCCGTTGGCCACAATTTCGTCTTCGATCGAGGCGCAGAGGTCGCCGAGGCGGCGTCCGTTCTGGGCGTGGGTAATAGCCAGTTCGAGCGTACTTTCGGTGACCGCCAGGAGGCGCTGGATTTTTTCGTCGACGACGCCCACTGGCACTGTCGTCGCAGTGTCGCCCACCCAGCCATCTTTTACGACGCCGATGTCGAGCTTCACGATGTCGCCGTACTGGATCCGGCGACTACCGCCGATCCCGTGGACGACTTCTTCGTTCAAAGATATACAAATATTGCCGGGAAACCCACGGTAACCAAGAAAGGCGCTCTTGCAGCCCAACTCGGCCATAAAATCCGCAGCAGCCTGGTCGATCTCACCCGTGGTGATACCGGGCCGGACGAGACCAGACGCGCGCTCGAGCACTTCGCTCGCCGCACGACAGGCAAGACGCATCTTTTCAATCTCGCGCTCGGTCTTGATCGGAATACTCATGCTACGCCGCGGACGCGATCTAGTGTTGGAAGCGTGTAGCGACCAAGATGGCCATACCGGCAATGAAGAGCAGCGCGAGCCCGACATAAAGCCAGAGCATTGCATTCTGCCCGACCGCCTCTCCGCGGCCCGTCGGCGAGCGGTCGAAACGGCCACGAATCTTGCCCTTGCGCAGGAAGCCATCGTAGTGGCGCTGAATAAGGTGAGTCTCCACCTGCCGCATGGTGTCCAGAATCACGCCCACCATGATGAGCAGACTGGTGCCACCGAAGAACTGCGCGGTGATGTAGGGCACATTCATGCGCTCCGAGAGCATGCCCGGAAGGATCGCGATGATGGTGAGGAAGATGGCGCCGGCGAAGGTCAGGCGCGTCATGGTGAAATCGAGGAAATCCGCGGTCGGCTTGCCGGGACGAACGCCGGGGACGTAACCGCCGTACTTCTTCAGATCTTCCGCGATCTGCTGCGGCTGAAACTGCGTGGCCACCCAGAAATAGATGAAGAAGAAAATCATCAGGCCATAGACCAGATAGTGAACCCAGCCATGAGTCAGAGCGTCCGCAATCGTATGCGCCAACGGAGAGGTCTTGAACGCGGTCGATACGATGGTCGACGGGAACACCAGCAGCGCCTGGGCGAAGATGATGGGCATGACGCCCGCGTAATTGACCTTCAGCGGCATGTACTGCTTCTGGCCTTCATACATCTTCTGGCCGACCACCCGCTTTGCGTATTGCACGGTGATCTTGCGCTGCGCCTGGGTCACACAGATGACCGCCGCAATGACGATCACGAGGAAGGCGAGCATGAACACGAGGACCATCGGATTCACCTGGCTCCCCTGCCCTCCCGACGGGACGAACGTGCGCCACGCCTGAATGAGTGCTGCGGGGAGACGGGCGACGATGCCGACGGTAATGATCATCGACATACCATTGCCCACACCGCGGTCGGTGATTTGGTCACCAATCCACATGAGGAACATCGTGCCGGCGGTGAGGGTGATCACCGTCATCACGCGGAAAGCAATGCCCGGATCCGACACAAGCGGCATGCCCAGCTTGTTGATGGTATCCATGATCCCGTGCAGGAAAGGATTGTTCGCCGGGTTCTCGAAAGTGAGCGCGAGCAGGTAGCCCTGGAAGACGCACAGCGCGATGGTCGCATAGCGCGTGTACTGCATGATCTTCTGGCGGCCGCCGTCTTCCTTGGCCAGTTTGCCAAGGCTGGGGATGACCGCAGTCAGAAGCTGCAGCATGATCGACGCGCTGATGTAGGGCATGACGCCCAGCGAGAAGACCGCGCAATTTTCCAGCGCACCACCACTGAAGATGTTGAAGAGCGCCGCAACGTTACCACTCGTATCGTTGCTGATCTGCCCCTGGAACCACTCCTGGATCACAGCCGCATTCACGCCCGGGCAGGTGATGGCCGCGCCGACGCGAACCACTACCAGCAGGATCAGGGTGAAAAAGATCCGGTTCCGAAGCTCCGGAATCTTAAAGGTGTTGGAGAATGCTGAAATCATTTGGGATCGTGTCGCGCTAACGGGATCAGCAAGCTGGGCGCGTACGCCAGAGGACGCCGCAGAGCGGCGTCCCGACGGAGAGGCATCCAGCAAAAGCCATTACTTAAGCGTGAGAGTGCCGCCGGCCTTTTCGATCGCGGCCTTGGCAGTCTCGCTCGCCTTGTTGGCGACGATCGTGAGCTTCTTCTTCAATTCGCCGCTGCCGAGAATCTTCACCTCGTCGTAGGGACGACGAATGACACCGGCGGCCAGGAGGGACTGCTCGTCCACCGTGGCGCCATTATCGAAGGCGTTGAGGGTGTCGAGATTCACGATCGCGAAACGCGTCTTGAAATTGGCGTTGTTGAAGCCGCGCTTGGGCATGCGCCGGATGAGGGGCATCTGACCGCCTTCGAAACCGAGGCGGATACTGCCGCCGGAGCGGGCCTTCTGGCCTTTGTGGCCCTTGCCCGAGGTCTTGCCATGGCCGCTGCTTTCGCCGCAACCGAGGCGCTTCACACGATGCTTGGAGCCCGGACGGGGCTTAAGGGTATGCAAATTCATAACTAATTAGGCCTGAAGAGCGGCGACCTTCTTGATCGAGATGCCGCGGGTTTCGAAAATCTGTTCGCGCAGGCGGAGCTGCTGGAGGGCGCCGATGGTCGCCTTGACGACATTGGCGTGGTTGCTCGAGCCGAGCGACTTCGCGAGGACGTCGCGAATGCCGGCCGCTTCGACGACGGCGCGGACGCCGCCACCAGCGATGACGCCGGTTCCGGGCGAAGCCGGACGCAGCAGCACGCGGCCACCACCATGTTCCCCGATGACTTCATGCGGGATGGTGTTTTCGCGCACCGCGACTTTGACCATCGCCTTCTTGGCAGAGTCGGAAGCCTTGCGAATCGCTTCGCTGACTTCATTCGCCTTGCCGAAGCCAACGCCCACTTTGCCGGCCTTGTCGCCCGTCACAATGAGGGCGCTGAAGCTGAAGCGGCGGCCACCCTTTACAACCTTGGCGCAACGGTTGATGAAAACGACTTTCTCCGTCAGTCCGCTATCGTCTTTCGGTTTGTCGTTCCGGTCGCGGCGTCCGCGGTTACCGCGATCTTGTCTTTGTTCAGCCATAATCTTAATTAGAAGTCGAGACCGCCTTCACGAGCGGCATCGGCGAGTGCTTTGACCTTGCCGTGATAGATGAAGCCGCCGCGGTCGAAGACGACTTTGCTGACGTTCTTGGCCTTGGCGCGTTCGGCGACCGTCTTGCCGATCTCGACGGCAGTGGCGACGTTGGCGCGAGGGGCCTTGCTCTTGAGAGCCTTTTCGGTCGTGTTGGCCGAGGCGAGAGTCTTGCCGGCTTCGTCGTCGATGACCTGGGCGTAGATATTTTTGCCCGAGAAATGAACCGCGAGGCGGGGGCGCTCCGGTGTGCCGGCGACTTTCTTGCGCAGGCGCACGTGGCGCAACTTGAGAGGATTGATTTTCTTCGTAGCCATGACTTATTGGACGGTTTTGCCTTCCTTGCGCTGGATCTGTTCGCCGGCGTAGCGGACACCCTTGCCCTTGTAAGGCTCAGGCGGGTAGTAGGCGCGGATGTCGGCGGCGACCTGGCCGACCAACTGGCGGTCGATGCCTTCGACCTTGATCTTGGTGTTCTCAGCGACCGTGATCTTGATCCCCTCGGGAATCTTGAAATGCACGTCGTGGGAGAAACCGAGGTTCAGGTCGAGGATCGGGCCCTTGACGGCGGCCTTGAAGCCGACGCCCTGGATCTCGAGATCCTTGGTGAAGCCGGTGGCGACGCCAGTGACGATGTTGTTGACCAAAGCGCGGGACAGACCGTGAAGCGCGCGGACCTTGCGGTCTTCGCTGGTGCGCTCGATGTGGATCGTGCTGCCATCGACGCGGCCCTTGATCTGCTTCGGCAGGGTCCACGACAGCTTGCCCTTCGGCCCTTCGGCGTTCACAGCGCCTTCGCCGGAGATGGTGACCTTAACCTTGGCAGGAAGATCGATGATTTTTTTACCGATACGGGACATAACTAAATTCGGTTACCAAACGATGGCGAGGAGCTCGCCGCCGATGTTTTGCTTCTTGGCTTCGCGGCCGCTGACGATGCCTTGCGGCGTGGAAAGGATGGAGATACCCATGCCGCCGAGCACGCGAGGGATTTCCGTGGCGCCGACATACTTGCGCAGGCCGGGCTTGCTCACGCGCTTCAGGCCGGTGATAGCCGAGACGCGGTTGTGGTTCTTGGTGGTCACCTTGATCTGCGGGAACTTGCCCGTGGTGTCCACTTCGTAATTGGTGATGTAGCCTTCCTGCTTGAGGATACGGGCTACTTCCGCCTTGATTTTCGAGTAAGGCGCGATGACTTCTGCCTTATGGGCCGTGCCAGCATTGCGCAGGCGGGTAAGGAAGTCGGCGATAGGATCGGAGAGTTGGCTCATGTCTATGGATTAGGCTGCTGGAGTTTCTTCAGCCTTCTTTTGCGGCGGGCGCTTGGCCTTGTCGGTGAAAGGCATGCCCAGTTCAGTGAGCAGGCTCTTCGCCTCCGCGTTGGTCGTGGCGGTGGTGACGATCGTCACGTCGAAACCGATGTTGCGCTTGATCTTGTCGAGCTCGACTTCGGGGAAGATGGTCTGGTCGGGCACGCCGAGGGTGTAGTTGCCGTTGCCGTCGAACGCCCGGGGCGAGATGCCACGGAAATCGCGAATACGGGGAAGCGCCGTCTTGATGAGACGCTCGAGGAATTCATACATGCGAGGACCACGCAGGGTCACCTTCGCGCCGATCGCCTGATACTGGCGGAGCTTGAAGTTCGCGATGCTCTTCTTCGAGCGGGTCTCCGCCGGCTTTTGGCCGGTGATGAGGGCGAGCTCGTTCTTCGCGTCTTCCAAGCCCTGTTTCACGTCCGTGTTGGCGTTGACGCAGGTGTTAACGACGACCTTCTCGATCTTGGGGATCTGGTTGACGTTCTTGTAGCCGTGCTTTTCACGCATGGCCGGGATCACGCGATCCTTATAAAATTTGTAAAGTTCAACAGCCATGGTTAGGAGGCCTTCTTCTTGGATTTCGCTTTGGTCTTGGTGGCAGCCTTGCTGGTGGCTTCGGCTTCCTCGACCTTCTTGACGTTGGAAACGTGGATCGGTCCCTCGCGCTGGATGATGGCACCCTGCGGATTGTCCTGGGACTTGCGGGTGTGCTTCTTGATCATCCGCACGCCTTCGATGAGGACCTGCGACTTGGTGGGAAACACCTGGAGGATCTTGCCGGTGGAACCCTTATGGTTGCCGGTGATCACCTGGACGTTGTCGCCCTTCTTGACGTGAAAACGGGGTTTGGACATGACTTACAGCACCTCCGGAGCAAGCGAGACGATCTTCATGAAGTTCTTCTCACGGAGTTCACGGGCGACAGGGCCGAAGATACGGGTGCCGCGGGGATTGAGATCTTTGTCGATGATGACGATCGCGTTGTTGTCGAAGCGCAGGTAGCTGCCGTCTTCACGGCGGATTGGCTGCTTGGTGCGGACGACGACGGCGCGGACGACTTCGCCTTTCTTCACCGTGCCGCCGGCGCTGGCTTCACGGATGTGGGCGGTGATGACGTCGCCGACGAAGGCCTCGGGCGAGTTCTTCTTGCCGATGACGCCAATCATCTTCGCCATGCGGGCGCCGGTATTGTCAGCGACATCTAGTCTGGAACGAATCTGGAGCATAAAAAGGGAGGCGGATTATATGTCAGTGTTTGACAATTTCAACCAAACGCCAGCGCTTCAGCTTGGAAAGCGGGCGGGTTTCGGCGATGCGCACGGTGTCTCCCACCTGTGCCTTGCCTTCTTCATCGTGAGCGTAGAAACGCTTCACCTGCTTGACGATCTTGCCAAACTTGGCGTGCGGAACGCGGGTGGTGGTCTCAACGACGACAGTCTTGGTCATCTTGTTGGAGACAACCTGGCCGACGCGCTCCTTGCGGAGGCCGCGGGACGGCGTGGATTCAGTGGTGGCAGTGTCGCTCATGGCTTACTTGGCTGCGGCCGGAGCGGCCTGGGATTTACTCTTTTGGGTGAGCACCGTTTCGATACGGGCGATCTCGCGGCGGATGGCGCGGATCTGGCTCGGCTTTTCAATCTGACCACTCTGCTGCTGGATGCGCAGGTGGAAGCTCTCCTCGCGGAGCTCATGCTTGCGAGCCGCCAGTTCTTGCAGGCTCAGTTCACGAATTTCTTTGGTCTTCATAGACTAGGCGGCGTGGTGACGGGTGAGGAATTTGGTGCGGATCGGCAGCTTGTCAGCGGCCAGGCGCAGGGACTCGCGGGCAACCGATTCCGGCACGCCGTCGAGTTCGAAGAGGATGTTGCCCGGACGAACCGTGGCCACCCAGTATTCGGGAGCGCCCTTGCCTTTACCCATTCGGGTTTCCGGCGGACGCGCGGTCACGGACTTGTCGGGGAAGATACGGATCCAGAGCTTGCCTTTGCGCTTCATGTTGCGGGTGAGCGCGACACGGGCGGCTTCGATCTGGGTGTTGGTGATCCAGGCGCGCTCCAGGGTCTGCAGGGCGAACGCTCCGAAATCGATATTAACATTGCGTGAAGCTGTCCCCTTGCGGCTGCCCCGCTGGGTCTTGCGATACTTCACTCGTTTGGGCATCAAAGGCATAACCTAAAAATCTCCGGCTAAAAAATGCTTGTTGGGTTACTTGGCGGCGGGTTGTTCGGCCGGGGCGGTCGGAGCGGCTTCACGCTCGCCGCGTGAGCCACGATCGCCGCGTTCTTTACGCTCTTCGACCGGCTGCGGTTCAGCCGCGCCTTCCGGTTTGCAGAGCCAGCACTTGATGCCGATCTTGCCGTAAACCGTATTGGCTTCAGCAAAGCCGTAATCGATGGGCTGACGCAGGGTGTGAAGCGGGATCTTGCCTTCGCGATACCATTCCGCGCGGCTGATTTCCGCACCGCCGAGGCGGCCGGCGCAGCGCAGCTTGATACCTTGGGCACCGAATTCCATCGTCTGCTGGATGGACTTCTTCATCGCGCGGCGGAAGCTGATGCGGCGCTCGATCTGCAGCGCTACGTTTTCGGCGACGAGCTGGGCGTCGAGCTCCGGGGTCTTGATCTCCTGGATGTCGATCTTGACCGACTTGCCATTCGAGAGACGCTCGATCTCCTTGGTCATATTCTCGATCTCGGTGCCTTTACGGCCGATGACGATACCAGGGCGGGCGGTGAAGATGGTGACGCGGATGCTATTCCACGCACGCTCGATGACGATCTTGGAGACCGCAGCGAGGCGCAGCTTCTCTTTGACGTAGGTGCGGATCTTGAGATCCGAGTTGAGGAACTCGGGCAATTCCTTGGGTGAAGCGTACCAGCGCGAACGCCAGTCGCGGTTCACTGCCAGACGGTAGCCGATAGGATTAACTTTCTGACCCATAGTTATTCTTGAGTAGTGGTCGTTTCAGGAGCGGGAACCGAGGTCGTCTCGGTCGCGGGCGCTGCAGTTTCCGCCGGGGCGGCGGTTTTCTTCGCGGCGGGCTTCGCGGTCTTGGCCTTGGCGACCGGCTTCTTCGGCTGGCGCTTGGGCTTGATCTCGATCTCGTCCGTCAAAATGATGCGAATGTGCGACGTGCGCTTGCGGATGGGGCCGGCGCTACCGCGGGCTTTCGGCTGGAAGCGCTTGAAGGTGGGGCCTTCGCCGACGGTGGCTTCCTGCACGACCAGGCGGTCGGCACGGAGGTTGTTATTGTTTTCGGCGTTGGCCACGGCGCTCTTCAGCGTCTTGGAAATGAGCACCGCTGCCTTGCGCGGGGTAAAGGCAAGGATATCGAGCGCCGCCGCCACGGGCAGGCCCTGAATCTCGCGCGTAACTTCCCGGGCTTTGAAAGCCGAGATGCGTGCGCCTCGAAGTATGGATTTGATCTGCATGCTAAGTGCTCGTCTAAGTTTGGTTAGGTAGAAATTCTTTGGTTATCGGCGGGCTTCCACTTTCAGGTGGTCCCCCACTTTGACTCGGTCTTTGTCGGTCGTCAGTTCTTGAATGACAGCGCCAGCGATTTTCTCGCGGACTTCGATGACTCTTACGTTGCCAACGATGTGATCGCCGCGGCTCACCTGGAAGGGCATCCCGACTTTCACACCTTGCTTGGCACCGATGTTCATCACAACCAGCGCGTAATCGTCTCGCACGCTGATTGCCATGCCATCGGAAATGGTCGCCTGCACTGGGAGCGCTTCCACCGCATTCGGGGAAACTCCACCAAGAGCGGCGTCCGCCTTGCGGAAGGCGCCCTCGAGTGTCGCAATCGCTTCGGCATTCGCGGTCGGCGCCACCTTTTGGTAAAGACGGGCGGCCTCGATCACCTGGACCAGGACCTCGGAAAAGCTTTTCTTCTCTTCGGCCATGCCCCGCAGATCGCTCACGGCGGCCAGCAATCGCTGCTCTAACTTTGAGGAATTGCCGCCGGAGACATCCAGCCCGAGGGCTTCGATCTTCAACTTCAACTCCATCGTCTGTCGTTTGAACACTTCGGCTTCACCGATGGACCTCGCGAGGCTTTTCCTCGTGTCGGTCAGTGCTTTCTCGACTTCAGCGAGAGCATCACTCAGTTGCTTTTTGTCCTTCTGCGCTTCCTCGAAATGGACTCGAGACTGCTCCAGAAGTACTTTCAACTGGCTGTTTTCAATATCTAATTCTGACAAAGAACCTTTGGCTTGCCCCGGCGATCTTGCGACCCCCAGCAGGCTCAGCCCGGCGACCAGCGCCGCGCACCTCAGCCCATGAGTCGAGAATTTCATTCTTCTCAACATCTTGGACCTTAGTCCGCGCTACTTGGCGACCTTGGCGGTGTGGGAACCGTGCTTCTTGAAGATTCGCGTGGGCGAAAATTCACCAAGCTTGTGCCCCACCATGTTTTCCGTCACGAAGACGGAGTTAAAAATTTTGCCGTTGTGGACGAGGAACGTGTGGCCCACGAATTCCGGCGTGATCATCGAGCGGCGCGACCAGGTCTTGATCGGCTTTTTGACCGACGCGACATTCATCCTGTCGATTTTTTCGAAGAGGTGTCCGTCAACAAACGGACCTTTTTTCAGAGAGCGACCCATAATGTGTTAGTTCAGCTGGTTACTTCGACTTCTTCTTCGACTTGCGGCGTTCAATGATGAAATTGTTGCTCGGTTTGTGCTTGCGGCGGGTCTTGAAACCCTTCGCGAGCTGGCCCCAGGGCGACATCGGGTGATGGCGACCGCCACCGCCCTTGGACTTGCCCTGGCCGCCACCCATCGGGTGATCGACCGGGTTCATGACCATACCGCGGACAGTCGGACGGACACCACGCCAGCGGCTGCGGCCGGCCTTGCCCGAGGAGACGTTCATGTGCTCGGTGTTACCCACCTGACCGATCGTCGCGTAGCAGTTCACGTGAATCTTGCGGATTTCACCGGAGGGCAGCTTGACGAGGGCGTAGTCACCTTCGCGGTTATTCAGCATGACCAGCTGACCGGCGCTGCGGGCGATCTGGCCGCCACGACCGGCGACGAGTTCCACATTGTGGATCGCGGTGCCGAGCGGGATGGAGCTGAGCGGAAGGGCGTTGCCGACCTTGGGCTCGACAGCCTCACCAGCGTTGACCTTGTCACCGACGTTCAGGCCAATCGGAGCGAGGATGTAAGTCTTCTCGCCGTCCGTGTACTGGAGCAGTGCGATGCGGCAGGTGCGGTTCGGATCGTACTCGATCGCCTTCACCTCGGCCACAATGTTGCGCTTTTTGCGCTTGAAGTCGATGATCCGATACTTCTGCTTGTGACCCCCGCCGATGTGGCGGCAGGTGATGCGGCCGTTGTTATTGCGACCACCGGAGCGGCGCTTGATGACGACCAGCGATTTCTCGGGCTTGGATTTGGTGACCTCTTCGAACGACGGCAGCGCCTTGAAGCGGTTGGTCGGGGTAAGAGGGCGGAAAGTTTTGAGAGCCATGACTGATTAAATGTTAGGCGAGTTCGATCTTGTCGCCGGCCTTGAGGGTGACGATGGCCTTCTTCCAGTCGGACTTGGCGCCGGCGGCGGCGGTGCGCTCACGCTTCTTCTTGCCGGCGTAGTTCGCAGTGTTCACCGCGACCACGGTCTTCTTGAAGAGACGCTCGATGGCCTGCTTGATCTGGGTCTTGTTGGCGTGCGGCTTCACTCGGAAGACGTACTTGTTTTCCTTCTCTGCGAGGAGCGTCGCCTTTTCTGTCAGGCGAACCGTATCGATGATGTCGTAGGGCTCGTTCATGTTACTTGGCGAGGCGTTCGGAGATTTGGGCGAGGCCGTCGTTGGTGATGACGATCTTGCGGAAGTTGAGGAGTTGCTCGGTGTTCACCTCGGCGGCGGTGATAAGCTGCGTCGGTTGGACGTTGCGGGCCGAGAGGTAGGTGTTCTTGTCGAAAGCGGCGGAAACCACGAGGGTCTTCGGCTCTTCGGTGATCTTGGCGATGGCCGTGGCGAATTGCTTCGTCTTCGGCTCCTTCACCGCGAACTCGTCGACGATGAAAACGTCGCCGGCCTTGATGCGCTCGCTGAGGGCTTTGCGCAGAGCGAGTTTCTTCACGCTCTTGGCCACCTTCTTGGAGTAATCACGGGGATGCGGGCCGAATACGACGCCGCCACCGGTCCACACTGGGCTCGACTTGTAACCGGCGCGGGCGCGGCCCGTGCCTTTTTGCCGCCAG
The DNA here is from genome assembly GCA_041287745.1 of Chthoniobacter sp. GTDB lineage: Bacteria > Verrucomicrobiota > Verrucomicrobiia > Chthoniobacterales > Chthoniobacteraceae > Chthoniobacter. The sequence continues at coordinate 416 of JBGGMZ010000377.1, read as the reverse complement.
GGCTTGGCGCCGGAACCGCTCACGGTCGCCTTCGTCTTGACGGAGGCGGTGCCGCTACGGCGGTTGGCGCGCAGGGCGACCACAGTGTCATGGATAACCTGGCTATAACGGCCATTCTCCACCACTTCGATCTTTGCCGCCTTCGCGGCTTCTACTGTAAGGACTTTCGCAGCCATAAATTACTTCGCAGCCTCTGGTTTGAGTTTCTTGGCCGGGCGAACCACGATGTAGGTCCCGTTTGCGCCGGGCACCGCACCGCTGATCAGGATCACGCCATCTTCGGGGCGGACTTGCACAACCTTGAGGTTCTGCACGGTCACGCGCTCGTCACCCATGTGACCAGGCATGCCCATGTTCTTCCAAATGCGACCCGGGGTGGAGCGGTTGCCGATGGCGCCGTTACGACGGTGCATCAT
>JBGGMZ010000376.1:0-13777 GCA_041287745.1 Chthoniobacter sp. | reverse complement strand
TTGAAAGCCCGGCGCTAGGCTCTTGCCATGACCTTTCTTGCTACGGTCCAGAATGACACCATTAAGCTCCCTCCAGGCATCCATTTGCCGGATGGAACGCAGGTGACTGTGGACCCTCAGGAGCCAACCGGGCCAAGCTTTGCGGAGCGGTATGCGGAATTCATCGGTGTGGATCAGGACCTGCCTCCGGATTTCGCGATCAACCACGATCACTATTTGCATGGAGCCAGAAAGCAGGCGTGAAGCCGCTTTTCGCCGACGCCTTTTTCTTCTTTGCGCTGTGGAATCGCAGTGATGCGTTTCACCCGGCCGTGGTGAAATACATGGAACAATTTCGAGGGAGGCTACTGACTACTCGGTGGGTGCTGATGGAAGTGGCCGACGGCCTTTCCGATTCCCTCGAGCGGCAAAAATTGAAGCGGTGGTTTGATCGGCTCGATAGTGACGACACCGTGGAAGTCGTCGGCTTCGATGAGGATCATTATCAGCGTGGTCTCACACTCTATGATAGTCGGCCCGATAAGCGTTGGTCCCTGACGGACTGCATTTCCTTCACCGTGATGGAAGAGCAGGGGCTGCGCGATGCGCTGACAGGCGACCGGCATTTTGCCCAAGCTGGGTTTATCGCTCTCTTTGCTGACTAATAATTATGCCTGTCGCAAAAGCCAAAGCCTCGGCGCAAGTCTGCGCAGTCGTCGGTTCCGATGAATCCGAAATCAAGCGGGTGGCGCGTGAGCTGGCCGCCCGCATGGCGCCGGCGGAGGGGGGCGACTTTGCCTCGGATGTGATCGATGGCGTGGCCGACAATGCCGACCAGGCGGCCGGGCGCATTCACCAGACGATCGAGGCGCTGCTGACCTTTCCCTTTTTCGGTGGTGAAAAGCTCGTCTGGCTGAAGAATGCGAACTTCCTGGCCGACTCGCCCATGGGCCGTGCGGCGGCGGTGATCGAGGCGCTGGAGAAGCTGGCGGAGATCTTGAGCGGCGGTCTGCCGGAGTCCACGAAGTTCCTGCTCAGCGCCATCGACGTGGACAAGCGGCGCTCCTTTTACAAGGGGCTGGGCAAGCTGGGGAAAGTGGAAGTCTACGATAAGGTGGACGCGAGCAAGAGCGGCTGGGAAGAAGATGCCGCCGCGCTGGCCCGAGAGCGGGCGGACAGGCGGGGGTTGCAGCTTTCGGGGGAAGCGCTGGAGTTGTTTACGCTTTCCACGGGTGGCGATCGGCGGGTGATGGAGAACGAGCTGGAAAAGCTCGACCTGTATCTCGGAGAGGAGAGCCGGATGGTGACGGTGGACAATGTCCGGGATCTGGTGCCGCTCTCCCGGGCGGGGATCGTCTTCGAGCTTGGCAATGCGCTGGCCGCTCGCGACCTCAGTCGGTCGCTGGCCCTGCTCGATCAGCTCCTTTTCCAAGGCGAATCGGCCATCGGCATCCTGCTCGTGGCCATTATTCCCACCGTGCGCAGCCTGCTCATTTCCAAGGATTTAATGGTCCGGCACAAGCTATCGCGTCCCCAGCAGCCGTTCTTTTTCGGCAAGACGCTGGAAAAACTGCCGGAGTCGGCTACGGCCCATTTGCCTCGGAAAAAGGACGGCACCGTGAATACCTACGCCCTCGGCTTGGCCGCAATCCATGCCCACCGGTATGAAATGAAGGAACTTCGGGCGGCGTTTCAGGCCTGTCTGGACGCGAATGTGCGGCTGGTGACGTCGTCCATGGATGCGGAGATTGTTTTGGGTCAGTTGCTGGTGAGGATCATCACGAGCGTGGCACGAGGGTGAAAAAAGCCCGGTTTCTCTCTGTAAAGTGACGATTGGGTGAAATAATCAGATTTGCTAATAACGAGCTAAATACGTCTGATTACGCACGCCCTATTAAATTGGTTTAAAAAAATTCAAAAAAGCAGTTGCGCGGTTCCAATATCGCCTGCATAGTCATCTCGTATTTAGAAGATTGTTCTGGGGGGAACATCAGCCCTTCGTAACCACTCGGTTGCGGGGGGCTGAATTTTTTTCAGGGTATGAGGTCGGAACGAGATAGGTGCTCTTGGCGGGAATGAATCTAGATCGAAGCGACTCACGGACTGCGGCAGCGATGGAGCGCTGCCCTTCATGAACCCGATCACACCGCGATTCCCAAAGACCGGCCTTATTCCTTCGCCGCGTTTGGATCGGCGGGCGTCATCTTGGGCGGCGTGAAGACCAGCTCCTGCACCGCATGCAGGGGGAGATGCAGTTCGCCCACCATCTCGCTTCGGCAGGTGACGGTCGCGTTTTCCACATGATAGGCGCCGACCGTCAGGCATCCCGAGCCGGCCAGATGAAGCCGGGCGCCCAAGGTTCGCTCCACCGGGGCGCCTCCGAAGTCGATCATCGTGACCCGATCCAGCGGCAGGTCGAGCAAGCCGACATCCGAGGTAAGTTTCACCGTGCTGGGAGTAGCCACGTCCACTGCTCCCGGGGCCTCGTCGCCATTGCTGAGGATTGCTGTGTCTTGCGAGGCGTCGCTCTGCGGCGTCTTGCCCGGCACCTGGCCGTTCCAAGGGCCCAGCCAGATATTCGAGAACATGCACGGCAGGTTGACCTGTGGGGAGATCATGATGCCACGAGCCAATTGACGCGGGGGAGCCCCCGGCTTGCCGCCGAATTTGGTGATGACCACTCCATCGACCAGGACCAACACCTGACCCGTGTCCCGATTGGCCAGCAACTGCACGTGCCGCTGCCGGGTATCGAGCTTTATCTTGCCTTCAAACTGGATCTGCTGCGGGACGATTCCCCCCCGTCCTCGCACGGAGGGATTCAGATCGTAAATGTAGAGGCCCTGGTTGTGCATCTGCAGGAAGTAGCCAGGGTTGCCCCCCTCGGTGAAAAGCTGGGCCGAAAAGAGGATCTGGTTGCGCAGGCCGGTCACGTCGAAGCTCATCTCGACGAGCGCGGGTAGCGACGCCAACTGGCGCCCGATATGAATGCCACCGACCCGGCTGATGGAGGCCTCCCCGGTATCCATCGGGAGCAGCGCATACGCGCCGTCGAAGGATTTCCACAGGCTGGCCATGTTCACCGGCGGCTTTCGGTTCGTGGTGTTGCTGCTGGCCTGGATGTTGTTCAGATCCATCCCGCGCAGCCATTCGCGATCATCCGACGCGGCATCCGAGACGGGCAGCGTCCCATCTCGGCTGAAGTAGAGGGTGCGCACTAGCGCCCGGTTGATGCTCAGTTGCCCGGCGTCCGCCGTTTCGATGACCAACGTGTTTTTGTCCAGGGTCAAGAAGCGCCCGGCCAGCCAGTCGCCGTTACGGAAGCGCGCTACGCAGTCGAGCTTGCCCTTCTGGCCATTGTCACTCCAGCCACCGCGCACCCCGGCGACCCGCGCCATCTCGAATTCCACCGGTTTCGCCGCTTCATCCGTGCGCCAGCGCACCTTTTGGTTTTCCTCGGCGACATCCAGCTTTCCTTTCAGCCGATCTCCGTTTTGGAAGACGAGCGTATCCTCCGCCGTGGCGAGGACTGGAGGGGTCTGCAGGAAGCGCAGCTCGGTGACGGCGGTGACCGGGATGGGAAATTCCGCCCCAAAGCGGGCCTTGATCTGCAACTTGCCATCGAGCCAGCGAAGGCCTGCGACGTCGAACTCACCGCCCTGCACGAGCCGCACGCGGGCGATCGTGTCTGGCAGAGCTTCGGGTGCTCCCTCGCGACGGGCGAAGCGCAGCATCTTCACTTTTTCCTGCTGAGCCTCGAGGGTATTGCTCTCGCTGCGCAGCCGAGCTGTGCCCGATGCGAGGTCGATGAATTTGCCCTCGCTGGTCGTGCCATCCGCGAGCGAGATGCGATCCTTGGTTTCGTCCGCCGCCTTTTCGCCATCCGCAGGGATGCGGCCATCCCACGGCACCACGCGCACCTTCGAGAGACTCTGCTCGCCATTGGAATTCCAGATCGTCGGCTGAAAGATCAAGCCGCCACGGTTCCTGCCCGATTCGCCTTTTTGCACGTTCCATTCGCCGGCCTTGCGATCGTTGATGAAGATGGCCAGGCGGCCGCCGGTGAAGTCCTCGAAAACTCGAAACCGTACGGGATTGGTCTTGTCGGGTTTGTTGCGCCCATCGAGCGTTGCGCCGAAGACTTTGGTGAGATCCACCTGCTCATTCTTAAAGCGGCCCTCAGAGTTGGAATACAGCGTGAGCGTGCTCGCGCGCATCATGCACTGAATCATGCTCAAGTCGTTGCCCCACGAATTGCCGACCCGCCCGTGCAGCGTGAGATTGAAGGCCGTCATCAAGTTTCCCTGGTCGATCGTGAGATCGTATTCCACTTGGTCAGGGAGCGCGGCGAAGTTGCGCGTGAGCTGCGCCGGCGTCGTGGCCCGCAACGCTCCATCGCGATACGTCCAGCCGTTGCCGGACCATCCGGAAAGGCTCGTCGGTCCATCGTAGCACTCTGAGGCGAAGCTCTTGGAAAAGTAAATCCAGTCCACTTGCGCGCGGTCTACGGCGAGCGGGGAACCATCGCCGAGCTTGAGATGGACTTTGTTGTCCTGGATATTTGTGACCTCCGCGGCGAGCCAGTCGCCGCCCACGAATTTCACTGTGCCGTGAATCTTGTCATCCTTCGCCGAACGTTGTGGGCCGTTTGGCTCCAGCCCCGAAATGCCCGGAGAGTTATCATTCACCGCGACAGCGGTCGGAACAAATGTCAATCGACTGATCTGGGCGGTGGAAATCGTCAGCGGTGCAGAGGCGTCACTGCGCTTCCACGTCATTTCCTGGCGGGTGAGATCCAGCGATTCGAGCGTGCCGTGCAGCAATCTGCCGTCGAAGAACTCGATCAGGTGCGGCCCGGCGGGATCCGCTTCCACCTTGGCGGCGGTCTGCCCGTCCGAGAGGAAAATGATTTCCCCCTGGTTGACGACTGCGCCTCGCCTTTGGATGATCACCTGCGCCGCCGCAGGCCCCGGATGCGCCGTGAGCGCCAGCAGGACGAGCGCGCAAGTGGAGGAGGATCGAAGGCGCATGATAGGGAAAAACTATCGCTCGTAAATAGGTAGATAGCGATAACTAAGCGCGATGGATAGCAGCCCAAACGCTGTCGAGAGCGGTCCACCGAGACTGGCATCCCAACTACCATCTTCGTTCTGCGTATCGGCAAGCTTTTGCACGCGCTTGTCATTCCAGGTTTCCCACGCCTTCACGTCGCTCTGGAAGAGCGCCTGCGAGGCGTAATACTCGCCGTAGAAGGGGTAGCCGCCGCCATTTTCCTCATCGCTCTTTTTGAGCGAGGAGAGCGCCTTGATGAAGGTCGGCTGGTCCTTCTTGCGGGCATAGGCATAGACGGCCACACCGATCGCGGTGGTCGCGGTGCCGTTGGCGCCGGAGCCGGGTGTGTAGCCGATGCTACCGGTGCCGGGTTGCTGGCAATCCGTGTAGAATTTCAGCGCACCTTCGATGGCGCCGTCCGGCACGCGCAAGCCGGCATTGCGCGCTGCGATGAGTGCCACGAAACACGCTCCGCTCACCGTGGAGTCCGCATCCTTCGAGTCCGGGGTGTAGCGCCAGGCCTTGAAGCGATTCTTTTCCTGCGAGGTCAGGATGAGCTCCACGGCTTTTTTCAGCGCGGGACCGATGCGCTCATCCTGCACCGCGCCGTAGGCCTCAGCGAGGGCGAGCGTGCTGAAGCCGTGATTGTACATCGAGCTGCCGATGTAGCCGGTGTTCCCGTCGGTGCTCTTTAGCAGGTAGTCGAGGCAGCGCTTGATCGGCTTCGCGTAGGGGCCGTAGTTCGGGTCATCGCCATGGGCAAACATCGCGAGCATCGACAGTGCTGCGGTGGCGGGCTCGCGGCCGTAATTGCCGGGAAAGGAGCCGTCATCGGTCTGCGTTTTTACAAGGTACTGCAGGCCGCGGTCGTAGACGCGCTCGACCTGCGGCGCCACCTGTGTGCCGCGGTAGACATTGAGGTCTTGCGCTTGCAGCGGCAGGGCCGTGGCCAGGATGGCGGCGGTGCAGATCCGGATCAGGCGATGAGGTGCGGCGTTCATGAGGCAAGTCGAGGGTATCACAGGCTTCTTTCCGGGTGGCATCGGATCATGGTTTCGAACGCGGCGCGAGAGCGCGGGTGGCAGAGTGGAATTTCATCTGTCGGGGAGGATGCGCGTGTTCTCTTTCGCGCGCTTTTGCGCGAGCGCTTTCGGCAACACGGCCATCGGAGGCTGAGGCGGCGCGGGATCGAAAATGATTTCCTGGATGGTATCCGCAGGCAGACGGAGATCGCCGAGGGTGCCGCTATGCGCGGTGAGTTCCGCGCCTTCCCACTGAAACGTCTCCACATTGATCGTGGTGCCATCGGCGAGCCGCAGGCGGGCCGGCGCGCGCCTGGCTTCCATTGCGCCACCGAAGTCCAGTGCGAGGGTTTTCTCCAGCGGAAAACTGAGTTCGCCCAGTTCGCTGTCGATCGCGAGCCTGCCTTCGCGCAGGCACTTCGGAATGCCGGGAGCCACGTCTCCGTTGGCCAGCGCGGTGGTGCCGGCAGGTTCCGTTTCGCTGATTGGCAATTCCCCATTCCACGGTCCGAGCCAGAGATTGGAGAAGACCGAAGTTTGATTGGGATACGGCACGAGGCGGGCGGTGTATTGAGCCTTCTGCAGACGCTCACTTTTCTCGGCCCCAAGGCGGGCGAGATGCACGCCATTGATCACGAAATCACAAGTGCCCGCTTTCGTATCCACGAAGAGACGCATGGCGCGATGGGTGTTGTTGACGCCGAGCTTTTCCTGCAGGGGAATCTCGCGCCAGTTGGGGCGGTTTCCCTGCGGATTCATGACCACCGCCTGCAGCTCGCTATAGGAGAGCGTGGCATTCAGCGTGGTTGTGTTTTTCCCAATGAGCGCCATGAGAAAATTGCCCGCCTGTCCTCCGAGCCCGGTCGTTTCCACGCGCACCTCGAACCTTTCCATGTCGGTGCTGATCTGGTGTTCCAGCCCGGCCATGGTGCTGACGTCGAAGTAGGACACATTGCCCGAGTTGCGGATGAAGTAAGTGCCGTCGAGGTGAACCCAGCGAGCGGACTCCATGGTTGTCTTCGGGCGGTTCTCCACCTTTGCCCCCGGGTCGGTCCACTTCCAGCCGCCAGGAGTGAGCCCTCCATCGGATGCCTGGAGCTGCGCGTTGGGGAAGAGGTGCCAGATGTGGGTGCGATCCAGCGCCAGCGGGCCGAATTGCGCGTGCTCCAGGCGCAATTGTTTGTCATCCAGCGCGAGGAGTTTGCCGGGGAGCCGCTCCCCGTTTCGCAACTCGATCATGGCGGCGCTATTTTCGATCTTGTTCGCTTCCGCCGCTTTGCCATCGGCGGCCAGTCGCAGGCCGGCGATGCGGGTGGAGTCGAAGTTCACCTCCTGTCCATTGGCCGTGCGCCAGCGCACGAGTCCGGGAAATCCGACCGAGAGAGCCTTGCCGGGAAGCTCGTCGCCATTCTTGAAGACAACGACATCGGTGATGGCGGAGGCAGGTGACGCCTGCGCCGGGAAAGTGAGACGCTGCAGGGCGGTGAGCGGCAGTTCCAAGTCGCTGGCGAAGGATGTCTCGCAATGCACTTTTCCATCGTGCACCACGAGGTGTCGGGCGGTGAATTCACCTTGCTGGCCAAAATCGAGTTTTGCTTCCACGTCGGCGAAGGCGGCATTTTTCAACTGGGGAAATCGGAGAAAGGTGCCGGACTCGGTTGGCTGTTTCGTGCCGGAAAAGGTGAGTTCCTTTTCCGTCAGGGATTCGAGTTTCCCGGAAACGGTTGCACCCTTTGGTGGGGTGAAATGGTCCTGGTCGTCGTCCGCTTGTCCGGCCTGCGGCAGCACCCCATTCCATGGCAGCATGCGCAGCTGGGTGAACTTGAGCGGTTTGCTGAGGTCCTGATTTTCGTGATCGAAGCAAATGCCGTTGAAACGAAATTCCCGCGCAACCACCGCGTTGCCCGCAGGATCTTTATTCTCAAGGTATGTCCAGTCGCCGACTTTCCTCCCGTTGCGCAGTACCGATACTCGCTTCCCGTCCTCGCTGTAAAAGACGCGATATTTGGCCGGCCCTTGTTCCTCCAGGCTCTCCTTCGGCAGCGGTTCTTTGATGCGGGCGAATTTGTCCAGGAAGAGCATGTGGGAAATCTCTTTTCGCCCGAAGCGGATTTCCGCCGTGCCCTGCCCATAGCAATTGGGCTGGGGTCCGAAAGGTTGCAGCCACAGCCGCGTGCCTTCCTCGGCGTCGGCGGGCAGCTCGAAAGAAATTTCGAACGAATCGGTTTGATTGATATTACGGCCGAGCCAGGGGGAACCCTTTACGTTCAACGTGCCATCGACGAGTTCCATCGTGGCATTGGCAGGCAGCCATCCTTCCATGTCCAGCGTGGAGCCGGAAAAGCCAAAGGCGGGCGCGGGCGCTTCGCCGAAATGCATCCACTCGATTTTCGCGCGCGGGACGGTCAGTTGGGAAATCTCGCCGAGCTGTACGCTCAGGGTCTGCCCATCCACGCTGGTGGCCTTGCCGAAGAGCCAGTCGCCGCCGGGAAGCTTCAATGTCACGGGCGAGGGCTTGCCGGATTTTTTTGCCTGCTTGCCGCCTTGATTGGCGAAGACACGCTGGAGGAAATTCTGCGAGCTCCGATCCGAGCTTCCCGTCACGATCCGCCGCACTTCACTGCGCATGAAACGGAGCGGCTGGCTCGCGTCCGGCCGCTTCCAGATAATTTGCTCCCCGTTGATTTCCACGACTTCTCCGCGCAATTCGCGCCCGTCCTTGAAGACCAGTGTCTGCCCGTAGCCTTCCCGGGCCAGGTTGGGCTGGCCTCCCTTGCCCGGGCGGGGAGAGGCGCCCGACTCCTGCTGGGAAAGGTCGCCGCCGAAGAGGTTCGTGTCCGCAGGCAAGCTGATCTCATCTTGCGCCAGCGCAGTGGAAAGCAGTGCGGCGCCGAGAAGGAGCGGACGAAGCATCGAGACTGGAATAGATCGAGTCTTCATCGGCGCGCCTGCCGTGGCCGGTGTCGGTTCATGCCGCGGAGTATCGGCGCTCCTATTTGCCGCCGCTATTGTTGCTGTTACCGTTGTTGCTATTGTTTTCCAGTTGCTGGAAGTAGGCCTGCAATTGATCGCGGAATTCCTCGGGCCATTCACCTGCGTTGCCCGCGCCGCCGGTTTTCTCCACACGACGCGCACCAGTGGCATCCTTCGCGACTACGCCCGTAGTGGCGTCGCCGGCAAAGCTGCTCGACGACTTGCTGTTGTTGCCGCCGGCTTTCTTCGCTTTCGTTGCCTGCGCCATCATCTGCTGCATCATCTTTTGCTGAGCGGAGCCCTTGCCGCCCTTCTTGTCCGGCGGCACGAGGATCTCGATGATCGTGCTTTCGACGCTCACGACCTCGGCATCGGTCTGCGGCTTGCTCAGGTCGTCGGAAACTTCACCCGCCAGCTTCAGCGCAGCCTCGATGGACGGTCTGAATTTCTCGAACTTCGATTGTCCCGCCGGTTGCGTGGCGGCGAGCGGATCGGTCAGCGTCTTCGGCACGCCGTCGAACATGATCTTCTGCAGCAGCCCGCCGAGGATCCCTTGCAGGTCTCCCTGCTGCTCGGCGAGTTTCTTTGAATCCTCGCCGTAGCGCGTGTTGGTTTCCTTCGTGCCATCGACCAGTTGCGTCTGGTCGCGGATGCCGTCCTGCACCACTGCCGCGCGTACCATCGAGACCATGAATTCCATCACATCCGGGTCCATCTCCCCGCCGCCGCCCTGGCAATTGCACTCGCTCTGCAGCATCGTGGCCCATTCGTCGAGTTGGTCGCCCCACTGGCGGGCGCGGCCCACGGATTTCAGCCCGAGGTTCTGGCGCACGAAGCCCGCGAGCTCGGTTAGTTCCGCCACTACTTTCTTTTCCGCCATCTCTTTTTGCACGGCCTCGTACTTTTCATTCGGCACGCGTTTAACGAAGGTCGCCATGTCGTTGGAAATGCCGTCCACGTCCTTGGTATTGGTCGTCTGCTTGTCTGCGGTGAGGCTGAAGTCCTTGAGCTGCTTGGGCGTGATCTCGTCGGTCTTCATGCCGGCGGTGTCGCGGGCGAGGCCTTTCAGGCCATCCGAAATCTTGTGCTCGGCTGCGGCTGCGGCTCGCATGCGGTTGTAGAAATTGCGCGCGTAGAGATTTTCATTCGCGGTGTTCATCTTCTTCGCGGCATCGCGCATCGCCTCGAGCGCTTCCTGCTGCTGCTTCTGCGCTTGGGCGAGCTGCGATTCGCGAGCGCCCGGCTGCTGCGCGCCTTGCTGGAGCGATTCCGCCGCCTGCTGCATGGGTGGGTCGGCCTTCTGCTCGAGCTTGTCGGAGATGTTCTGCCAGTCCGCCAGGGTGCCCTCGGGGATCTCCTTGTTCCGCATCGCGTCGCGCATGATGTTGTGCATCTCCTCGGTCATCTTTTTCAGCGCGGCTTCGTTCGCGCGCTCGCTGGCTTCGACGTGCTTGATGTCTTCTCCGGCTTTTTCTTCCGCGAGATTCTTTTTGTCCTCGGCGATTGCCTTGGCCTCGTCGAGCTGGCGCTCTTCATCGCGGATGCGCTCGTCGAGCTGCTTTAGCACCTGGTCCATCCGCTCGCGGATGTGCTCGGCGTGTTTCGCCGGGCTCAGCACGTAGACGGTGTATTTCCAGGATTCCGCCGGCTTGCGCGTGGGGAAGTAATCGAGCGCATACCCAGCGATTTCCACCACGCTGTCCTCGGGCACCTTGTAAAACGCCGGCGTGAAATCCATCGGCGCATTCAACTCCTTTTTCATTTGCCCACCCGCCATGTGAGCGGCGTCGCCTTTGCCGAGATTGTTGCCTTTCGAATCCAGCCCGTGCACCGACCAGCCGATCCACGCTTCCTTCAGGCCGTAGTCGTCGCTCGAGGCGAGGTTCAGCTTGAGCACTTCGTTTGGCAGAATGGCAGTCTCTTGGTCGAGTCCCTGCAGTTCCACGCGCGGCTCGGCGTCTTTGGTCGTGTTCACTCGGAGGGTGTACGGCTGCGTCGGTGTGAGCCCGTGCCTATCGGCCCAGCGGAAGATCGCCTCGGTGCCAATGTCGGCTACCGTCTTGGCCGGCGTGGTGAAAGTCTCTTCCTTGATATTGGCCGGGGCTTCATCCTTGGCCGCTTTCATGTCGGCATTTTTCAGCGCGCGGCTCGTCTTGCCCGCGAAGCTGACTTTGCTGCCGTCGAGGAATTCTGCACTGCCGCCCTGGATCGGGACCGTGGCCGACGGGTAGCCGAGATACGGGGGCAGATCCACGTGTGCGGCCAGTTCCTTCATTTCCGGGCGATGCAGCGGCTTGATCGCGATGTCGCGCGTGGCGTCACCGACTCGCAACGCGAGCGTGCTGTTTTCCGTCTGGCCGGTGATCTTGAAAACGGCGCGGCCATTTTCGAACTTCACCTGTTGCGGATCGAGGTGTGCGAGGCGTGCGGTCGCCGTGTCCGGCTTCCATGCGGAGTCCGCCTTCAGCCCGCATTCGATCTCGAATGGCTCGCCGTGCGCGACCACCAGTTCGTTGGGCAGATCGTCGATGCTGGCGAAAGTATAGCGATCAATCTGCGACCATGGATGGATCCAGCGGGCGAGCGCGTTGGTCGCTGCCTTTGGCACGAAGACGAATGGCGCGGCGGTCAGCGCTACAATCAGCGCAGCCGCCAGCGCCCAGCGGCGCGCCGGACGCACCGGCACGGCGCTACGGAAATTGAAGCGGGAGGATTCATCCGCCACCTGGTGAATCGCCGCGCGCAGCAGCGACGGCGAAATGTTCGGCGGCAGATTCTCCGTCTCGGTCAGCTCAATAATGCCCTGCAACCGATCGCCGAGCGTCTTGAAATGGCGCTGGAGGAGCTTGGCCAGCTGCGCCGGCCCCCGCCGATGCCACAGCCAGTGTGCTGCCCAGGCTTGCGCAAACCACGCCGCCAGCACGCCGCCGCTCAACGTGAGAAACGTGCGGGCAATTCGAGGGGTATCGACGAATCGATCGGCCACGAATAGCAGGACAAAAGTCGCGAGCAGCCCAACGACACCACCCGCCACCGCTGCGAGTGTCTCCATGCGTCGCAATCGCGCCTCGTAAGCGCGGAGTTGCGTGACCAACGAATCGGGCAGGGTAAACGCGTTCATGGCGGGTCTATGTTAGCTGAGTTTTCGACAAGTGAAATAGCGCATTTTCAGAGGGTGAGAGCGGCTCTCACAATTCGTAGACGGGGTACGCCTCTTGTTTATTTGGGTGCTCACGTCAGCCCTCCAATTTTCCGCCCGACCCAGTAAGCCGTAAACAGCCCCAGCAGCGCCGCGCACCACCACGGATCGCACCACAGCCGGAAGCGGCGCTCCTCGGGCTTGCGCTCGGGGAGCAGGCTCAGGCTGCTGATCATCTTGGGGAGATCGGCCGGGCTGCCGAATTTGCCAGCCGTGAGCGCGGAGATCTCGCGGAGCACATCCAGCTTCGCCGGGAGGCCGACTTTTTCCAGCGTGGGCACGGTCACTTCGAGTTGGGTCTTCAGTCGACGGCCGGCGGATTCGCATTTTACCTCCACGTCGTATTTGCCGCCTTCGCGAGGAATGAATTGCCCGGTGTGCACGCCCCACTCGGCATTCTCGGCGGCGAGATCGAGCGTCTCGCTCGTGCCGCTCGGCGCGGTGAGGGTGACGGCCACTTTGCCTTCGCTGATCGGGATGCCAAGCTTGTCGAGAACCGTGGCGTTGAGCCGCACTTTGTCGCCACGTTTCGGTGTTTCCGGTGCGTAGAAGAAGCGCACGCCTTCATCCTGCGAGAGGTGGCGTTGGTGGGCCATCCAGCGCACCACCTGCCCCCAGAAGCGATAGTGATAGGTATCCTCCACGCCCTTGCGCCAGCGCCACGCGGAATCGGTGCCCATGTAGAGCACCTTGCCGTTGCCCGAGCTGCGTGTGACGAGCAACGGGATGCGGCCGTATTGGTTCCGGGCGGCTTCGTGGACGGCGAGCACTTCCGCGCCGGGTTTTGATTTCAGGACCGGGGCGTACCAATAGAAACCGGGCAGCCCGCGCCAAACGGCCTGGTTGGCCGAGGGATCCGTCGCCAGCATGGTCAGCCAGTGGTCCCGTCCGCGGAAAGTGAGATCGAGCCGCGCTTCCGCGCCGCTGGCGAAACCGGTGCCCTTGGCATAATCCGTTTCGACCGGGATGAGATCCGCCAGTGCGGAATCCGCGAGCGATTTTTGGCGGCCGAGTGGACCTGGGAGGAAGACGAGACCGCTGGCTTGTTGTTCTACCAGGCCGCGCAGCATGGTCGCATTTTCCGGCGTCAGCATGCCGCCGCCGATGCCGACATCACCAAGGAAGATGACGTCGTAGCCCTGCAGGTCTTCGCGCTTCTGGGGAAACTCTTTTAGATAGCCGACGCCTTCACCCATGCCGATTTCCGGGTGATAGAGCACGATATTGACCGCCACACCGGAGTCGCGCATGAGCGCATTGCGCAGGTAGCGAAATTCCCAGCGCGGCTGCGAATCGACGACGAGCACCTTGAGTGTCTCCTTGCGCACGGCGAGGTGAAAGGCGCGCTCGTTATTCGCCGGGAAAACCTCCTCCGGCTCGACCGGCAGGCGCACGGTGTAATCGCCTTCGCCCTCGGTCTGCGGCGTGAAGACAACCATGTCCTGCACCTGGCCCATCTGGGGCAACACGAGCGGCTTGGAGGCCGTGGCGCCGCCTGGGCCGGCGATGCTCACCGTGGTTTTCACCTCGCGGGCCAGATGATTCTGGACCG